>CAJUSM010000030.1:0-12916 GCA_910588935.1 uncultured Oscillospiraceae bacterium
AGAGCTGCGGTTTTTCTTCTCTTGCTTACCTTTATCTCCTCGGTTGCACACTCCCGGCGCTTTCTGCCTCTTGACAATCTCCCAAAATCTTTTAAAATAGTATTGTGCTCCTTTGCCTGAAAATCCCTTACGGAGGTGTCCCTATGGAACAGCTGCAGCTCTTTCTTGCCGGCCTGCTGGATTCCAGCGTTGGCATTGCCATCCACTGCTTTGAGCTGGTGGGTGTTGTCATCATTGTGGCCGCCGGGGTGAAAGGTCTGTTCAACTATATCCGCAAGGATCCCGCTGTCCGCCTTCAGCTGGCCCAAGGCATGGCCCTAGGGCTGGAGTTTAAGCTGGGCAGCGAAATTCTCCGCACTGTTATTGTCCGGGAGCTCTCTGAGGTGGCCCTGGTTGCCGCTATTATCGCTGTGCGGGCTGCCCTTACATTCCTTATCCATTGGGAAATCCAGATTGAGGAGAAAACTAAGGCCGCGGAGGAGCACAAGGAAAAAGACCCGGGGTAAGCCCCCTGGCCTTTGCTGAATTTCAAGAAATTGAGAGAATTTTTGAAAAAATGATTGACAATTCATCCTTTTTGGGTTATAATTAAGCAACAGTCATGCGGGCGTAGCTCATCTGGTAGAGCGCCACCTTGCCAAGGTGGAGGTAGCGAGTTCGAGCCTCGTCGTCCGCTCCATATTTTTTCTTTGGCCGGAGCTGATATAGAGAAGTAAAACTTCCCTATTTTAGTTTCCGGCAGTTTTATAGCCAGAATTCTTTTTTACTAGGCTTTTTGTGCCCTTAAACCCCATTATTCTGGAATGAAAGCTGGGATTATTATGACACAGCCAAAGGCACTGGGAATTATCAACGAAGTGCGCAAGGCCATTGTGGGCAAAGATACCGCTATCTGTAAGCTATTAATGGCCATTATCGCCGGCGGCCACGTGTTGCTAGAGGACAACCCCGGCGTAGGAAAAACCACCATGGCCCTGGCGTTTTCTCGGGCAATGAGCATGCGTTTCAGCCGGGTGCAGTTTACCCCCGAAACCATGCCCAGCGATGTGGTGGGTTTTTCTATGTACCACAAGGAAACCGGCCGCCTAGAGTACTGCCCAGGCGCCATTTTATGCAACCTGTTCTTGGCCGACGAAATCAACCGCACCAGCGCCAAAACCCAAAGCGCCCTGCTAGAGGCCATGGAGGAGGGACAGGTCACTGTGGATGGGGCCAGCTATCCCCTGCCCCAGCCCTACACTGTTATTGCCACAGAAAACCCCTTAGGCACTGCCGGCACCCAGCCCCTGCCCGAATCCCAGCTGGACCGGTTTATGCTCCGGCTCTCCATTGGCTATCCAAGCGCCGAGCAGGAGGTTTTTATTCTAAAACAGACCGAGGGCAAGCGCCCCCTAGACTCCATACAGCCCGCCGCCACCCTGGAGGATGTGGAGCATATGCGCCAGGAGGCCGCCCAGGTTTACGTAGCCGACGATCTTTACCGCTATGTGGCCGAGCTATGCACCGCCACCCGGGAAGACCCCGCCCTGCGCCTAGGCGCCAGCCCCCGGGCCGGGGTTGCGCTGGTGCGGGCCTGCCGGGCCTCCGCCTGGATGGGCGGCAGAGACTATATTGTCCCCGCTGACATTAACCTGCTGTATTACGATGTGCTGGAGCACCGCGTCGCCCTGGAGCCTCAGGCTAGAATGAGCGGCAAGGACGCCCACACTGTACTGGAAGAGATTGCGGCAAAGGTGCCAGCCCCCAAGCTGGTAAAATAGCCCTCCGTTTCCCCTTCCCTTATTTCAACGAGAAAGGATCGCTGCCAAAATGCTGATTAACCGGTTGTGCTATTTGCTGATTCTGCTTTGTACGACCGTGTTTTTTATCTGCTTTAACGGCTACTTGTCCCTCTATGTCTTCGCGCTCTCTGTGGCCCTGCCGGTGCTCTCGCTGCTCTTTTCTCTGCCGGGTATGCTTACCCTTTGGGTAGAGCTGGACCTTCCAGAGGGCCCAGAAGAGCTCCGTACAGCAAAGGCCGCCCAGGTTACCCTGCGGGTGCTGGCCTCTACCCACTGGCCAGTGCCCTCTGGCCGGGTTCGGGTAAACCTTACCATTGAAAACCGGTTTACAGGAGAAACCCGCCGGGAAAAGCTGGAGTTCTCCCCAGGCTGCCGCCCCATGATTCTGGTACACAGCCTAAGCTCTGCCACCTGCGGCGTGGTAGGCTGCCGCCTGGCCAAGGCCCGGGCCTACGATCTGCTGGGCCTTGTCTGGTTTCCTGTTCGGCTAAGAGGAAACAGCTCCTGCCGCGTTGTGGTGCAGCCCACCATCCATAACCCCCTGCTTGGCCACCAGCCCCACCGGGTGCCAGAGGGCGGCGGAGACAGATATTCAAAAACCCGGCCTGGAGACGACCCCACCGAACTTTTCTCCTTGCGTGAATACCGGCCAGGAGACCGGATCAGCCGGATTAACTGGAAACTCTCTCAAAAAGCCCAAGAGCCCTTGGTTCGGGAAGGGAGCATGCCCATGGCGGACCGCGTGCTTTTTCTTATGGATTTAAGCGGCACTGGTTTGGAAGCGGACGCCTCTATGGACATTTTAGCCACCCTTTCCAACTTTCTGGCAGAGCAAAACGCCGAGCATGTGGTAGGCTTTTCCTCCCTGGGGGGCTTGACATTCCTGGAGGTAGAGGGCCCGGATACCGCATATCCTGTTATCGAATCCCTGCTGGAAACCGCCTCTCGGGGGCCCTTGCCCCCTTGGAACCAGGAGTTGGCCCCCACCGGCATTTCCCGAGTCGTTTTTCTTTGCCCTGCCCCTGACCCGGACATGCTGAACCATCTTCGGAACTTTTATCCCTCGGCCCGGCTTACCCTGTTCCACTTGTCCCCTCTGGAGCCCCAGACAAAGCTGCCCCTAGATGTTCAGGCGGTTCATGTCCGCCCTAGCAGCATTTCCTCCGACTTAAGCGGAATATTACTTTAATTTACAGAAAAACCGGAAAGGCGATTAGCTTTCCGGTTTCTTTTTGCAATTACCCCTATTTTCACCGTTTCAATGGAGAATCGCCCCAGAAAAGCGGGGAGATTCTTCTCACTTTGTCCGCACTGGCAAAGAAAGGCGCTTTCTCTGTGTTTAAGAAACGCCCTCACCATCCATACCGCCAATATCAGCAGCGGGATCCTCCTTGTGCGGTTGGCGAAGAAATGCTGTTGCGCAGGTTACCTGTGTCCACCGGGCAAAGCTTTTTTGCGTAGCCATCGGCGACAAGGCCGCACTTTTCCAGGGCCCGCAGGCAGGCGGCTTCAAGCTCTTCTTTTGCTTTGGGGCTGTTGTCGATGATTTCGATGCGCATAGAATCGGCCATATCAGTTCTCCATATTCTGATTGTAAATCTGATCGTAAATCCGTTGCAGATTTATCCCGATTTCGTCTGGTTCATCATCGTGATCTACAATATTATCCACAATCGCATCATCAATCACCAAAAGCAATGCGCCCAAATCATTGTTTTCAAGTGCATCATTGACATTGACAGACTGTTCCAGCAGATACTTTTTCTGTTCTTCAGTTATTTTAATCACTGCTTTCTCCCCCTGCTATACGGGTTTACCTGTATCAAGTTCCCGTTTTCAGGATTTATGGAAAGCTCCACGTCTCTAAGAATAAAACGCTGGCTCACTTTGCCGCTTTGCGACACTCTCACGGGAAGTATTACTGTATCTTTTGATGTGAGCGTATCCAAAACCTTGTCCACGCAAACACCGGAGCGTCTCTGTTCAACAGAACCGATAACTCTGGAAATGAAATGATTCGACTTTCTCTTTATGAGGATTCCGTTTGAGGTCGTAAGGCCAACCAGCTTTCCATCAATTTCTCTGCTGGTTTCCTGATAGAGAGTGAAATCCGCCAATGCTGTGAGTTCTCCGGTTTGAATTGCTCTTTTGTAAGATTTGAATGCTTCCCACTCGACGCTATTATACTTCAAATCCTGGAATTTCGCAAATGATTTAGGCGCGTTTTTGCCCAAAATCACTTTGTAATCCGAATATTGCTTTCTGTCTCTAGTCTCTCGCTCAGCTTCCTTTTTTGCATATCTCTCAGCGGCAAGCGCACCTTCCCCGCGCTTTGTGTTTTCCCACTGGGCATAAGTCATATCAGGCAGCAGGCCGTACCGGTCCCGCCGGAGGGCATCGCTCATATCTACCACATCCGCAGCCATAGTACATCGGCAGTTGTAGACGTTAGAAGGGGCCGCACCCGGATCCCCGGGGTACATAATATCGCCTAGCTCCGAGTGAAACGGCTTTAAGAGCATCTGGGTCTGACCGTCCAGAAGCTGGTGGGCATGGCGAGTGCGGTTGTCTAGGGTAGAGACCCAGCGCTTTTTTAGCTTTATACCCATAGCCTCAGCGGCGGCATAGCTGTCCAGCCGCCCCGCGTTCTGGGCCCCAGTAACGGCGGTGCGCGCCGCCCAGATAGCGCTGGTGCGGTTCATTCCTGGGATGTTGGTCTGGAGCCGCTCCCTCAGACGCCTGATGCTCTCCCCCTGGAGGATACCGCTGGTGATCTGGGCGGTAATCTGCCTTTTGCCCCATGCCAGATCAATGCCTCGCTTTACCGCCCGCTTAGGCGGGTAATATGGCATTAGGTCTGGCTCCTCCACCAGCAGCCGCTTTACCGTCTGCTCATCCCACAGGTCAAACCCCACATCTTCTCCTACCCGCCTCTCTATGGTATAGGCCGCGTAGTTTCGGTTCAGGCTGTAAATGCCGGGGTTATCCAGAAATTGGGAAAACACTCCTCAGGAAACAGTTTTCCTTCCGCTTTTTTCCCTTTCGGCAAAACAGACAGGCCAATACTGGGAGAAAAACAAAAAATTTTCAAAAAAGGATTGACAACATAGGGGGTAATGTGTATAATGCGCCCGAAAAACAGGTTTGCGAAAACGCTTTCTTTCTATTCTTGTTGTATAGGGTGGTATAAATGATGTAGGAAAGTGGGAAATATACCTCTATGAATATCAAAGATATCGCTCGGCTTACCAATGTATCCGTCTCTACTGTCTCAAAGGTAATTAATCATAAGGATCAGAGCATCAGTGAAGAAACCCGCAGGCGTGTTCTGGAGGTTGTTAAAAAATATAACTACACCCCTTATGGAGAAATAGCCCGGAAGGCAGGAAAAAAATCCTTCTTACTCGGCCTTTCTTTGGATGTTTCCCAGGCCCACCAGGCTTTAGGGGCATATATTGTAGAAAAAAGCCGGCAGGAAGGCTACGCGGTGATCCTGTGCCGCTCCAGCACCCCAGAGGAAGAATATGAGAACATAAGCGCCCTGTGCAGCTATCCTATCGACGGCATCCTATGGGACCGCCGCAGGGATTTTCGGGAGGAGTCTTTGGAGGCTATTGTAAAAAAGGGCATTCCCTGGTGGCTGATGGATTTTTACAGCCCCTGCTCCCCAGACAACGCCTGCCTGGACTACCACAAGTTGGGCTACGCCGCCGCCAAACATCTGCTAGACTACAAGCACACCCGCATTGTGTGCATGGTACAAACCAGGGGCCCTAGGGAAGACGCTTTTTTCCAAGGCTTTCAGGCGGCCCTGCTGAAAAACGGGCTGCCGGTAGAAAACAGCCTGCTCTGTGTTTTAGAGGAACACGGCGGCGAAATCCCCGCCCGCCTGCTTTTCGACAGCACTGGCGCCATCTGCTTCTCCCAGGCCATTGCCGCCTCTATTTATGCTTTTGTGTCCCGCAGGGGGCAGCAGGTTCCCAAACACTTCTCTGTTGTCAGCATAAAAAACGACCAAACCGACGGTTTCTATCCAGAGCTTACCGCCATAGCCCTCCCCTGGCAGGAGCTGGCCTCCTATGTATGCTACCGGCTGGTTGCAGAGATTGAAAACCGCCGGGCAGTGGAAACTGTTTTTTCTACCAGAATCCTGCTGGAACAGGGTAAAAGCGTAGATATTCCCCTCAGTCTGCGCAAGAAAAGGGTGGTGCTGGTGGGATCTATCAACATGGATACCCTCATCCACCTAAAAAGCTACCCCAAAATGGGCGAGACCTCTGTGGCCGCCACCGTCAGCGTAATGCCTGGGGGAAAAAGCCTTAACCAGGCTGTGGCCATCTCCAAGCTGGGCGCGGAGGCCTACCTGATTGGCCGGGTAGGAAAGGATTATGATGGAGGCGTGGTGTTTGAATACCTGGAAAGCCAGCAGGTAAGCACCGAGGGCATTGTGCGCACCTCTAAGGCCAGCACAGGCCATGCCTATGTGCATATCCAGCAGGACGGCGAAAGCGGCATTGTCATTTACAGCGGGGCCAACGACTTTCTCTGCCCCCAGGATATTTCTAAGAATATTTCCGCCTTTCAAAACGCGAGCTTCTGCCTGCTTCAAACCGAGGTGAGCAGCGATGTGGTGGAATACGCCGCGCGGGCCGCCTACAGCGAGGGGGTAAAAATTTTGCTTAAGCCCGCCGCCACCAATTCTATATCCGACGAGCTGATCAAACAGGTCTATATTTTTCTGCCCAACGAACGGGAAATAAACCTGCTGTGCCCCCAAGAAGCCTCTTACGAGGCAAAGGCAGAGTACTTTTTAAAAAAAGGCGCCAAGCATGTAATCATTACCCTGGGCCACAGGGGCTGCTACTGGAGCGACGGAACCCATTCCCAGTATTTTGAGGCCACGCGTGTTCAGGCGGTAGATACCACCGGCGCGGCCGACGCCTTTGCCGGGGCCCTGGTGGTATGCCTTACCCGGAACCTCTCTATGGAAGAATCCATCCGCTGCGCGACCATTGCCGCCGGCCTTTCCACCGCCAAGCTAGGCGCCTGCACCGCTATGGTTGACCAAACCACCCTAAGCTTCTACACAGCATCTGGCACTACTTTGGAGACGATGGGAACCCCGCCGCTGACCTTGGCCGGGAACCTACCTGCTCATATATAACCGTATTCACTTTTAAAGGAGGACAAAACCATGAAAAAGCTCGTTTCTATTGTGCTGGCCTTGGCCATGCTCTTTACCCTCTGCGCCTGCCAGGACAGCGGCAAAACCAGCTCTGCCGGCGCAAGCAGCACCGGCAGCCCCAGCTCCGGCAGCCCCAGCTCCGGCAACCAAGAAAGCAGCCAGGCCCTTTCCGACGAGCCGGTCACCATTGAGGTAGCGGTAAGCGGCAGCGCCCAAGAACTGGATATCCACCAGGAAAAGTTCGACCTGTACGTAAAGGACCACCCCAATGTTACCATTAAGCCTGTAGACATTGGCAGCGAGCGGACCCAAAAGCTGATGACCCTAATCGGTTCTGGCTCTGCCCCAGACATCTTATACCTAAACGAGTGGACTTATGTGTTCGCCAATAAAGGCGTTTTAGAGCCCTTGGACGGTTATATTTCTGCCGAGGGCCACGACACCAGCGTATTCCCTGAGTCCCTGCTGGAGCCTCTGCGCTACCAGGACAAGCTATACGCCTTTCCCCAGGAGATTTCCCCTTATGTAATTTACTACAATAAGACCATGTTCGAAAACGCCAATGTGCCCCTGCCCACGGATGATTGGACCCAGGAGGAATTTTACGCCGCCGCCCAAGCCCTAACAGACCCTGAAAAAAAGGTATACGGGTTCCGGCACCCCGGCAACTGGGCAGACCAGGACCTAAACTGGCTCTCTCGGGCCGGCGTGGACTTTGACATTAGCGGCACAGAACAGAAGGGCCTGGAGACCCCCGAAGCCCTGGAGGCCCTAGAGTTCCTTTACAAAATGGTGGTGGAAGACAAGCTCTCTCCCAACCCGGCAGAGCTTACCGCCATGGGAAAATCCGCAGACTCCATGTTCCAAAACCAGCAGGTGGCCATGCAAAGCGCCGGCCTGTGGCTGCTGCCCCAGTACAAAGCAGAGCCCATGGACTTTGAGTGGGACGTGGTGCGCTGCCCCATGTGGAAAAACCAGCGGGTAAAGGCTGGCGTGCTGAACTGGGGGATCTCCGCAGACAGTAAGCATAAGGACGCCGCCTGGGACTTGCTTAAGTTCCTGTGCGGGCCCCAGGGTATGCGCATTGTGGCCGAGGCCAGCATGGCCCTGCCCGCCAGCACAGATCAGGAAGCCAACCAGGTGGTGCTAGACAGCAAGTTCCCTGAAAACGTAAAGGCCTTTATCGACTCTGTGCCTGACTGCGACCTGCGGGACGAGCTCTCTGTTTACCGCACCGAGGTAAACACCAGCCTAACCAAAACCATTGACGAAATGCTCATTGGCAAGCGCTCGCCAGAAGACACCCAAAAGCAGCTGATTGAGGATATCAACAAGATATTGGCCGGATAAAAGCAATCGCCAGAAAAAAGGGGAAAACTTTTGCCAGCAGAGGTTTCCCCCTTTCATTTTATTTTGAAGGAGGTCCCACAGAAGATGCTGACTCCCGAAAAATCCCCTGCCAGGCGGAAAAACGCCAGAAAATCCCTAGCCGCCAGCGAAACCTTTTGGGGCTATACGTTTCTTGCGCCGGTAATTATTGGCTTTCTGGTATTCACAGCCATTCCGGTAGTTGTGTCCCTATACTACAGCCTTACCAATTTCGACGGCATCCTCCCGCCCAAGTGGGTGGGGCTTGAGAACTACACCAGCCTCTTTACTAACGGCGAGTTTGGCCATGCTCTGCTGAACTCCCTCTACTTTACCTTGGGCACCGTGCCGGTGGGCGCCTTTCTCTCCCTGCTGGTGGCCATGCTGCTAAACCAGAAGATCCGGGGGCAAAGCCTGTACCGCTCCGCCTTTTTTATCCCGGTCATTGTGTCCTATGTGTCGGTGGCCATGGTGTGGCAGTGGATGTATAACCAGGACTACGGCCTGATCAACTCCTTTTTAGGCAGCCTGGGCCTTCCCCAGCCGCCCTGGCTGGCCAGCGAAGCCTGGGCCATGCCCTCGGTAATTATTATGAGCATATGGAAAGGCCTGGGCTTTAGCTCGGTTATCCTGCTGGCAGGGCTGCAAGGCATCTCCCCCTCTATGTATGAGGCAGCTGAGGTGGACGGCGCCAACGCTTTTCAACGATTCCGGCATATTACCCTGCCGCTGATCCGGCCTACCATGATGTTTGTGCTGCTTACCAGCATGATCAACTCCCTACAGGCCTTTGACCAGATCTACATTATGACCAGCGGTGGGCCGGGGCGGGCCACCGAGGTGGTGTGCTACCTAATTTATATGAACGCTTTTCAGTACTTTAAACAGGGCTATGCCTCGGCCATGGCCTATATCCTGTTTATCATTATCTTTGTGGCCAGCATTGTTCAGCTTAAAGTCAGCGAAAAAAACAATGGGAACGTATAGGGGGGAAAATAGATGAAAGGAAAGGCAAGAAAGGTTCTTGTAAAAACCATTACCCACGCCGTGTTAATCGTGCTCTCCATCACCATGCTTGTCCCCTTCCTGTGGATGATTTCCAGCTCTTTGAAAACCACACAGGAGATGTTCGCCGTGCCGCCAACCTGGATTCCCAGGTATTTGGCTGTAGAAAACTACAGCTACATGCTCTCTGCCGCGCCATGGGTTAAGTATTTTGCCAACACCGCGTTTATCTCTGTTCTCACCATTTTGGGCCAGCTGGCAACCTGCTCTATGGCGGCCTATGCCTTTGCCCGGCTGCGGTTTAAAGGGCGGGACTTAATCTTTATCATTTATCTGGGCACCATGATGATCCCTTTTCAGGTGGTCATGATTCCCCAGTTCAAAATCATAAAAATCTTGGGGCTGGTCAATACCCACTGGTCCCTAATTGTCCCTGGCATTTTCAACGCTTTTGGCACCTTCCTTCTTCGCCAGTTCTTCCTCACCATCCCCAAGGAGCTGGAGGACGCGGCCAAAATAGACGGCTGCAGTTATCCCCGAATTTTCTGGGAGATCATACTAAAAAACTCTAAGGCAGCCCTGATGACCCTGATTGTGTTCACCTTTATGAATACCTGGAACGATTTTCTCCGCCCCCTCATCTTTCTAAACGATGACCAGCTGTGGACCTTATCCATGGGCCTTGCAAAGTTCCAGGGCACCTATGTTACCCAATGGAACCAAATGATGGCAGGGGCCTTAATTACCATGATTCCGGTTTTGGTGCTGTATATCTTTGCCCAAAGGTATTTTGTGCAGGGCATTGTAATGAGCGGCCTAAAGGAATAGCCCCCCCTCTCTCCTCTTCCGCCTTTTTGGGGGCATGGCTTCTCTTTAACAGGACCTCCCGTTTTTTCAACCTGATACCCAACCAACTACAACACGGAAAGGAACATACCAAAATGAAAATTCCACAAGACTACTTCCAGCGGGTATACGCGGGCTGGCTGGGCAAGATCATTGGCATCCGGCTGGGCGCGCCTATCGAAGGCTGGAGCTATGAACGCATTCGCGATGTTTTTGGGGAGCTGGACGGCTACCCTGCCAGCTACAAAAATTTTGCCGCGGATGACGACAGCAATGGCCCCCTGTTCTTTATCCGCAGCCTGGAGGACTGCGAAGACCTGGAAACCTTTTCCGCCCAGGATGTGGCCAACGCCCTTCTCAACTACGCCCCCTACGAGCACGGCTTTTTCTGGTGGGGCGGCTATGGCATCTCCACCGAGCATACCGCTTACCTAAACCTGCGCAGCGGCATCCCTGCCCCCCGCAGCGGCAGCATAGAGCAAAACGGCGCCACCATGGCAGAGCAGATTGGGGGGCAGATCTTTATTGACCCCTGGGGCCTGGTGGCGCCGGGGAATCCAGCGCTGGCCGCCAGCCTGGCGGAAAAGGCGGCCAGTGTTACCCACGGCGGCAACGGCGTGTATGGCGGCGTGTTTGTGGCCTGCTGCATCAGCCTGGCCTTTGTGGAAAGGGATATCCCCACCATAATTGAAAAGGCTCTGGCTTATATTCCCCAAGACTGCGAGTATGCCCGGGTGGTAAAGGCTGTTGTGGCGTTTCAAAACCAAAACCCAGACAGCGGCTGGCGGGCCTGTTTCCAATTCCTTCACGACAATTTTGGCTACGATAAGTACCCTGGCAACTGCCATATTATTCCCAACGCCGGGGTCATGATCCTCTCCCTGCTATACGGCGGCGGCGACTACACCCGCACCATCAACATCTGCAATATGTGCGGCTGGGACACTGACTGCAACGTGGGGAATGTTGGCTGTATTATGGGCGTTCTCACCGGGCTTTCTGGGGTTGACTACGAGAAATATATAAAACCGATTAACGATTTTCTGGCTTCTTCCAGCGTGATTGGCTCCCTAAACGCCACAGACCTGCCCTTTGGAGCCAGCTACTTTGCCAAACAGGCCTATCGCCTGGCCGGAGAAACCCCTCCCGCTCCCTGGAAGGAGATTTTAGAGGGCCCTCTGGACAGCTGCCACTTTGAGTATCCCGGCAGCACCCATGCCATCCGGGCCAGGTGTCCTGGGGGCTTCTGCATCCGCAACACAGAGGAACAGGCCCACAGCGGCTCCCGCTCCCTTAAGGTAACCGCCCTGCACAGCATGGCCGGCCAAGAGAGCTTTTTCTACCGGCAGACCTATTACGGGCCAGAGGATTTTGACGACTCCCGGTATGACCCCTTCTTCTCTCCCCTGGCCTACCCTGGTCAAACCCTAAAGATGAGCCTGCTCCTTCTGCCTGGGGAGGGGGGGCTAGAGCCCTATGCCCAGCCCTATGTAAAGCTGGGCAGAACCGGCCAGCTCCTCCGGGGAGAAAAGATCTTTGCAGACCCTGGCCATTGGCAGGAGCTTTCTCTGGCCATTCCTGCCGGGCTGGATGACTACGTGCAGGAGACCGGCTTTATTCTGGGCGCAACAGCCAAGGGCTTTGCTCAGGCCAGCCTTACCGCCTATTTAGATGACCTGTACTGCCAGGGCGCTCCCGATTACCAAATCCGGTTTGCGGAGGACTCTATGGCGGTTTGGCATAATTTGCACCAGGATGTGAAACAGTTTGCCCGGCTAAAGGGCCATACCTACCTGGCGGACGGCTGGCTCAGCCTTTCCTGCCACGATTTTGGCGAGATGTACACCGGCCGGCACGATTGGACAGACTATGCCCTGGAGGGCATCCTAAAGCCCCTTACCGGCCAGGACTGTTTCTTAAACCTGCGGGTACAGGGGGCAATGCGGTCCTACGCGGCAGGTTTTTCCGGCGGCCAGCTGGTGCTGGAAAAGAACCTGTACGGCTACAGCAGGCTGTGCGGCGCCGACTTCTCTTGGGAGCCAAACCAGGAATACCGGCTGCGGGTTGTGGCCAAAGGGAATTCTCTGGAAGTTTGGGTTGACGGCGAAAAACTTTTGGGATATACTGATGAAAACGCCCCTCTTCTCTCCGGCTCCGCGGGCCTCTCTGTGCGCAACGGCAGCCATTGCCTATACCGGGAGCTTATGGTGAAAGGAGAATAGTCCTCCCATGAAAAAAGTTGTTATAATCGGCAGCATGAACATGGACTATGTGATCAATGTTCCCCATGCCCCTACAGACGGCGAAACCATCCTTTGCGAACAGTTCGAAACATTCCCCGGGGGCAAAGGGGCCAACCAAGCCTATGTGCTGGGAAAGCTGGGAGGAGAGGTTGCCATGCTGGGCGCGGTAGGCCAGGATGCCCCAGGCCAGAGCCTGTGCGACAATCTGCAGTCGGTTGGGGTGGATACCTCCCGGGTAAAGCGTTTGCCAGACATGACCACTGGCATGGCCTTTATTACAGTGGACGCGCAGGGCGAAAACCGTATTGTGGTGGTACAGGGAGCCAATAAGGCGGTTGATATCCCCTATATCGACGCCAATATGGATCTGCTGGCTGCCAGCGATATTGTGCTTCTGCAGCTGGAGATCCCTTTAGAAACCGTAGTATATGCGGCGGAAAAGGCCAAGGCCCTGGGAAAAACCCTAATTCTGGATGCCCCCCCCCGCC
>CAJUSM010000030.1:12926-33092 GCA_910588935.1 uncultured Oscillospiraceae bacterium
GATATTCCTGAAAGCCTGTATCAAAACCTGGATTTTATTAAGCCCAACGAGGTGGAGCTGGCTACCCTGGTGGAAAACTCGGATGCGGCCCGCAGCCTGGAAAGCTCTGTAAAACAGCTGCAGGACCGCGGCGTAAAAAACGTGGTGGTCAGCTTAGGGGAAAAAGGGGTATTCCTTCGGGACAGTCAGGGCCACACCGTCAGCTTTCCCGCCGACCACAGGGTACAGGCAGTGGATACCACTGCGGCAGGCGACAGCTTTACCGCCGCCATGGCTTACGGGCTTTCCAATGGCTGGCAGCTTACAGACGCGGTAAAGCTGGCTGTCCGCGTTTCTAATATTGTTGTTACCCGCAAGGGAGCCCAGGCCTCTATCCCCAATATGTGGGAAGTGGAAGGGGAATCTTCACTCTAAAGCTAAGAGCCGGCAGCAAAGCCGGCTCTTTCTTTTTATTACTATGGTGTTTATCAGCTTGGCTTCTGAAAAAACAAAAAGAGCCCATGGTATAGTGAACGCGGCTTAACAGAAGACTTGCCTCCTTTGAAAGCCGGTGGATACCGGTTTTTAAGCGCGCCTCCTATGGGGAGCCCTTTCTCTAGTTTCTCCGGTTCTTAAAACATCATGAGCCCGGTTAAGATCAGCTTAAAACACGCAGGATGCCTGGTACAGCCCGGCATACACACCATCTAGGTCCATCAGTTCCTGGTGGGTGCCTTGCTCACAAATACCGTTTCCATCCAGCACCAAAATACGCCCTGCCTTCCGAACCGTAGACAGCCGGTGGGCAATAACGAAGGTGGTCCTCCGCTGGGCCAGCCGCTCCAAAGACCGCTGGACAATCTGCTCGCTGCCGCTGTCCAAGGCACTGGTGGCCTCGTCAAAAATCAGGATCGGGGGATCCTTTAGGAACACCCGGGCAATGGAGAGCCTTTGCTGCTGGCCGCCAGAAAGCCTAACCCCGTGGGGGCCAATATCCGCATCGTATCCGCCGGGAAGCTTTTGGATAAACTCATGGGCCCCAGCCTGTCTGGCGGCCTCTACAATCTCCTCCCGGCTGGCCCCAGGCCGGCCGTAGGCAATGTTTTCCGCCACTGTACCGGTAAAGAGATATACGTCCTGCTGCACCACCCCCACATTTTCCCGCAGTGTTCGCAAAGGGAGCTTTTCCACAGGTATGCCGTCCAGCAAGAGCCGTCCCTGCCGAGGCTCATAAAAGCGGGGAATCAGAGAACACAGGGTGGTCTTCCCCACGCCGGAGGCGCCTACCAGAGCAACATACTCCCCTGCCTCCACGGTCAGGTTCAGGTTGCGGAAGACCTCTCCCCCCTGGCCATACCCAAAACCTACCTGGCAGAATTGGAGCTTCCCGTCAATTTTTTCCGGTTTTATCGGGCTGGGCTCGTCCTGAATGCCAGGCGGGGTTTCCATTAGCTCCCGGTACCGGCGAAAGCTGGTCCTGCCCTCCTGGAGCAGACGGCTGGTATTTACCAGGCCTTGTATGGGCCCGGTAAAATAGCCAATGTACAGCAAAAAGAGCAGCAAATCCCCTAGGGCCATAGAGCCCCGCAGAATTGCCAGCCCGCCAAACACCACCACCGCAATGGGAATAAGGGCGGCAAAGGTGTCAATGCCTGTGTACAGCCTGGCCTCGCTTTGGTAGCTTATCCGGCGATCCTCCAAAAAGCGTTGGTTCTGCCGGCCAAACTTTTCTTCCTCTACAGCTTCGCCCACAAAGGACTGTACCACCCGAATGCCCGAAAGGGAATCCTCCGCCTGGGCGTTGATCCTCCCCATGCTCTCTCGGGAGCGCTCCATGGCGGCCCCCATTTTCCGGTTGAAATACAGGGTATAAGCCAACATAAAGGGCAGAAAAGCCAGAATTATCAGCGTGGTGGGCCAATGGACCCCCAGCAGAATTACGGCGGCCCCTACAAATTTCAGGCCAAAAACCAGCAGATCCTCCGGCACATGGTGAAAGAACTCGGCCAAGGATAGGGAATCGTTTGTAATACGGGACATAAGATCCCCTACTGTATGCTCATCATAATAGCGAAACGAAAGGCGCTGGCAGTGCCGGAACATTTGGGCGCGCATGTCCCTCTCAATTTTCGCCCCCAAATAATGGCCCTGGTAGTCGTAAAAATAGGCGCACAAAGCCTGCACAAGGGTAAGGGCAACCAAAATCAACCCGGTCCAGAGCACCTGCGAAAAGGCCGGGCTCCCGGCGCTGAGCAGGGTATCGGCCATATAGCGCACCCCCAGGGGCACGGCAAGGGCAATACCGGCCGCTGTGACAGAGCAAAGAAGATCGGCCCCAAAGAGCCAGCGGTAGGGCTTATAAAACGAGATTAATTGCTTAAAATGTACTTTATTCAAAGTGCTTTCCTCCTAAAAATTGTGCGGGAGGAAGAGGCGCCTGGAATCAGATGCCGGAAATCCTCCCGAATTGGGTCATGATTTTGGCAGAGAATGCTTTCATATTAGATCGTTCCTTTCTGTGTTTTTTGGGCCGGCTCAAAAACAGTTTGTTTGGCCCTAGCGCCATAGGCATTGGGTTTCCAGATGGCGGCTCTGAAAGCCATTATAGCAGGAGGGCAAGAAAGCGTCAAGGAGAACGCGCGCAGGGGAACTGCCCAACCGAGGAGATAAAGGTAAGCAAGAGAAGAAAAAGCGCGGCTCTCAGATGCCGTGAGAAAATGGGAAAAGTTTCGTAGACTTCGCTTCGCGAAGTCTTGCCTTTCTCAAAGGCTGCGGGGTGTGGGGCGGCGCCCCACGGCCTTGCCAGGGCAAAAAAGCGCGGAGAAATGCCTGGTGCCGCATTTCGTCCACGCTCTTGTCTTCTTCCCTATTGCTCCCCCAGTACGTCCCAAGGGGTCAGCATGCCAAGCAAAGGCTGGTCGGGTTGACCGTCCTGGGTAATGAAGATCACAGAAACCCGCTTATTCCTTGCCCGCACCTGCTCAAACCTCTGGCGCACCTCAATATAGGTGGTGTCTGCGGGTACAAACTCGTAATTTTCAATATGCTCCTCTACCGCCAGATAGCCTCGCATATCCTTTACAGTTGTCTCCTTTGTAACGCCCTTGCCCCCGGTGCGCAACATATAGCGGAACACCGACCCCACACTGAATACCCCATAGAACCTGCCGTCCCGCATAACGGGAATATGGGAATAGCCGTTTTTTTCCATAACCTCCATAACCCGCAGCACCTTCTGGTTGGGCCCGGCCTTCAGAACCCGCTCCCCCTTAGTGGCAAAGTCCATGGCCAGCGGGGGGCGGCGGACAAAATCCAGCACCTCCCGCAGGGCGTCTACCACCGGCTGAGAGGGCTCTACCACCGGTTGGCCGTCCATATTGGCACTGTGGGCCATTAGGTTTCGGATATGCCTGCACAAATCCAGCTTATCCCGTACTGGCGCGCTCTCATAATCCTTGACAAATTCGTACACCACGCTGCTAAAATGCCTGCGGGCATTGCGGTATTTATCCTCCAGCTCATCCTCAATCTGCTTATAAAGATCCAAAAATAACGCCGCTCTATCCTGTCCGTCCATGCCGCACCCCTTCCTTATATTGCCCATATCACGCCTGGGTGATGTTCTCGGCCAACAAAATTCCCATCTCTCCGTTTCTTTTCATGGTTCCTATTCATTTACCATTGGCTGCCCCCATGGCAATCCAAATTATTTTTCCGGCTCCATGGCCAGTTCCTCTATCTCTTCTTTGGTATATAGCCCATTCAGCGCCTGGAGCAGCCCATTGGCCGAAAGCCGCTCTGGCAGGCCCAGCCGCTTTTGCAGCCTTTTCCGCCTCTCCCCGCTGTCTGGGGCTCCGCTAAGACCCAGCTGATATAGATCCGCCTTTGTCAGCCTTTCCCCAGCCTTGGAAAGCCCGCCGCCCTCAATCTCCGCGCCTGCCCGGCGCAGGCTTTCCTCCAGAGCCTGCAGGCTCATGCCCTCTACCCCCAGTTTGCCCTCCTTAGAGGGCCGGGCTTTCCGCCGTTCCTTTCCGGCTACATCAGGAATATAGGCATGCTTCACCTGGTTTGGGGGAAGACATTGGCTGAGCTTGCTGCGGATGAGGAATCCCGCCCCGTCGCTGTCTGTCAGCACGATTACCCCCCGCTGGGCAGCCATACGGCGGATTAGCTCCATACGCTGCCGGTCCTGAAAAATCTGAAAGCCGCCGGTCTCTATCACAATTCCTTCCACCAGGCCCATCACCTTGGCCTTATCATACCGGCCCTCTACCACAATGGCTTCTTTTACCCGGATCATTGCCCTTTCCCTCCGCGCGCGGTTAGCAGAAGTCTGGCCACCAGGGTTTCCAAAATCAGCCTTCCCTCCAGCCGTGAGCTTTTTAGGGCCAGGTCCGCCTCCAGCAGCAGATTGAGACAGGCCTTTAGGGTTTCAAGAGAAAGGCCCCTGGCGTCCCGCTCGGCATACCGCAAACGAAAGGCCCGGTTCTTATAGTCTCCATACTCCAAAGGGGCCTGGCTGGTGAGCCCGCTTTCCAATGCGGCCTTTACCCGGTACATATCCACATAAGAGCTGCTCATGGCTCCCAATATAAAAATTGGGTCTTCATTCTGATACAGCAGGGCGTCCAAAAGGCCATAGGCTTTCTCATAATCCCCAGCTACCAAGGCGTTTACCATGAGAAAGACCGTAGTCTCTGTACTCTTTGGGGTTAGCTCCTCTACCATAGCAGGGGTAATCTCTCTTTCCCCCAACCCAGCGGCGTAGGCGCTCAGCTTTTCTGTCTCCCCCAACAGCAGGTTTAAATCCTGGCCAGCATATTCCAGCAGCTTATTTAGGCCCTTAGGGGAAAAGCTGACGCCCTGTTTTCCACTTTCTGCCTCCAGCAGCTTCTTTAACTCCCCGGCCTCCCGGTTCCGGAATTCAACCACAAACCCTGCCTTTCCCGCTTTCTCCAGGAATTTCCGCCATTTGGCAGACTTCTTTCTCTCAAAAAGCAAAGTGGGGTACCAGAACACCAGGGTGGTGGTTTCTGCTGGGGAATCCAGCAGCTCCCAAAGCTTATCCAGCTCTTGCTGGGGTCTTTCCTCCACATTAAAGTCCTTTACTGCCACACACTTGTGCTCTGCCATAAAGGGCAGGGCCAGGGCCGCGTCGGCAATGCTGTCCACCGCTGCCTCCCCAGAGAGCTCGTTCCGGTTGAACTCTGGAAAGGCCTGGCCGCAGCTCTTATCCATCAGCCGTTCGGCGGCCCGGCGCAGCAGGTATTTCTCCTCCCCTATCAGTAGGTAGAGAGGGCCTGGCTCTCCTACGGCCAGCTGTTTTCGCAGTTCCTGTTCGCTGATTTCCGGCATGGCGCGCCTCCTTTCGCAAGGGCTTATAAGAGCTTTCGGGTCAGAAGACGGAACACTTAAGAAGCAGAGGCCTGGCAGTCAGATGGAGCTGCATCTTTCTGTTTTGTCCTTGCTCCTATCTTTCAGCCTACTGTAATAATATGCCGGGGACAGACCTCTCCGCATTTGCCGCACCCGGTGCATCGTCCAGGATCCACCTGGGCCAGGCCGTCTTTTACGGCAATTGCCCCAGCCTCACAGGTTTTCTGGCACTTCATGCATCCAATGCAGCCTACCTTACAGGCCTGCATAGTGGCCTTGCCCTTGTCGCAGCTAGAGCAGCGCACCACTGCCTGGGGCTTTACCGGCAGCAGGCGAATTAGCCCCTTGGGGCAGGCGGAAACGCATTTTCCACAGGCCACGCACTTGTCCTGGTCAATAATGGCAACCCCGTTACACACCTGCACCGCGCCGTAATCGCAGGCTTTCACACAGTCCCCTTGGCCCAGGCAGCCAAACCGGCAGCTGGAATCTCCCCCGGCCAGCAAGGAGGCCGCTGCGCAGCCCTCAATGCCCACATAGTCCATGCGCCGGGAGGTGTTGTCGCTGCTGCCCATGCAGTGAACCAGAGCGGCCTTCCGCTCCATCTCTACCGCGCCGGAGCCTAGAATCTCCCCGCATTTGGCAGCCACCGCCGCCCCGCCCGGGGAACAGAGGCCAGGGACAGCCTCGCCTTTGGCCATAGCCGCCGCGTAGCCCGGACAGCCGGAGTAGCCGCAGGCGCCGCAGTTGGCCCCCGGGAGTATGGCCTCCAGGGCCTCGGCCTTTTCGTCCTTGGGCACGGCCATCACAATAGAGGCCACCGCCAGCACTACGCCGGCCAGCAGGCCGATGACGCCCACAATCAAAATTGGAGTAATGATATCCATAATATTCACATTCCTTCCCAGGGGGAGTTCCCCCCCGCATAAATTTTCTAGCTCTCCGCAACCATCATCTTCATAGTAGTGTATACCCGGTCCACCGTCTCTTCCACGTCCTCTCGGGTGGAATCCCGGGCATCGCGTACCGGAGCCAAACTCCGCGCCATCTCCTGGTCCACTGAGGTGAGAAAGCGCACCTGGTTCACCATTTCCAGCAGCTCTTTATATTGATCCCGCAGGTGCTGGTGCGGATTGCTCCCGGCAAAGGCCGGCTCGCCCCCGGCAGCGCCTGTGTAAACCGGCACGCCGCTGAGCAGGCGTCCGTATATTCTCGGCTCATTCATCTCCCCTTTGCTCAGCAGCTTATCCAGAACCGCGAAAGCGTAATCCGGATAATTGGCGTTTCGATTGATGGCAGCAAAGGTGGTAACATACGCGGTGACCCCGTCGTTCTGGTTATACACCGGCACCAGCACCGCGTCCTCCCCCGGCTGCTCCTACATCATAAAATCGCCGATGTGGCCACAGCCATTGGAGTAGTCGGCGCCAAACCGGAAAACGCCGTCTCCCCAGCCCCCCTGGGCGGTAAAAGCCAGGGAGGGGCAGCCAGAATCCAGCATTTCCTGGCGTGTTTGGGGCCTCTCCCCCGGCAAGCCATGATCTGCGGGCACATAGGTGGCCACATCAAAATCAAAAGCCATGGGGAAAAGCTGCTGTCCCTCCTCGTTCTGGCCCAGGGCCATAATCTGGGGGTCAGCTGGTCAAACTCCATAAATTGGGCCTGGGCAATGTAGTCGTCTAGGGGCAGAAACAAACGGTTCTTCATGGCCTGGGCAGGGAAGTTGAACAGCGGGCCCTTGCCCGCCAGAATCTCCGTGCGGAGCCGCTGAAGCTGCTGGTCCCGCACCTCTCCTCAGGCTGTGTTGGGCAAAACCTCAATCTCCACATGGAACTCCTGGTCACTGCCTGGGACGGTATTCAAAAAGCTGCGGATATCATTGCCCTCAATTAAGGCCGCAAAATCCACCAGCATGGTCACCAAGGGCAGCTCCCGCTCCCCCGCATTGGTAAAGATGGTGGTAGTGGGCAGCGGAGCCTTTGTTTTGCAGCCGGCGAGAGTCAATATAACCATGGCGAGCGCCGCAATTATTTCTTTCGATTTTTTCATTTCCCCTACCCCCTCAGCTCTCCGCCAGCAGCATCCGCATGGTGGCGTACACCTCTTTTACCGCCTTTTCCACATCCTGAGGGGTAGAATTCTGCCCGGCGCACACCGGTACAAGGCTCCGCACCATTTCCTGGTCCACAGAGGTGAGAAAGCGCACATTGTCCACCAGCTCCAGCAGCTCCTTATATTGGGCGCGGAGATGCTGCGGGGGATTGCATCCAGTAAACACTGGCTCACCCCCGGCGGCACCTGTATAGACCGGCAGGCCGGCGGCTATGCCCCGGTATATCCGCTGCTCGTTCATCTCAGTCCTGCTCATCAGCTTATCCAGAACCGCGAAGGCATAGTCCGGATAACTGGCGTTGCGGTTAATGGCCGCAAACATGGTTACATAGGCGGTAACGCCGTGGTTTTGGTTGTAGGCAGGCGTCAGAACCGCATTCTCCCCTGGGGGCTCATCCAGTATATAGCTGCTGATTGACCCGCTGCCGTTGGAGGGGTCCGCGCCAAACCGGAACACTCCAGGCCCCCAGCCCCAGTCTGTGTGCTGCTGTTCCCAATACTCCATGGCCTGCTCCAGCAGTTCCTCCTCTGTAAAGCCAGGGTGGCCGGACTCTTGGTCAATTGCCTCTGGAAAGATGTCCAGCAGCGTGCGGCCCCAACCCCCTTGGGCGGTAAAGCACAGAGAGGGGCAGCCGGAATCCAGCATTTCCTGCCGGTTCTTAGGCCTCTCCTCCGGCAAGCCGTAATCGGAAGGGACATAGGTGCCCACGGCAAAATCAAAAGCCATTGGCAAAAGCTGCTGGCCCTCCTGGTTGCGGCCAAGAGCCATAATCTGAGGGTTCAGCTCATCAAACTCCATGAACCGGGCGTTGGCAATGTAATTGTCCAAGGGCAAAAACAGCCGGTTCTCCATGGCCTGTGCAGGAAAGTTAAACAGAGGGCCTTTTCCCGCCACGCCCCACTGGTCAATTTCCGCGTCTACCACCACATTCACAAAAGCATCTGTTAAGAAGATATCCGGCCCCTTGCCCGCCATCACCGCTGTGCGGATCCGCTGGAGCTGCTGGTCCCGCATTTCGCCGCTGCTGGTGTTCGGCAGAACCTCAATCTCCACATGGAAGTCTCGGTCGCTGCCAGGGACAGTGTCTAAAAAGTTTCGGATGTTCTCGCTCTCTACAGAATAGCCAGAATCCACCAGCAGGGTCACCAGGGGCAGCTCTACCTCCCCGCTGCCGGTGAAAATGGTGGTAGTGGGCAGCTGGGCCTTCTCTTGGCAGGCCCCCAGGGCCAGCAGGACCAGCAGCACGGTGGCTAGGGCCTGGGCAGCTTTTTCGATTCTCCGGATTTTCATGGTTTGCGCCTCCTTAGTAGTGTTAAGGGGATCCCTTACAATTTAAGAAGCCGTTTTTTGGGTGGTTGGTTGCTGGAGGTTTTTTGTTTTTGGGTTATGCGATAGCCTTAAAAATCCGCAGCCTTGAAAGGCCGGCAAACTTTTTATATGTCGCGACCCGGCGTCTTAGCGTCAGGCCGTCTTTCGGGAAAAAGCGCTATCCTTTAGGGCGGTTTCAGAATTAGCCGGCCAGGCGGTCTACCACACCGTTAAACCCTAAGAAGGACACCGCTACCAGGCTGGCCGCTACCAGTGTAATGGGCAGGCCCTGGAAAGTTTCCGGGATGTCGCAGTCTTCCAGCCGCTCCCGCACCCCGGCAAACAGCAGCATAGCCACCAGGAACCCAATGCCCGAGCCAAAGGCATTGACCAAGGACTGCAGATACCCAAAGCTAGGGTCCGCCGCGCCCTTTTCCAGCACCAGCATGGTCACCCCCAGCACCGCGCAGTTGGTGGTAATCAGCGGCAGGTAGATGCCCAAAGAGTTGTACAGAGGGGGCATATACTTCCGCAGCACGGTCTCCAGCAGCTGCACGAGGGCCGCGATTACCAGAATAAATACCAAAGTCTGCAGGTACTCCAGCCCGTTTGGCACCAAGATATAGGTGTAAATCGGCCAGGTTACCCCTGTGGCGATTACCATAACCACTGTCACCGCGCAGCTCATGCCAAAGGCGGTATCCAGCTTTTTAGAGACCCCTAAAAACGGGCAGATGCCCAAAAACTTATTCAGCACATAGTTTTCCGTTAAAATTGCCGCCAAGAAAATAGCCACCAAGGACCGGATCATTTGCGCGTCCATTATTCAGCCTCCCCCTTTCCTTGGGTCTTGCATTTTTCATTGATTTTGCTGCAGCTGGCCGCCAGGGGGCAGGCCCCGCAGCCCATGCTCTGGGGCGCCTTCCCCTCTTTGGAGAGCTTGCCTGCCAGGGCAATCAGCATACCAAACACGAAGAAGCCCCCCGGAGGCAGCAGGAAGATAATAATGGGCTCCATAAAGCCAGAAAGAACGGGGATGCCAAACACAGTACCGGCCCCCAGCAGCTCCCGGATGATGCCCATGGCCAGCATGGCGGCGGTAAAGCCCACACCCATGCCCAGGCCGTCAATAATTGAGGGCAAAATCTTGTTTTTGCTGGCAAACATCTCTGCCCGGCCCAGAATAATGCAGTTTACCACAATAAGGGGCAGGAACACTCCCAAAGCGGTATCCAGCGCCGGGGAAAAGGCCTTAATAAACAACTGCACAATGGTTACAAAGCCAGCGATTACTGTAATAAAAGCAGGTATGCGCACCTTATTTGGGATTACGTTTCGCAAAAGGGAGATCACCGCATTGGAGCACACCAGCACAAAGGTGGTAGCCGCCCCCATGCCAATGGCGTTGCTGGCCGCCGTGGTCACAGCCAGGGTTGCGCAGCAGCCCAGCATCAGCCGCAGCACTGGGTTTTCCTTAATAATGCCTTTGGTAAATTCCTGCAACAGGCTCTTTTTCTCATCCATATCAGTTGCCTCCTTCCGAAGCGTAGGCGTTCTGGTAGGCCTCTACGGCCTGATTCACCGCGTCAGTAACCGCCCGGCTGGTAATGGTGGCTCCGGTCATCGCCTGGATTTCTCCCTCTTTGGGAGCCTGGAACTTTACCACCTGAATACCTGTGCTGTTTTCCACCGGCTGCTGAAACTGGTCTCGGAACTCTGCCTTTTCAGCGTTTGCCCCCAGGCCCGGGGTCTCGCTGTGGCTGAGAACCACCACGCCGGTAATACTCCCTTCGGCGCCGATGCCGGTCATCACCTTTATGGTGCCGCCATAGCCCTTGCTTTCTGTCTCGAACACATAGCCAACTGTCTGGCCAGCGCCATTCACGCCCGCATAGTGGCCGTCCTTTTCCTCAAAGCTTTCCGCCCCAGGGAGCACCACCATCCGGCTCTCTTCCGCCTTTTGGGCAGCCGCCAGAGCAATGCGGTCCTTGGTGAGCAGGTTTGTGCCTGCCAGCGCCGCCGACACTGCCACGCAGATGACAAAAAGAATGGCCGCCGGCTTTATGACTTCTTTCACATTCATGCCCCAGAGCCCTCCTTTCCTTTCTTCTCCTTGGGCTTGCCAAAGGCCGTAGGCTTTACATACCGCTCAATCAGGGGGGTAATAATATTCATTAAAACAATAGAATAGCTTACCCCCTCTGGCAGAGAGCCAAACTCCCGGATAATCACGGTGAGCAGCCCGCAGCCAATGGCAAAAACGATTCTGGCCCTAAAGTACAGGGGGCTGGTAGTATAGTCTGTGGCCATAAAGAAAGCCCCAAGCATCAGGCCCCCGGCCAGCAGGTCAAACAGCGGGTCCCTGCCCAAAACAAGGGAAAACACCGCCACAGTGCAAAGGTATGTAACCGGAATCACCGGGCTGATTACCTTGCGCGCGATAAGGTAAATGCCGCCAATGAGGATAGCCAGGGCGCAGGTCTCCCCCAAGCAGCCGCCGTGGGTGCCTAGCAGCAGCTGCAGGTAATCAGGGGCGCTGTTTGGGGAATTTATATACATCTGGCCGGAAAGGGGGGTGGCGGTGGTCACCGCGTCCGCCCCGGGGAAATAGTCAAAAGCCGCCGTCCAGTGGGTCATAGGGGCAGGGAAAGAGTTCATTAGCACAATGCGGGCGGTAAGAGCCGGGTTTACAAAGTTCTGGCCAATGCCGCCAAACATCTGCTTCACCACCACAATGGCCACCACCCCGCCGAAAGCCGCCATCAAAGGATTGATGCTCACCGGCAGATTCAAGGCCAGCAGCACCCCGGTAACCACGCAGGATAGGTCCCCCACGGTTTGAGGCCGCTTCATGGCCTTGCGGCTCAGGTACTCGCTGGCCACGCAAGAGGCCACGCAGACGGCGATAATCAGCAGCGCCCGGGGTCCAAAGATCGCCACCGAGGCAATCATGGCCGGGCATAGGCCAATAACCACGTCCAGCATAATGTTCTGGGTGGTCTTTTTCCCGTTAAAATGGGGAGAGGAAGAGACGATCAGTTTATCCATTAGTTTTTACCTGCCTTTCTCACATACAGCTTGCCCAGCCGGATGCTCTGCACCAGCCGCCGCCCTGCCGGGCAGGAAAAGGCGCAGCAGCCGCACTCCATGCAGGTCATTACATCCAGGTCCTTTAGCGCCTCCACATCCTTTTTCTCCGCCGCCTTTTCCAGCTTGGTGGGCATTAGGTTCATAGGGCAGGCGGCCACACACCGGCCGCAGCGAATACAGGCGGTGGTTGCGTACATTTCGGCCTCCTGCTGGTCAAAGGCCAAAATGGCGTTGTTCTGCTTGAGAATGGGCAGCAGGTCGGAGGTAATGGCAATGCCCATCATAGGCCCGCCCATCAAAAGCTTTTTGGGCTCTGCCCGGTAGCCCCCGCAAAAATCGATCACATCCTTAATCGGCGTGCCAATGGGCACAATAACATTCTGAGGGTTCTTCACCGCCGAGCCGTCAATGGTCACCCGTTTTTGGGTTAAAGGCATCCCGGTACGCATATAGCTTGCCAGAAAAGATACCGAGGCAATGTTCATCACCAAGCAGCCCACGTCTGCCGGCAGGCCCCCGGCAGGGACCATGCGGCCTGTGCAGGCCTGAACCAACACCTTTTCCGCTCCCTGAGGATAGCGGCTTTTCAGGGCCAGCACCCGCACCTCGTCCTTTGGATCCATTTGGGGATTGTCCGCAATTTCTTTCAGCTTGGCGATCACATCCGGCTTGTTGTCCTCCACCGCGATAATCACCCGGTGAACGTCCAGGATCTCCTTCACCTTGTAGATCCCGTCCAGCACATTCCTGCCGTTTTCCAAAGCCTCCCGGTGGTCAGAAGTTACATAGGGCTCGCACTCCGCCACATTGATAAGCAGAGTGTCAATGTTTTTGCCTTCGGGCACATTCAGCTTTACATGGGCCGGGAAACCCGCGCCTCCCAGGCCTACCAGGCCCGCTGCCCGGGCAGCGTTGGCCAAGGCCTTTTTGTCCTTAATTTCCGGCGGTGGGGCAATGTCGGGGTGGGGCTCCATCAGGCCGTCAGAATCAATCACCACCGCCTCTACCGGGCTATCCCCGGTAAGCATTACCTTTGCCACCTCGGCCACTGTGCCAGAAACCGAGGCGTGAACAGGGGCGCTTACATAGCCGCCGCTGTCCCCCACCACCTGGCCCACATACACATGGTCGCCTTTTTTCACGGTAGGGCTGCAGGGCGCGCCAATGTGCTGCTGCATAGGCAGCACCACCCGCTGGGGCGGGGGCATTACCTTGGTTTCGGCCTGCCAGGTGTTCTTGTGGTGGGGCACCGGCGCGCCGCCATGGGTCTTAAAGGGCTGGTTTGGGAACTCCTGCATATTCGCCACAATCCTTTCATAGATAAAAATCGTTCGCAAAAAATTCACAAATTCATTTTACCGCAAAAAATAGGTTTATGCAACAATAAATCAAGGTTTTGCCAGAAAAAAGGGCTCCGCCGCCCTTTTGGGCCGACGAAGCACCTTCTCTTTTTCCCAAGGGAGGGAAGATCACTTCTTCTCCTCTGCCTTGGCCAATTCCTTTTTGTACAGGTACTTCTCCACTTCCTCTATCATGTTCTGGGGGATCTCCCGCTTTACCGGGAAAGCTACCGCATTGGCCATATCCTTGGCAAAATCCAGCACAAAGCGGGCGGTTTTTTCCAGGGCCTCCCCGGAGAGAAAGCTTAGGGTGTCAAAGCGGTTATGGATGTAGGCAGCCCCTGGCGCCCCGCCCCGGCAGAAGTTTACCGCCGGCACGCCGCTGTCCGCAAAGGGGATGGAATCGCTGGAGTAGATGCCCTGCTTAATCTCCGCGCCAAAGCCCCGCACCTTACCGGCATACTCCATGTAGCTTACCAGGCCCTGGTCTCCTGTAACAGACACGGTTTCCCTGCCCAGCACCGGACCGGCCACGTCCACATTAATCATCAGCACATGATCCTTTAGCTCGTCCTTATGGGCCTTTACATAGGCCCAGCTGCCCTCCAGCCCGATTTCCTCAGAGCCATACCACATAAACTTTACAGTACGGCGGGGAGGATTCTCCTGGAAGTACCGGAGAAGCTCCATGTTAATCACCGAGCCGGCGCCGTTGTCGTACACGCCTTTGGAGAAGTCCACAGAGTCGTAATGGGCACCAAAGGAAACCACCTCATCCGGCTTCTCTCTGCCGGGAATGGTAGCAATCACATTATGAGAGGTCTTCTCCACCACCTCATTTTTCAGCACCAGCCGGGCCTTGCTTGCCCCTCGCTTTACCATATCGAAAGCATCCAGTACCAGGGTATGCACCATGGGCACGCTGCCAAAGGCCCGCAGAGTACGGCGCAGCTTCCGGGTGGCCAGGTCGGTGGCGTCCCGGTCGTCTCGGAGCTCTCCCTCCATGGTCACAATTCCAGCCACCCCGGCTTTCATCAGCTTGCGGAACATGGGTACCCGGAGAAAGCCATTGACCAGCACAATTTTCCCCTCTGCCTGGGCCAGGTCCACCTCGGTGCCGTTTTCCACATACAAAAAGTCGGCGGTAAGCCCGCCCTGGTAGGTGTTTTTGGCGCATTTATAGCCTGTAACCGGGTATTCCTGTTGGTAGGGCTCTAAAATTTCCAGCACAGCGGTTTCCACCTCCGCGTCCTCAATCTCAAAGCTCTCTATTTCCGCCTGCGCGCCAATTTCCCGGCACTCGGCCAGCAAAAGCTCCGCGGCTTGTTTTTCCTCCGGGGAACCCGCCACCCGGGTAAAACCAATCTTTTCCAGCAGGGCCATAGCCCTTTTGCCCGATATTTCCATTGGGTTTGCCTTCCTTCTTCTATTTTCAGTTTCCGGCAGAGTAGCCATAGGCCCCCTCTGTTAGGCCTCTATATGCCATTCAACGCCGCCGGCTGTATCCTTTACCACCACATGCCTGGCTGCCAGTTCATCCCGAATGGCGTCTGCCGCCGCCCAGTCCTTGGCTTTGCGGGCCTCTGCCCGTTTTTGAATCAGCGCCTGAATTTCCGCCTTCAGTTCCGGGGAGGCCTGGGCCTCCGGCTGACCCTCTCGCTGGGCCGCGGCCAGCAGGTCAAGGCCCAGCACCTGGTCAAAGTCTCCCGCCAACCAGCGCTTTGTCCCGTCATCCAGGGGAGACTTGAGCATGTCATAGAGTACTGTAATGGCCTGAGAAGTGTTCAGGTCATTGCCCAGGGCTTCGCGGAACTTCTCTTGGTAGGGCTTTGCCGCCGCCTGGTCCGGTTCCCCCTCTCCCAAGGCCCCAATCCGGGCAATTAGCTTCTGGTAGGCCTGGGCCGCGTTGTCCAAGCTCTCAAATGAAAAGGCGAGGGGCTTGCGGTAATGGGACTGAAGGCAGAACAGCCTGTACGCCAAGGGGTTATAGCCCTTTTCCTCCAGCAGGGAAACCGTAAGCTTTGCCCCCTTCGACTTGCTGATTTTCCCTCCCGCGTCGTTTAGGTGGAGCACATGGAACCAGTATTTGCACCAGGGATGGCCTAGGTAGGCCTCGCTTTGGGCGATCTCGTTGGTGTGGTGGGGGAACGCGTTGTCAATGCCCCCGCAGTGGATATCCAGGTATTCGCCCAGGTTCTTAATGCTGATGGCCGAGCATTCTATATGCCAGCCTGGGTAGCCCAAGCCCCAGGGGCTCTCCCATTTCAGCTCCTGGTCCTCAAACTTGGACTTGGTGAACCACAGCACAAAGTCCGCCTTATTCCGCTTGTTCCCGTCAGCCTCCACGCCCTCCCGAACGCCCACAGCCAGGTCGTCCCCGCTCTGGTTGCCGAACACATAGTAATTTTCCAGCCGGGAGGTATCAAAGTAGACGTTTCCCCCCGCCTTGTACGCGTACCCTTTTTCCAGCAGGGCAGACACCATTTCGATAAAGTCCCCAATACAGCCGGTAGCGGGCACAACCGTATCTGGCCGGCGGATGTTCAGCTTTTTGCAGTCCGCAAAAAAGGCTTGGGTATAAAAGCGGGCGATCTCCATGGCTGTTTTATGCTCCCGCTTGGCGCCCTTCAGCATTTTGTCCTCCCCGCTGTCCGCGTCCGAGGTTAGATGCCCCACGTCTGTAATGTTCATTACCCGGTCCACCTGGTACCCCAGGTAGGTTAGGGCCTTTTCCAGCACGTCTTCCATCATATACGAGCGCAGGTTGCCAATATGGGCGTAGTCGTACACAGTGGGCCCACAGGTATACATGCGTATTTTTCCAGGCTCATAGGGCGCCAGCTCTTCCTTTTTCATGGTCAGGCTATTGGTCAGGCGCATTTTCAGCACTTCCTTTCTTAGGCGGGGCCTCGCTTTTTCCCCTGTCCTCTTTTTCCAATTGTGTCTCAACCCGTGCCCGCAAGCGCTCCAGCTCTGCCCGCAGCCGGCACAGCTCCATAGATACCGGATCCGCCACATGGATCTGGTCCAGCCTTTTGCTGGCGGGCTGGTCCGGCACCTTTTGCCCATCAATACGCACCACCCGGGCCGGCACGCCCACAGCGGTAGCGTTGGGGGGCACCGCATCCAGCACCACCGCCCCCGCGGCTACCCGGGCGTTGTCCCCTACTTTAAAGGGGCCAAGCACCTTGGCCCCCGCTCCTACCAGCACGTTGTCCCCCAGGGTGGGGTGGCGCTTGCCCTGGTCCTTGCCGGTACCGCCCAGGGTCACGTTCTGGTAAATTGTACAATTGTCCCCGATCTCTGTGGTCTCGCCGATTACCACGCCCATGCCGTGGTCGATAAAAAGCCCCCGGCCTATTTTTGCTCCCGGATGGATCTCAATGCCCGTCCGCCGCCGGGCGCTTTGAGAGATGGCTCGGGCGATAAATTTCATGCCGTGGCGCTGGAACCAATTGGCCCGGCGGTAAGCCCGCACCGCTTTAAAACCGGCATACAGAAAATATACCTCCAGCTTAGAACGGGCCGCCGGGTCCCGCTGCATAACGGCCTCCAAATCCTCCCGCAGTCTGTCAAACAATCCAAATCACCTCACGGAAACGGGGGAGTATGCCCCCAATATTGGGCGGCCGCAGCCTGCCCTGTGCCATACTATGCGGGCCCCTAGGGGTTTGCCCGTTTACAGGCAGGGCTCCAACTTGGCAAGGATTTCCTGGTAGGAAACCGCCTCCAGGTCTTCCCCGGCCACCTCCAGCACCCGGGTGCCAAACCGGAACGCCCGGTTTTGCTCGGCACCCTTTAAAAAGTCCTCCCAGGAAACCTCGGGCCTGGTTTTGTTCCCAGGGAGCAGAGCATTGCGCTGGGTATACCGGCGGTAGGCTGTTTGGGGGTCGCAGTCGAAATGGATGTTCAGGGCCTTAACGCCGTGTCGCTCCGTTAGTTCCTCCAGCAGGCCGATCATTTTTGTGCTGAAGATATACTCCGCCACGGTAAGCCCGCAGGTTGCCAAATGCTCTTCCAGCTCAAAGAGGAAGAGCTCATAGGGCATGGCCCGCATGGCAAGGGCAGCCGTAGGGTCTGCCCCCGAGGCCTCAATAATCCCGCACACCTGGTCCAGCAGCCTATCGTAGCTGACCAAAGGAGCCCGCAGCCGCTTGGCCAGCCAGCCGGCAAAGGTAGATTTCCCTGTCGCGGGCATTCCAGAAATCAAAATTAAAGTTTTATCCGCCATTATTCTTCCTCCTCTATGCTTATAATATCAACGAACAGTCCTCAGGGCTATTCAAAAGGTGATTTGGCGCTTATCTTTTGAGAAAGCTCCCCAACAGAGCCTCTGGCTTCTCTGCCTTAAAAGCTTAGCTGCTGGTCCATAAACTCGGCCCGTTCTTCCCGCCGCTTTTCCAGCAGGGCTATCATCTTTTCGTGGGGGTCAATCAGCCGGCCAATGGCCATATCATGGTTTAAGGCCGAGATATAGTAAGAGATATACTTAGACATATCTACCTCGTAAAACCAGGGCCGGTTTTTCAGCTCTTCGGTACGGTAGGTCAGGTTGGTGCCAAACACGCCGTCCAGCACCCCATCCCGGTAAGCCTTGTCAAAGGCCTCTAGGCCTTTGGCAAAAATAGCAAAGGTAGCAAAGGCAAAAAAGCGCTTTGCCCCCCGCTCTTTTACATTGTAAGCAATATCCAGCATAGACTCGCCAGAGGAGATAATATCATCGGCCACGAAAACATCCTTCCCTTCCACGGCCGAGCCTAAGTACTCGTGGGCAACAATGGGGTTTCTGCCGTCTACCACCCGGGAGTAGTCCCGGCGCTTGTAGAACATGCCCATCTCCACCTCCAGCACCGAGGCATAAAACATGTTCCTGTCCAAGGCCCCCTCATCTGGGCTTACCACCATAAAGCTATCCCGGTCAATATTCAAATCCGGGAAGCTGCGGAACATTTTTTTAAGCACCTGGTAAGAGGGGCGCAGGCTGTCAAAGCCCATAAGGGGCACGGCGTTTTGTACCCGGGGGTCGTGGGCGTCAAAGGTTACAACATTCTCCACACCCATGGCCTGGAGCTCCTGCAGGGCAAAGGCGCAGTCTAGGGACTCCCGGTAGTTTCTTCTGTGCTGCCGGCCGCCGTACAGCACAGGCATAATCACCGTAATCCGGTGGGCCTTGCCGCTGGCGGCCTGAATCAGCCGCTTTAGGTTTTGAAAATGGTCGTCTGGCGACATGTGGTTTTCCATGCCAAAATAGGGGTAGGTAGGGCTGTAATTGCCCACATCTACAATAAAGAACAGATCAAAGCCTCGCACTGTCTGCTCTATAATCCCTTTGGCATCGCCGGAAGAAAACCTGGGGCAGCTGCTTTTCAGGCAGAAGGTGTCGGCCTCCATGCCCGCCTCCCTTGCCCAACGCACTAGGTGCGCGTCGATTTTCCCGGCCAATTCCTCCGCGCCCTCCAGGGTAATAATCCCCAGGGGGGCCACTCGATTTTCGGGGCTGAAAAAGTACTGTGCCGTCTTGTCCATAAAACCTTGCCATCCTTTCCGGCAGCATAACGCTGCCCACGTCTTAGGCTTAAGCTTCAATGCAATCTTACCACAAATTTGCTTTTTTTTCTACCCTTATTTTCCGGGCCCTTTCGGTTTTTCGCATAAATATACATTTTGCACAAAGGGATTTTCTCCTTTGGAAATCCCGCCGTGCGGAATTCACGGGACGCCAGGGCGGCAAGGGGAGAATACTGGCGGCGAAAAGGGCAAAGCCTTAGGGTTTGGGGGGCTTTCGCCTGAAAAGGCGGACAGAATCGGGCAAGAAAAGACAGGACTTTACTTCCCCCGCCATGCTAAACTGGTACCGTTGCCAAACTATCAATTTTGAGATAAGGAGCCGCCTATGCTTTCTGAAACCCTAAAACAGCACTACCTCTCCTCCGGAGTCTTTACCGATGCCGGCCTTTACGCCTCCTATTTCCGTTCCCTGCCCAGCGAACCCAAAGCTTTGGGGGACCTAATTAGCCATCAGATTATCCATCGGGTGACCCTGGCCCAAGGCAACGCCGGAGCCAACGCCGACCTGCGCTATGGCGACCTTTCCCACATCCCCTGGCACCGGCCGCCCTGCGACGATGACATTTACCTTACCGCCCCGGCCATAACCGCCGGCCTGTTCCACACAGACCGCCGAGGGTTTGTTCCCGACCGCGGGGTGGAAGACAAGCTGGTGCTTACCTGCCGGTTTGTGGCAGTGCTCATCGCCTCCATCTATAAGGCAAAGGGCATCCCCTGCCGGTGCCGGGCAGGTTTTGCCCCCTATCTGAGCCCTGGCGCCAGCCTGGACCATTGGATTAACCAGCTGTGGAGCGACCAGGAAAACCGGTGGATTACCTTTGACGCCGATGGCTTTTACGACGGCCTGAACCTGCCTGTTACACAGTATGATATGTCCCCAGATCAATTTGACTGGTCTGCCCAAGCCTGGCTGGATATCCGGTCTGGCCGTACCGACGGCGTGCGGTTCCTCTATGCCGATGGCCAGGGGACCTGTGGGCTGCGGTCGGTGGGAAGATATCTTGTATACGATTTTTATGCCCTGATGAACCACGAAGTCTCCTATGTTTTCCATCCAAAAGCCATGGCCCCCTTCCTGTTGCGGGAGGAGGAATCCTTACCGGCAGGCCTGCTCTCTCTGCTGGACCATCTGGCAGAGCTGCTGTTGGAGCCGGACGACCAGTTTGAACAGCTTTTGGCGCTGTGGGAGAACAGCAGGGAGCTCCGGCTGCTCTCCAGTCCTTTGGTACAGTAATACCCAAAAAGGGCCAGCCCAAGACCCGCCACCCCCTATAAGCCCTGGTTTTGCCGTTCTCCCCGTGAAATGGGACTATCCGAAACGAGGATTATATGAGGGGAAGTGGAAAAATTTCGTTAGGCTGCAGGATTGTCGGGATTTCATCCCGACATATT
>CAJUSM010000031.1 GCA_910588935.1 uncultured Oscillospiraceae bacterium
CCTTGGCCACTACTTTCGAGGGCTTTCTGGCCAGGACATGGCCGGCATCGACGATATCGGAGGTCAAGTGATTCCCCAGGGAGAAGATAGCAATCTAAAGGGCCTTACCGGAGAAAATAGGAACGGGCCTTTCTATCACTATGTTCTGGGACGTCTAGGCGCCTCTCTGGCCGCTATCGATCCTTGCAAAAAAGGCCGCTGCATGTGCGAGGTATTCGGCGCCTATGGCTGGCAAGAAGGGGTAAAGCTAGAGAAGTATTTAGCCGACCACTTTATGGTTCGAGGCGTTAACCGCTTTGTTCCCCATGCCTTTTCTATGAAGGAGTATCCTGACCCAGACTGCCCCCCTCATTTCTACGCCCATGGCCATAACCCTCAATACAGACATTTTGGCTGGCTAATGGCCTATATGAGCAGGGTAACAGAGCTAATCAGCGGTGGGCACTGTGTATCTGATGTGGCGATTCTTTACCCTGCGGAGTCGGACTGGGCAGGGGAAACCACGCCCTTAGAGCAGATCGCTGTTCCTTTGGCCGACGCCCAAATCAGCTATGATTTTATTCCTGCCGACGTTTTTAGTCAGCGGGAGAGGTATAAAACCTCAATGGACAAGGGTCTCGTTATAAACCATCATCATTACCAAGTTCTTATCATTCCTGGCGCACAAACCTTGGCCCCGGCATTTATTCAAGCCTTGCCAGAACTGAAAGCAGCCAGATGTCAGTTACTTCTAGTGGGCCAATGTCCAGAAAACTTACCAGAAGAAATTTGTCTCTGTTCGCCAGAGGAACTCCCTACCCTTCTCCAGAATCAGGGCATTCCCAGCATCTCTATTGCACCAGCCAATTCTCGGGTGCGCTGCCTGCATTACCATGCACAAACAAACCGTTATCTTTTTATTAATGAGGGCACTGAGGTATTCCGGGGCAAGATTACAGTTCCCAGTACTGGTCCTTGTTATTGCTACAATGCTTGGGACAATCGCTTAGAAGAGATGACATGGGAGCACGCTGACAACATCACCACCCTTTTTGTAGAACTAGAGCCAAGCAAAAGCCTTATTGTGATATTCGATACGCCAGACTGCCCATTGGCAAAACCATTGAGACCGCAAGGCCGGCGGAAACTATTAAATGATGGCTGGCAGCGGTCTTTATGTAAGGCGACCGATTATCCCATATTTCAAGCAGAGCAGGATATTTCCTTGCCAGACAAACTAGCAGCTGAACATCCAGAATTTTCAGGATATATCCGCTACCGCCGCCAGCTTACCTGCTCCAATCCAGAAGAGCCTATGGCGCTTGAGATTAGCCAGGCCTATGAAGGTGTAGAACTCTTGGTAAATGGCAAGAGCCTTGGCATTCAGATTTGTGCTCCCTTCCGCTATGACTTGACTGGGCACTTACTCGCAGGAACTAACCAACTAGAAATCCAGGTTGCTACTACTCTAGAGCGGGAGAACATAAAGAACGTTAACCCTATTATGGCATCTATGGGCTTTGCCAGCACGGAGCCTACCACTCCCTCTGGAATTAGCGGCCATGTAGAATTGATCTGTTGTGAATAAAGATGATACCAGTGCTGTGATCTCGCGAATACAAAAAGCATGGAGACACCCAGATGCTATGGTGTCTCCATGCTTTCATATTCACTTTTTGCGCAGCTTCTTAAAAAAGTCCTTTAGCAGGTTTCGGCATTCCTCTTCCATATACCCTGGAAACACTTCTGGCTTTGCCGCCCCTGGCAGGGAGAGGCAGTTTGCAGCAGATCCGCAACAGCCAACGCCAAAGTCATCGGCACCATAAATAATTCGAGAAATATGGGAGTTTACTGCCGCTCCCGCGCACATTGGACAGGGCTCAAGGGTAACATATAAATGGCAATCTGTCAGTCGCCAGCTGCCTAAAGCCAGGCAAGCTTGGGAGATCGCCTCCATCTCTGCATGAGCTAAGGCGTTCTGTAATGTCTCCCGCTGGTTGTAACCCTGACCTAACACTCTTCCATTGCGGACAACTACCGCCCCTACTGGAATTTCACCCTGCGCCGCTGCCTTAAGGGCTAACTTCAAAGCAAGTTCCATAAATCGTTTTTCAGGAATAAACGCAAGCTCCATTGGTTTACAAAACAAACATGAACGCTGTATATCCCAGCACAATAAGGAACAATCCCCACAATGCAACAGATTTCATATAGCAAGCCAATGCCTCACCGGTTTTTAAAGGCTGCATGACTTGGGCTTGATTCACTTCCCTCATTTGACTTTTTCCAAACAACTTTTTGCGGCACAAAACAATCAAAAGGATCAAGGAAAGCGCTCCTAGAATTATGGGGACCAGCATTAAATACTCTGCAAAAACGTCAGCCATGCTCTCTCCCACCAGTAGGGCAGCATTCTCATTTATCACCGAAATACCATTATTTAGCGCGTGGATAGCCACAGTGAGCCACAGATTCTGGGTTTTGGCGTATACATAGCCCATAGCTAAACCAGCGATGGTAGCAAACACCACATTAGGCAGCATTAGGTGGGCCATACCAAACACCAAAGCCGAGCCCACTATTGCAAAACCTGTTCCATACCGGCTTAAAGAGGAATACAGCACTCCTCGAAAAGCAAACTCTTCCATAACAGGTACCAGAATGGCAACTACAGCAAACTGAAGCAGAAAACCGCTAAAACTGTGGTTCGGGTTTAACGAAACATCTCCTGCACTGGAACTCATCCCTATAGATTTTAGCAATTCCTCCAAAGCTATGGCAGGAAAGTTTCCTGCCAGGCATACGCCTAGCCCGCTGAACACACACAATAGCCCAGTAAAAAAACCCGGTTTTTCAAAGCGGAAGAACTCACTCCAACTGAGGCGGCCAGCCCACATATAAATTAAACAGGGCAAAGCAGTACAGACAGGAGAAATAGCAGCGGATAGCCAAAGCATTCCCAAACCATCCTTTTGCAGGTCAATTCTGAAGGCTGTGAGTATTAGCGAAAGAGCTACTGGAAACACAAAGCTAAGGGCAGTTTGAACCATTACAAGTACAGCTGCTAGGTTCAACCGGCGAAGACTCCCAGATTTCCTGGGATCCTTATTGAGCAGAGAAAAGGTTGGGGCCGCTTGGGGGGGGGGATAAACCGCAGCCTGCGCCGAGGAAGGATAGTCCCCTTGCCATATTTGAACAGGCGCCCCCAGCTGCGCAGGGTGACAGGAAAATGTTGGTGGAGGATAAACCGGCTGATATCCTTGAAATCCTTGAGGAGATGCTCCTGGCTGAGGTTGCCAGCCTGGGCCAGGCTGGCTCTGGACAGGGTTGGGAGCTTCGGCAGAAGCGGGGAACACAGCTGGATAATTATATATTGTAGGCTTGTAATAAGACTGGTTCATACGACCTTCACTGTCCTTTCACAGGAAAACAGGAAATTCTGTTTTTACATAATACTGCATACTCGCCTGGCAAAGTCCGCAGGATCGTCAATGGCCACACCTTCAATGAGCAAGGCTTGGTCATAAAGGATTCCGGCATACAGCTCTAGGCGTTCCCGATCGTTTTCCAACAAAGCCTGAAGTTTTTGAAATACCGGATGTTCCGGATTCAGTTCCAGCACCCGTTGGGCTTTAATTTTTTCACGGGCAGGCATAGAGTTTAGCACCTTTTCCATTTCAGTAGAGATCGCCCCCTCTGTGGAAATACAAGCAGCATGAGAGCGCAAGCCGGCAGAAAGCTTCACTTCCTTTACTTTGCCCTCCAAAGCCTGAGCCATAGCCTCCAGCAGAGATTTATTGGTTTCAGCGAGTTCATTAGTGTGCTGCTTTTCTTCCTCGCTTTCCAGATCTAGGCCCTGGTCAGAGATGTTCTTAAACTCTTTATCATCATACTTTTCAAGCACCTTTAGGGCAAATTCATCTACATTGTCGGTAAGCAGCAGTAGCTCATAGCCCTTCTCCTTTACCGCTTCGGCCTGAGGCAGCGCCAAAATACGTTGGGCAGACTGGCCGCAGCCATAATAAATATAGTTTTGATCCGGCTTCATGCGGGAAACATATTCAGCCAAAGTAGTGAGCCGCTCCTCGTGAGAACTGGTAAACAGCACCAAGTCCTTTAGCTCTTCCTTCTTTTCTCCATAGTTGTCGTACATACCGTATTTCAGCTGCAGGCCGAAGCTGCCAAAGAGGGCTTCGTACTTTTCACGGTCATTCTGCAGCATGCTCTTTAGCTCGCTGGCAATTTTCTTTTCCAGGCGGTTGGCAATCAGCTTAAGTTGACGGTCGTGTTGAAGCATTTCTCGGGAGATATTCAGAGAAAGATCCTGAGAATCAACTAAGCCACGAACAAAGCTAAAACAGTCCGGCAGCAGATCCGGGCATTTATCCATAATCAGTACGCCGCTTGCATAGAGCTGTAACCCCTTTTCAAACTCCCTGGTATAGTAATCATAAGGGGCGGACTGAGGGATGAATAACAAAGCTGTATAGGTGGCAGCTCCTTCGGTAGAGCTACGGATTACCCGCAGAGGATCCTGCCAGTCAAAGAATTTCTCTTTGTAAAAGCCGTTCAACTCCTCATCACTTGTTTCAGAACGAGCCTTTTTCCAAACAGGAATCATACTGTTTAAGGTTTCGGTTTCAAAATACGTATCGTATTCAGGAGCCTTGCCATCCGTACCAGTGCCATCTTTCACCCGACTCTTTTTCATCTCCATCCGAATAGGGTAGCGAATGTAGTCGGAATAGCGCTTAACTAACTGACTAAGCTTATACTGCTCCAAAAACTCACTATAATTTTCTTCTTCACCATCGGCCTTAATGGTTAGGGTAATTCTTGTACCTCGTTGATTCCAACTACTTTCTACAATTTCATAGCCCTCTAACCCGGAGGACTGCCAAGCCCAAGCTTGGTCGGCTCCATAAGCCAAACTCTCCACCACTACTTTATCACTAACCATAAAAGCGGAATAAAATCCAACGCCAAATTGGCCGATAATATCTACGTCATCTTTCTTTTCGTTGTTCTTTTTAAACTGAAGAGAGCCACTTTTGGCGATTACGCCTAGGTTGTTATCCAGCTCTTCCCGTGTCATTCCTACACCGTTATCGGTAATGGTCAATGTACGGTTATCCTTGTTGGCATCAATTTGAATAAAGAAATCATCCCGGTTCAGGCCGGTCTCCTTAGCTTCTACGCTATGATAATAAAGCTTATCAATGGCGTCGCTGGCGTTAGAAATCAACTCGCGAAGGAAAATTTCCTTGTGAGTATAAATGGAGTTGATCATCAAATCCATCAGGCGCTTGGATTCTGCTTGAAATTCTTTCAGTGCCATCTTTGTAAAAAGACTTCCTTTCTTTTACCACCGGCAAATTCGGGGCGTAGTATTATAGATTTGGTGAATATTATACCACATAGTGTTGCAGGATTCAAGGGGCCTAATAAGGAGTTCGGCATAGCCGTATTAAATCAGGACGCCTGAATATCTGTTGGCAAAGCCCGCAGGGCTTTCTTTGCGCAGTGTTGCCGAAATTTCATTTGGACCTATGTCCTTTTTACTGGCCGGGCAAACCTGTGACAAAATTACATGATCGTGCGTTCAAGCTTTACGATGCTTGATACCATTTGCTAACAGGGATGATCTTAAGATCACCGCACCAGCCTTATCTTTTTCTCCGCCTATAGGCTATAGCAAAAAAATATGTAAAAATCACTTTAATCACAACGTTCCGTCATAATTTCTAAAATGGTTTTGTCGGTCTGACGCATTCCCTTCGTGGCCAATACCCCGATGTTAGCAATGGTATCATCTACATTTTTAGTTACAATACCATCGCCACTTTTAAACTCCTGGCTAGCGCGGTACATGTGATAACCCAAAATTCCCGCATCCACACTAGCCGCGATTTTTGCTGCACAGGATGGCTTTGCCCCATCACATATCGTACCGCTGATAATGGCCACCGCGTTGACAATTGTATGGGCAACCGCTTCAAAACTGCCATCCAGCAGATAGGCAATCCCTGCCCCTGCTCCTACTCCCGCGCTAACAGCGCCGCAGTATGCAGATAGTCGACCAATCCCACTTTTTTGCTGTATGGTGACCAAATCGCTGACCAACAGCGCTCGGTATAGCTTTTCTCGGCTTACATTCAAATGCGCTGCATACCGGGCCAATGGAACCGAAGCGGTTATCCCCTGGTTCCCTGAGCCAGAAAGGATCACCACTGGCAATTCACATCCACTCATTCTGGCATCACTGCCCGCAGCCGCCCAGGCTTTTGCCTCATTTTTGATATCTACCGGATAATCATGCAGCAGTATAGAGCCGATATTTGCCCCCCAATTCTCCTGTAGTCCCACTGTCGCGATGGCAGTATTGCAAGTAAGTTGCTGTTCCAAGAGGTCAGACAGCTTTTCTAAATCTACCGTATCGGCAAATTCCAAAATATCCGCTACCCTCAGGCAGCTCTTATTCTCCAGGCCGTCCTCTGAAGAATCAGTTATGACCTTTTCCAGTAAAACCCGGTTATCCCGTTCCTCCCGAACAATATTACTATGACTATTTGCAATATGCACCAAAGCACTGTGCCCGCCTGCCCAGCCAGTAAGACGTATATCCAACATACGAGGGCTGTCTCCGCAAACTACCTGGATCGGTACTTTTTGAAGAAACTGGGCAATTTGCTGACGTTGCTCTTCGGTAACCTCTGCCAACACCTGCAGTTTTTTTTCAGGATCCCCTACCGCCGCTCCTGCAGCAACCGCAGCCTTGATCCCTTTCTGGCCGCCTGTATTAGGGACAATTACACTTTTTACATTTTTTATAATATTCCCAGAAACCTCTGCCAAAATTCGTTCTGGCTCAGCCCCGAGCACCTGCCGAAGACGGGCCGCGCAATAGGCAAGGGCAATAGGCTCTGTACAGCCTGTAGCAGGCACCAGTTCATCTCTTAGCAGGTCGATATATGCATTTGTCACATTCTTTGCCAACATGATTTTTCCCTTCCCTTAATAAGCATCTATTGTTTTATTATCTTTAAACAATAATGATACTATCCAGTTTTTCTCCACACTGGTCGATCTGCTGCCGAGAGCCCATTACACACACAGAGCTTTTTGCAATCGTTTGTTCCAAAGCATCCGCCAAATCCACCAAGTCCTCTGGTTTCACCGCTAAAATCTCCCTGCGCAGCCTCTGCAAATCCTGCTGCCCAATTTGCCGCCAGTACCGGGCATCCGCCCGGGCTCCCTTTAAACGAGCGGTCAGCAAGGGCTCTGTTTCAGCCACTGCTCCTAAAATGAAGCCTGTAATATCTAAACCTCCACATGCACGAAGGAAGCCCGGAATTTGTGCGTAGCAGTTAAGAGTTCTCTCTGCACTGGGATCTCGATAGGAATAAAAGCCCAATGTACCAGAATCCTCAGGCAGCAGACCCACGCCATAGGCCCCGCCCTGGACCCGAACAGTATTCCACAAGTAAGCCAAAGCAGCTGTCCGTGCCATTACCCGGCCATCGCCTGAAGAACTTGGAGCAAAAATTCCCGCCATGCCCGCAAAAGAAACATCCGCCGGAATTACAATTCCCTCCCGCCGGCATGGCCATGGTTTAATCTTCACCGGAAGTCCCATTTTACCTTCTGGCAATCCTTGGGCCAAAAGCCCCGAAGCAACTGCAATAGAATTTTCTTCGCCTGATGTTACAGCAAGAACGAGACGGCTGCGGCAGAAAATGTCCCTTGCTATCGCGGTTAGTTCCTCTACTAGCTGCGAAAAACGATCTTGGAAATTTTCCTCCAATTCCTTGAGCCACTGATAATAAGCAATACCAGCTGTATAATCCTGCACCAAAGCGGCCGTTGAGCAACTGGACATAGCCCGATTCATTGAGATTACATGGCCAGCCATAGCCATATCGTCCGCAAAAGCAGCCCTGCGTTGGCGGAGAAGATCATAGATTTTAGTGGAATCGTTCAGGATGGAGCTGGAAAGGACCTCATTCATCAACTCTACTGCCTGGGCTAATTTAGAATCCAGGGCGCTGACTGTCACCACCAAAAAGCGCTTACACTCTTCACGGCAGCCAAAACGGCTATAACCGTTTACCGCAAAGCGCACCTGACCGCACCGAGAGCGAAGTGCTCTCTGCAGCTCCTTAAGCTTATACTTTTCAGTATCCAGAGAACCCATTATCGCACAAAGGAAGGATACAACCGGTAAATGCTCTATAGACATATCATCCAGGGAAAAGTACAAGTTCAGGTAGGTGATGCCACTGGTTGGCAAGCGATGGGCTAACACTTTGATTCCCGAGTGGATCTCTTCGTCAATCGGCAGCTTTTCCGGCTCCGGATCAATTTGATCCAAAGAGAGCATAGGGATTGTAGCCAAAGCTTCGGGAGAATCAATAGACGACTGCCAAGCATCAATGCTGGCCTGGTAGGTTTTTAAGCTAGCAATTTCAGTTTCGTCCCATTTTGCTTTTGCCGATTCAAGCCGAGCATTCTCCTGGTTCTGGCGCACCAGGCTCAGAGTATGAGAAGGCCGCATAATTACTCTGCATCGGTGAGGATTCTTCAGGAGTACCCGCTCTAGCAAATCTTCGAAAAACCCTTCCTTACACTTGTTGCGTAAGTTATTGTAAAGACTTCCCACACTCAGATTTGCCCCAGGATCCCCTCCATACAGCCAGCTTTCCATAATCTGCATTCCAAAAATCAGTCCCTGTGGCATTCTGCCATAGTCACGCTGACGAGCTTGGAATTCCATATTATCCAGCGCAGCCAAAATGCGCTGATGATCTAGACCCTCCCGGATTAACTTTTCTAGTTCGTCTTTTAGCGCACTGGCAACCTCTTCCATTTGCTCCTCGCGAATATCCTGAACCTCTAAGGTGACAAAAGGCTGAAGAATTCCATCACGGACAGACAGGCTCACATTTTTTGCCAATTTATTGTCCAGCAATCGTTTTGTTAAAGACGCATGGTTATCGCCACAGAGTGTATCGGCCAAGGCCTGCAAAGCAGTCAGCACTTCCCTATCTTGATAAGTGCAGGCTACAAAGCCATCGGCTAAACGTACTCGTCCCTCCAATTCCTCTTGGGTGGAAAGCTCATAAAAAATTTCAGACACTCCAGCATTTACCGGCTGCTGAAAGGGAATGGGAGCCGGCGCGGGGACTGCACTATATTCAGCCAGATACTCTTCATCTAGAAGTTTGAGAACCTTCTCTGGGGCTATATCACCATCTAAAAATATATACGCATTGGATGGATGATAAAGGCGGCTATGGGTTTGGGCCAGCTGTTGGGCGCTAAGCTCCGGAATATGGGCCGGATCGCCGCCGGAAACAAACCGGTAGCAAGTATCTGGGAATAGCCGACGGTTTATCTCATTTTCCATCAAAGTATCTGGGGAAGCAAAAGCCCCTTTCATTTCGTTAAAAACTACCCCTTTATAGCTGGGTTCTCCCTCTGAGGAGAATTGATAATGCCATCCCTCTTGGCCAAAGATCTCTGGTTTCTGGTAGATGAGAGGATGAAGCACAGCATCCATATACACCCGCACCAGATTGATGAAATCCTGGTCATTTCGGCTAGACACGGGATAGATGGTTTTATCCGGAAAAGTCATAGCGTTTAGAAAGGTATTTAGGGAGCTTTTCAGCAACTCCACAAAAGGCTCCTTTACAGGGTACTTTTGGGAACCGCAGAGCACGGAATGCTCTAAAATATGGAAAACGCCAGTATCATCCCAAGGCTGTGTTTGAAAGGAAATGCCAAAGGTCTTATTCTCTTCTTGGCGGTCCAACCAAACCAGTTTGGCGCCAGACTTTTTATGCTCCATTTGGTATAAAGTCGCGAACAACTCCTCCACTGGTTGGATTGATGTAACAATAAAATTATGGATAATCTGATTTTGTTCCATAGAGCACCTCTCGATTCCTTATTTTTTATCTTTAATCATATTATAACCAATTCTATCATTGCAATTACAGCATTCTTGCCAGCCCCACTAGGGCAGCACACCAAATAGTTACATCATCTCCTCCCGTTCCTCCCACTGGGCAATATGGTCTATAAATATTCTTCCGTATAGCTGGGCCTTTACTTGACCGACTCCATCTACACCCAGAAACTCCTGCGCAGTTTTAGGCCGCTTTACCGCTATATCTGCCAAGACCGCATTGGAGAACACGACATAAGCAGGTACATGGGCATCTTCGGCCAGCTCCATCCGAAGTTTGCGAAGCGCTTGGTACAGCGCTTCATTCCTCTCATCCAGCCCAACCTCGCTGGGCTTTGCAGCCTTGTGCTTTTCCGAAATATTTGGCTTGCGACATACATAGATTACGCTCTTGCCTCCACGCAGAACTTCCGCCGCCTGCTCTGTTAGGCGAACTACAGGACGCTCCCCTTCCCCCAAATCTAAGTATCCTTCATCTCCAAGAAAGTCAATATAATCTCGGAGCTGATCTTTATCCATATCACTCATAATCCCATAAGTTGAGAGCTTATTCAACCCTAGCTGCATCACCCGTTTGCTCTTGCTGCCTCTAAGCATCTGACTAATTACAGTAATTCCAATGCTACTGCGATATTTTCGTTCCACTCGCGCTACCGCTGACAGAATTTTCTGCGCTTCAATTGTAATGTCCCGAGTTTCCATCTCACTACTGCAGTTGCCACAATTACGGCAGCTAAGCGGAGCCTCCTCCCCAAAATAGCGGAGCAAGCAAGCTCTTAAACAAGTTTTGGCTTTGCAGTAAGAGACCATCTGTTCTAACCGGCGCAGTTCCATTTTTTGCCGTTTCACCCTTTCCTCTTCTGAAAGAGTCTCATTTTCTCCGGAATGTGCAATTAGATATTTGGCAGTGCGAACATCGCCAGTTGAAAACAGAAGGATACACTGGGCAGGCTGACCGTCCCGCCCAGCTCGACCTGCCTCTTGATAATAGCTTTCTAAATTCTTTGGCATATTATAGTGGATAACATAATTTACATTAGACTTGTCAATTCCCATACCAAAGGCGTTTGTGGCCACCATAATCTTGGCCCGGTCATACACAAAATCTTCCTGATTCTGTTTTCTCTCTTCATCACTAAGCCCAGCGTGATAACGGGTAGCGACAAAGTCTCTGCTCCTAAGACTGTCGCATAGCGCTTCCACCATTTTACGGGTTGCGCAATAAATAATTCCGCTTTGTTCTTTATGCCCAAAAAGATAATCGCAAAGATAGCTGCTTTTATTTTTGGGTTTTACAACCTGAAAAAATAGGTTTGGACGGTCAAAGCCAGTGGTTAGGCACAGGGGATCTTTCAGCAGCAATAGTTTTTGTATATCCTCTTTTACCTGGTGGGTAGCTGTGGCAGTAAAGGCCCCCACTGCTGGACGTTTGGGAAGCTGCTGCAAAAACTGAGCAATCTGCAGGTAGCTTGGCCTAAAGTCTTGGCCCCACTGAGAGACACAATGGGCCTCGTCTACCGCAAGAAGGGAAATCTCTAATTTTTCAGCTAATCGGGCAAAGCTTTGAGACAAAAGTCGTTCTGGAGCAATATAAAGCAGCTTATACGCCCCATTTCCTATTCGGCGCAAGGCCTCGCTGTACTGGGCGGTGCTAAGAGAGGAATTTAGAAAAGCGGCAGGAACCCCTGCCTGGGTCAGCGCCGCGACCTGATCTTTCATTAAAGAAATCAATGGAGAAACTACTAAAGTCAGGCCTGGAAGCATTAAGCTGGGAAGTTGGTAGCATACAGACTTCCCAGCGCCAGTCGGCATTACACCCAGCACATCCCGACCAGAGAGCAGGGAATCCACTAGTTTTTCCTGGCCAGGGCGGAAACTGTCGTGGCCGAAAAAAGCTTTCAGCAGAGAAAGCTTGTCCATAGCGCACACGTCCTTAATTTGTTTTATTTGAACATAGCTATTAGAAAATAGTGTAGCATATTTACACACGAAATACAAGACATATTATGCAACAAGGAACTTAATATGTACTGTAAAGCCTGGTTGTATTTTTATAAAAAGATGTCCTACCCTTTTTCCACATTCTGCTGTATAATAAAAGACAGAATCTAAATTTCCTGCCGGAAACACAACTTAAGGAAGGGAAAAATATGAAGCTTACAAACTTACGCACCAACCATGTGGTCCAACCTTTGGGACTGGGCATGGAACACCCTGTATTCTCCTGGGTTACGGAGAACGAAAGCAGTCCGGATACAAGGCAGGCTGCTGCTCAGATTATTGTAACCGCTGGCAGCCAAACCGTCTTCGACACCGGCAAACGCACAGATATCTCCTCTCTTGGATTCCAGGCGCCTATCGTGCTCATTCCCCGCACCCGATACCAGTGGACCGTTACTGTGTGGGGCAATCAAGGGAGTACCGCAAGTGCTAGCTCATGGTTTGAAACCGCCAAACAAGACGAAGCCTGGCTGGCAAATTGGATTGCCGCTGATTTTACCGACAACGAGATTCAGCCTCTGCTCGCCAAAGATTTTAGCTTTTCTGGCAAAGTAGAGGCTGCCCGGGCTTATGTGTGCGGCCTGGGTATATACGAACTTCAGATCAACGGCAAAAAGGCTGGAGATGAATATCTTCTTCCAGGCTACCATTGTTATGATTATGCTTTAGAATATCAAACCTTTGACGTAACTGAACTGGTAAGAAACGGTGAAAACACCATTGGCATATCACTAGGTCCCGGATGGTATAAAGGTGATATTGTGTTCGACCGATACCATAACTTATATGGAGACACCATGCAGGCTATCTGCGAGCTACATATTACTGGAAAAGATGGCCGCGAAGCCATAATTCCCACGGACAATAGCTGGAAAAGCTACCCCTCACCAGTAACTTTCAGTAATATTTACGATGGCGAACATTTTGACGCCAATAAGCTTGTGCCAAATTGGTCCGCCCCGGGATGCAAAGCAAAAGCTTTTGGCACGGTGGTCCGGCACGAGAAAACCCCATTGGTGGCCCGCCGAGGTCCAAAAATTGTGAAGAAAAAAGAATTTTCTCCCATTGAGGTCATTCATACCCCCAAGGGAGAAACCGTTTTGGACTTTGGACAAAACATGACTGGATGGATAGAATTTTCTGTAGATGCCCCTGCCGGGCAAACCGTAAAGCTCAGCTATGGCGAGGTCCTGCAGAATGGCTGCTTTTACCGCGACAACCTACGCACCGCGAAAGCTGAATACATTTACATTTCCGATGGGGAAACCCGGCGCGTAAGGCCACATTTTACCTTTTATGGTTTCCGCTACGCAAAAATAGAAGGAATCGAGAATGTTTGCCCTGGCGATTTTACCGCCTGTCACATTCGCTCAGACATCGATCCCATCGGTCACATTGAAACAGATAATGTAATGGTCAACCAGCTGTTTCACAACGCTATGTGGGGCCAGTTTGACAACTTTTTAGATTTGCCCACCGACTGTCCTCAGCGGGACGAGCGCCTGGGCTGGACCGGAGACGCAGCCATTATCAGCTCTACCGCTTGTAAGAACATCTATATGCCAGCTTTCTTTCATCACTTTATAGAGAATGTTCGGGAAGAGCAGATCTATTATAAGGGTTCAGTACCTGTATATGTACCCGCCCCCAAAAAAGCTAAGCCCGGCTCTACCGGCATTGATGTAGACCCAGCAGACTTCATGTCCCAAACCCACTGGGATAACGGGGCGCTTGACACCGTCATTGCAAAATATCCGGAGCTAAAAGCCGCCCTGGAGGCCCTGCCCCAGGCCGAGCAGATGGACTTTCTGCAGAAGGTAGTGGGTGAGAATTTCAGCTTTGAAAAAAATAACCACAAGGGCTGTGCTATCTGGAGCGATGTGGCCACCATGATGCCTTGGGCGGTCTACGAAAACTATGGTGACTTAAACCTGTTGCGAACAGAGTATCCGGTGATGAAAACCTGGGTGGAGCGGATGCGCCGTGACGACCAACTAGACGGCGGCCGAGGGCTATGGCTACGGGGCAATCAATTGGGAGATTGGCTGGCTCTGGACAAACCCGATCCCAAAGATGCGGAGAATCCCTTCGGGGCCACCAATCTGCAATACACTGCCAGTTGTTTTTATTTCTACTCTACCACTCTCACTGCCAAAGCTGCCAAGGCTCTGGGGTATCATGAGGACGCTAAAAATTATCAGGCTCTAGCCGAAACAATCCGAGAGGCCATTATTGGCGAATACTTTAACGGCGATGGCAGCTTTAAAATTGAGGGCACTCAGACAGCCTGCGTTCTCAGCCTGTACTTTGGCATCTACCCTCAGGGCTGCCGAGAAAAGGTGCTGGATCAGCTAAAAGCCCGGTTAAAGGCGAAAAATTGGCACCTTGATACCGGCTTCTGCGGCACCCCCTTCCTATGCCGAGCCCTTTCCGATAACGGCGCGAACAAAGCCGCCTATGATCTGTTCTTAAACAACGACTACCCCAGCTGGCTTTATGAGGTGAAGATGGGGGCTACCACCGTGTGGGAGCGCTGGAATTCTCTTTTGCCCGATGGCTCTATCAGTGGTACTGGAATGAACAGTCTGAATCACTATGCTTACGGATCGATTGTAGACTGGATGTACCGGAATCTGTGCGGCCTAAATCCGGTAGAAGAGGCTCCAGGTTACAAGCGGGCAGTAATCCGTCCTATGCCAGATCCTCGTATCCGCAGCGCCAAAATGCGTATGGACACAGCCTCTGGCAGATATATCGTTGAATGGTGGTACGATGGCGAACGTATCCAGTATTCCATTTATGTACCTTTTGACTGCACAGCCCGATTGATTTTACCCAATGGAGACCAACATGAACTGGAACCCGGCTATTACCAATTTTAAGGGCTCATTATGGATAAGATCATCTGCTATATTAAAGAAAAATATAATCCGCTATCCATAATCGTGTACGGCTCCTATGCAAACGGCACCAATAGCGAGCACAGCGATTTTGACGGATTGGTCATATCACGAGACCATGAAATTTTCCATGATACCGCTTTTGTTCATGGCGTACAGCTGGATCTATTTGTCTATCCAGCAGAACATTTCGAAGGTGATTTCGATCGAGATGAGGTCCTGCAGATTTTCGATGGCAAAGTGGTTCTAGATATAGAAGGCCGAGGGGAAACTTTAAAGCATCAGGTGCTGGAACACATCCGGCAGCAGCCAAAAAAGACAGTGAAAGAAGTGGCCGAATCTTTAGATTGGTGCCGAAAGATGCTGCTGCGCACTAAGCGGAATGACACCGAAAGCCTATTCCGTTGGCACTGGCTGCTGACAGACAGCCTAGAGATTTTCTGTGACATAACTGGACAGCCCTATTGGGGGCCAAAGAAAAGTTTGGAGTGGATGAAATGCCAATATTCCCCTGCTTATGCGATCTATTCTCAAGCTTTAAAGGATTTTACCCCTTCAGCTTTGGAAACCTGGGTTGAATATTTGGAAAGAATATGTTTTGAACAATAATAACGCTCGTTTTGCCGCAGGCTAATCCAATGGCCTGCGGCCTTCTCTTTTTCTTCCCTGCGGCAAAGCCACATGGCGGCTATGGCCAGCAGGATGCCAGCAATTTGCCGGAGAATCAGAATCCAGAGAATCAGAGGTAAGCCTAGTGTAAAGCTTGACATAGAGTTTTCCTTTCTTTGTCGAAATCTGTCGCAATTCCTCTTGTGAGTTTAATTGAGTATACAACATTTGTGTTCATTTGTCAACAAATGTATTCACAAATTCATTTTGAACATACTACACTTTTAGCTGGAAAAGACATCCAGAAAGGAGTGTGGTCTGTTTATGAGCACTGCCCAATTGGATCCTGTGTTAGTAGGCCAGGTAATTGCAAGGCTGCGCCGGGAAAAAGGCCTCACCCAGGAGGTGCTCAGTGGCCTTGCCGACATTGGACGCACCCACCTTAGCGCTATTGAAAACGGGCAGCGCAAGCCTACCCTTGAGACTATCTTTCGGCTAAGCTGCGCTTTGGGTCTTTCTATGGCTGCCGTGGTGGACGCCATTGAAAAGGAAATACCAGAATAGGGGGTCTGTTTTTAGCAAGGGACATGCTGAAAGCAGACCCTCTATTTCTTTCTTTTTTTAGCTGAAATATGTGCCCTTTCACAAACCGACAGAATCATCCTTCAGGTTAGAGCTATAATAGCTAAAGCGGTCAGGCTCACGATCTAGGGCTTTCTTGTCCAGATAGGAGGGAAACGATATGACAATTTACGCTGATGTGCTTGTCATAGTAAACCTCTACATGGATTTCTTGCTTTTGCGCTGTGTAAAAGGTTTTCTTCACTTAAATTGCAGCGGAAAGCGGCTGGTGTTGGGGGCGGCAACTGGAGCGGCTGCTTCTCTCCTCGGGTTACTGCCGATGCCGCTCTGGACCGGGCCATTTATGGCAGGCGCCTGTGCCCTGGCTTCTGCTGCCACAGCCTTTGCGCCCATGCGGCCTAGGCGTTTTTTGCAATGCTGGCTGTGTATGTGGCTATTCTCGTTTTTATTGGCAGGATTTTTGCTTTTTCTTATGCAGTTCGCTCCCCCGGGATACATGACTTTGGTAGGTGGAGCAGTGTACCTGAACCTCTCTCTCCCTACGCTTTTTCTGGCTACGTGCATAGCCTATGTAGGGCTTTCCTTGTTTCGGCGGATGTTCCCTCGAGAATCCTCTGGTACTCCTGCATGTAAGCTGGTTATTCGCCATAAAGGCTCTCAGGTTCAGCTCTTCGCTAAGGCTGATTCTGGCAACGCGTTACGGGAACCATTTTCCGGCCTTCCTGTAATCGTATGCCATGCTGACTGCTTAAAAGGAGTAGCCCCATCTCCGGCGCTAAACTTTCTCTCCTCATTTGACGCCTCGTCAACCTACCCAGACACCCAAGGCCTACGACTTATTCCCTTTGAAACCGTTGGTGGCCAAGGACTGCTGCCGGCCTTTAAACCAGACGCTGTGACAATAACCAAAACAGGACAAGAGCTGGATTGCTACATAGCCCTTACTCAACGGCCATTCGCAGCGGGTGAGTTTTCTGCTATTTATAACCCCGATCTGTTTCCACAATGACCGCCACTCCATTGCCCCATACTATATTCCACAGGAGGTTGCCTTATGCTAGCCCAATTGATTTCCTCGCTTGTTCCCTATTTTTCCAACTTATTCCGCCGCTTTTTCCCGCTCTGGTGGGTAGAGCCCTGCCATTATATTAATGGTCCAGATACCCTTCCTCCTCCTTTAACCAAAGAGGAAGAGGCGCAAGTTATGGAAAACATCCGAAACTGTGTTCCCAATGCCCGGGAACCTCTTATTACTCATAATCTTAGGCTAGTGGTTTATATCGCGAAAAAGTTTGAAAGTCCGGGCGCCAGTGTGGAAGACTTAATCTCCATCGGCACAATCGGACTAATTAAGGCAGTGAATACCTTTCGGGTAGAAAAGAACATCAAACTTGCTACCTATGCTTCCCGGTGCATTGAAAATGAAATTCTCATGCATTTGCGAAAAAGTTCACAATTACGCAACGAAATCTCAATTGATGACCCCTTAAATGTAGATTGGGACGGCAATGAATTGCTTCTTTCTGATCTGTTGGGCAGCGATCCCGACTCTGTAAATCGGAACATTGAGCAAGAAGCTGAACGCGACATGCTGCTTACCGCAGTTAATCATCTCTCCCCGCGGGAAAGGACAATTATGCAGCTGCGGTTTGGTCTAGAATCCACCAAAGAACATACTCAGAAAGAGGTTGCCGACCAACTAGGCATTTCTCAATCTTATATATCCAGGCTGGAAAAACGGATTATAACACGGCTGCGAAAGGACTTGGAAAAGGCAGGATAAATAGGGGTTGTTTGAAAAATCGAAAACGCTGTCTTATTGCCTAGGAGCGGCAATCTTTCGCGTTGAAAATCCTGGTAATACGCAAGTGTTACTTGCGGTTTTTTCCTTGAAGCTGACCCCTTCTACTCAAAAATCCATCATTCCCTCTATTTTTAAACACGACCTACTCTTTCCTTATCTGATATCTTCTTTAAAAAAATCCATAGCTGCGAAGCCACAAACCATATAAAAATGGACAGAGAAAACAATGACTTTTTCTCTGTCCATTATTATTTCACAAAAATTGCGTGGGGCACAAATCTTCAAAATAATAGAAATGCTTTCGAGTTAACAAATCGCCACATTTTCTCTACAGCTTCTCTAGCTAATATAAAACTACGCATTGGTTGTTCCTGCTGGCAAAAGCCTTTTCAAACTGTGTTCTGCTGTATTGTGAAATACCCAATAAAGGGTCTGCAACCAAGACATTGACCGGATCGAAACCCACTAGGACCGCCGCGTGATCACTGTGGCCCCAATCCACATATTCGCCTTCTGATGTATACCAGCCCTCCACTACATCTCGTTCTGTCATTTCAATGGTACACCATACCACAACAGGGATCCCTTCACTGACAATCCGATACAAGGTATCCAGATCAATTCCCGAATGATCCTCTGCCGCAATTTGGCTCCGCGCTTTGCTAAATATAAACTTGCTGTCCGCACAATAGCAGCCGGGCCACAGATGATCCCGTCTGTAGTTCGCGGGTCGCCGATAAAGTATTGATTCATGTCGTTGCCATACAGCCGGTCTCCTGGACCATACCAAAGATCCACGTTAGGCAAAGTGGGCAAGTAATTCACCGCTAAGTCCACCTTATCCACAGAAATATTCCAGTAATCCAGCACCATAGCTAAAGCTGTCACCTCACATCCAGTAGGCAATTCTGGCATCTGCAAAATCGATGAAAAATTCTCAATGCGGTAAGCTTCTGGGAAAGTGTTCTCTATTTTTTCGAGTTCTTTCACTGGTGCAGGAACCCTCCCATAGTCTTTTCGGGAAGGGTATTCCTTATACCGTACATCTATTGACTTCTCACTCTCAAGAGGGATGATTGAGGAAGAAGGCTGAACTAGCCGCGTCCTGCATCCAACCAGTAACAAAACCATTATCACAGTCAGGATCGCCCCTCCCCTGCTGCCTAGGCCCTTCATATTTCTTTTCATTTGTCCTCGCCTCCATGCTTTTGGTGCACTTTGCAAGCATGACTACTACTTTCATCTTGTAGCAATCTAACTTTACTGTTTAAAAACCCACATTTCTATAACCGCCGCTTCTTTCCTCCCAAGCAGCAGAGCTTTTTTCTCTTGTATCTGTGACATTGCTGTCATGTTGGCCAAGTAACCTCAGCCTTCTGTGATAAAAAATTCAATATATAATGTTAACTTATAATTAGTCTTCTAAATCCATTCCACTATATATTGATGTTGATTTCCTGACCTCGCTGAAAAAATGTTCAACCTATATGCACACTAGTCAATACTCTGGTCTAAACTGCCCCGAGTACAATGGATTTCACAAAAAATGCGGGTCTTCATTCTCAGTGCCTACTTCATAATTTTCTAGAGCGTGTTCGCACAAAAGCATCACAAATCATAACAAAATAAATGAAGTCGGAGAAAAGAACGTCTAACTTGTCATAGCGGGTAAAAATCCTGCGGAAACGTTATAAGCGGAGGAAATAGCGCTCGATTTCATTGTACAGTTTGAAGAGCCCTTTGCCATAGTTCCAAGGGCTCTTACGGTTTCTCTTGGGGAACTCCACCGACTCAAAATCTTATTTGCATGCGACCGCACGACATTCTCCCCTTCATAGAACACAATGCCAATTTACTTAAATTTGTATAGATTATTTCCATCATAGCGTTTCCATAAAGTTGAATCCGCTAAGATATTAAATAAACCTTATAAATCCCCTAATAATATATTGACATCCCACCAAAAAGATGATATAATTCTTTTTGTTCAGAAGAAATAGGGGTATAGCTCAGTTGGTAGAGCAGCGGTCTCCAAAACCGCGTGCCGAGGGTTCGAATCCTTCTGCCCCTGCCAAAAAAGCCAGGAACTTCTAGGAGTTTCGGGCTTTTCTTTTTTCTGTCTATCAGCCAAAAACGCCTTGTCTATCATTTGTCTATCAGACATGTTTCACTGCACGCGGTTTTTTAACGCCTTTTCCATCGCGTCAGCCATATTTTCTTTGGCTTTTTTGTCAACATGGGCGTAAAAATCTAACGTGGTTGACGCGCTTCCATGACCAAGCCACTGCTGCACTTCCACTATGGAGAACCCCATGTTCAGCAGGTTCGAGGCCGCGCTGTGTCTCAAATCATGCAAACGAATACTTGGCAAATCGCTCTCTGATATGATTTTGTGAAACGTTCTGGATAGGTAGTTTGGTGAAATGACAGTTCCGTCGTCAAAGGTGCAAACGTAGTCGCTCTTGATATAGCGGCTGCGAAGAGCAGCTTGACGGCGTTTTTGTTTCTTGTGCTGATCTTTCAGCATCAGGCGCGCGGAGTTGGTCATGGGCAGTGTCCGATAACTGCTGTGCGTTTTAGGGGTGTCGACGTAGTTTCCGCCTACCCCCTGTTGTAAGGTCTCAGCAACGGTAATAGAACCCGTCTCGAAGTCCACATTCTCCCACTTGAGACCAAGAACTTCGCTCCTGCGAAATCCATAGATAGCGCACAGATTGACTGGCAGCTCTACAGGGCTGTCAATAAACAACGCCAATAGCTCGTCAAGTTCGCTTGGATTGAGGAAACTCCCCACATACCGCTCGGCCCTCGGAGTCTTTGCAGCAGAGGCCGGGTTAAAGTTGATAAGCCCTCTCCGCACAGCATCCGTAAGAGACTTGGAAATCAACTGATGCATATGCTTGATGGTTGCAGCCGATAAAGGCTTATTCGTACGCATATTACTGCCTTCCGTTTGCAAGTGGTGGTAGAAGTCCTCCAGGTGCATGGGTCTCAGATCTTGCAGCATGATACGGTGCCGTTTGAAGTATGGTAGGATATGATTCGCCACATTAAGCTGGTACATACGGTATGTATTGGGCTTAATGTCAGCATCCGCTGTTTCGATCCACTGCTCAAGGTACTCATCAAATGTCATCGCACAGAAGGGTGTTTCTTTGCTCTCCCACTCCTCAATCAAATCCCGCAGGATTCTCTCGGCATTGCGTTTGTTTCCTCTGAGAGACAGGTCCGTAGGGAACCATTTCTGCTTACGCTGGCCCATTTCATCATAAAGATTCAGTACGGCGTAATATTTGCCGCGCTTGGTTGTCACAAAACCGGTGATAGCCATTATAGTATACTCCTTTCCAGGCTGTCAGCGGCTTCATCCGATGGGAACATTATAACACGTCCCGGCTCAGAATGCAAACCGCGTGCCAAAAAGTCTATTACACTGGTTTTGGGGATAATGTAGCGTTTACCGACTCGTATGGACGAGATTGCGCCGCTTTTCAATAGGTCATAGGCCGTGTTGCGGCCTATGCGGAGCATGGACTGTAATTCTGCGATTGATACAACGTCTGGATAATCAGAAAACATGGCGATCCTCCTTTTTAAGGGCCGTCAATGTACTTATGGTTTCATTTAACACCAACCTCAATTGCTCAAGTTGATCTATAACGGTTTGCAGTTTGTGTTGATCTATCTCAACAGCCATTGTCTTGCTTTCAATGTCTATATTTACCTTCCCAAGCAGATAATCCGACGAGGTACAAAGTACGGTTGAAATGTTTGCAAGCACTTCTGGTTTCGGGTCTCTTTCCCCAGAGATGTACCTTGACATGGTGGCTTCAGTAAGACCGACCCGCTCGGCCAATTCCTTTTGCAGAATTCCTTTGCTATGCAGTAAATCTGCTATCCGTCTTCCCAATTCTCGACTCATGGCAATCTCTCTTTCTTATTTTTGATTGACTTTCTCTGACCAATTATGTATAATATCTACTCGGAAAGCGTTGCTTTCTCTGGATGATAGTATCCGGGGCTTTTATCTGGAGATTGTTCTACGCTTTATCAAGGGAAAGGAGGTGTTTGGGTATGGATAGGAAGTACGACTATCGCTTTATAAATAAGGATGGAAAACTAGTCGCTGGTCCCGCGTCAGTCCTCCATCAAATTTATAGCGTCAAAGGCGGTCTCCAAGAGTATAATGATTGGGTTGGAGAGGAATACATTAAAGCGTTTATTCGTCAAAACTCCGAAGAAGTCAATGACGAACTTGAGGCTGAAGCCCGTAGAAACCAGCTGAAACTGGTTGGTTAAAAAAGAGTCTACAACCACTCGTTGTTTTCCCCCACACTGAGTGATGTGACGCTTTATGTATTGCAGCAGACAGTTCCTTGTATCCTCCAACATAGAATTGTTTGTTTAGCACGATTAAGGAGTTGCTTCCTGCGGCAGCTCCTTTTTCCTTCTCCAGAAACATGTAAAGTGTTCGATTGACATCGTCTTTATACTTTGCAACAAAGTGTTCTTTGATGCTCCCCATCGAATAGTTTGTCGCAGAAGCGTTAAGGAACTGTTTGCCCCGACAGTTCCTTTTCCTTTCCCTTGATAAAGCGTAGAACTTCCTAAAATATAAAAGAAATCCCGGCCATCGAGAGACGATATCTCTTAGACAGCCGGGGTCTTCTTCTACCTACTCAACGGTCACATCCACCTGCGAACCGCTGTACGAAATCTTTTTGACCTTGACATTGCCGTACCGGTCTGTGATGGTGACTTGGGAGAAACCCTCTCCGTAGGTCTTCACCAGCCTGCCCAACTCTACTCCATCCGTATCGGTGAGTACGGACGTACACGTCTTCCCATCTTCGGAGAACGTCCGAGTCAGCGTCCTGCCGGCAGAGTCCCGCGCTACGACCGTACCGTCGTCTGCAAACGTTCTTGTTCCCTCAGAGAATCCATAGGTCAGTACCCGGTCAATGTCGTCAATTTCTTCGCTTTGGTCAAGCGTTCCAGTGATAATCTCACCGGTCTTGTCATGGGCTGTCACGCCCTTTTTCAGCAAACCGGCGGTTACCGTGTCGCCAGTCAGGTCGATCAGGACTTTGCCGTTCGCTATAACTTTATTTACAGCCATCTGGCTCACTCCTTCAGCCAATGGTCACGGTGGTGCCTCCGGCCGCGTTTTCCGCTTCCACATATGGAATCGCCGCCACTGTCACCTGGGACAGGCAGTTGTACTCCTCGTCGGGAAGAACGACCTGCTCCTCTGCTGAGGGTATTACGCTCTTGGCCTGGGGCTTGGAGTCCTCGCTGCCGGACATAGTACCCTCAACACCCAGGACAGTTACACCCTCGCGAATGTTGCCGGGAACCAGCTTGGCCTGTTCGTTGGCGTCGATGGACACCTTACCCGAACCGTCATGGTAGCCCTGTGGAACGGTGTACTCCTGCTCCTTGGCGGCAATCACCCCAGCGACAGCGGCATTGTCCTTCATGGCACCGGTAATCTTTGCCCCTCTGGCATAGGCGGTCTTGCCTTCCAGCAGTTCGCCGACTGCGGCAGTAGCATCGGAAGAATCCACGTCAAAGGGACAGGCGCCGATAATTGCCGAGCCGGACTTATCGTGGGCCGTGACATCCTTCAGCAGGTTCTCCGCGGTCACGGTATCAGCGGTCAGGTCGATAAGTACCTCGCCGTTGTAGATGACTTTGTTGATATTCTTGGTTACGGTTTCAGGCATATGTTACTCCTTCCAGGGTTTCTCATAGTGTCTGGCCCGCTTACTGTCGCTATATCCGGCGGTGGTGGGGTCATTGACGATGCCCAGCAGCACCAGGATAACGAATACTGCGTCCACAAAGGCCAGCAGGCTGTTCCCAAGCTCGCCGAAATTCACAGTGTAACCAAAGATGGCCGCGCCAGCCTGGATAACCAGCAGAATCGCCGGTACCAGCGAGAACCAGAACTGCTTGTTCGCGATACGTACTTTCCAGTTGATGTTCATTTTGAGTCCTTCTTTCTTGAAATTCTACCGTTTATTTGGTATAATTAGGTTAAATTAAGAAACATATTTTAGAAAGGCGAAAAAGAAGTGGTCTATTGCATTACCTATGATTTGAACAAAAGCGGCAAAGACTACAAGGGTGTCATCCAGGCAATTAAAGATGCAGGGGACCAAGGCTATTGTAACTTTGGTAAATCTGCATGGCTTGTCAAAACAAAGTTAAAATCGGCCCAAACGGTGTATTCTATGATTGAACCGTATTTGGATTCTGATGACACCTGTCTGGTAATAGAAGTTGCGAAAAATTATGCAGCTCACATTGAAAACGATGACATTGATAAATTCAAGAATATCATTTTCCGCGTTTGACCTTCACCGAACTCAAGTAGTCCCTGCTTCTTCATCCGAGCTAAAAATGGTACTCTTGTGCCCATGATGAGTTTTCTCGAACAGCTCCATTTCGAGCTCATAGGCGTTTTTCCCTTTTCCAAGGCTCTTCACAAAGTCGGAGATTTCTTGGAGACTCCCTTCCACAATAATAGCTTGCATATCTGTCCTCCTATGCCGACATAATCTGCCAATCCGAGGCCAACCAACCAAGCTGCACGCCGGAAGTACCGACAAACGCAATCGCATTGTTGCCGAGCGCGTCATGGTTTACGTTGACGATTTCTCCGGCTGCATTTTTATAACTGACGCAGGCAGCCAGCTCGATATACTGGCCTTTGCCGTTCCATCCAGCGCGGGATACTCTCTTGTCAGCCTTTACAGCCTCGATTGCCTTTCCAAAATCCATAGATCATTCCTCCAGTTCGTAATGTTTCGTTTTTTCTACATGGCTATCAGAACCGCCTAGTCAGAATCTCATTTTGAAGTTCCTCCTAAGTATGGACCCCCAGCTTGAAAAAGAAATAGCCGACAGCCACGCCCACTACTGCGGAAATGACCCAGCCAACTACTTTGCGCCACATCTCGCCGTCCCGGCCCTCCAGCTCTGTCAAGCGCTGTCCCTGGGAGATCTGCTCCTTTACCATATTTTCCATGTTCAAAGCAAGTTTTTCCACAGAGGTGCTGATCTTTGCGATTTGCTTAACCGTTTCCTCCAGAATCTCCAGCCGCCGGTTCTGACGGACGTTCTCGTCTTCCAGACGCTGGTGCTCGGCGTCCATACTGCGCCGGAACTCCTCGTGTTCGGCTCGTGAAATGAATTCACCTTCCATTATCCATCACCTCCGTCAGCTTGCCGCAATGCTTACCGTAGTACCCTCAGAGGCGTTGCTCGTCTCGGAATATGGGATTTTAGCCACGGTAACATTGTTCTTCATGTATTTGCTGGAGGTGGGCAGGATTTGCGTCACGGACGCTTTCGGGGTCACGCTGTAGGGTCCTGTGTAAGGGGCCACCCCCTCTGGAGCCGAACCGCTGCCACCCGAGGAGAGCATGGGATACCAGGTATCGGTAGTCTCCTCAAACATGTAACGGTCTCCTGTGTCGATGCAATAAGCCGTGCTGCCTGTGCATCCTGTTTTGGGCAGCATATCAAGATCAGCAGAAAGGCCGCACCAGGACTCGATTGCCTTAGAATCCGGCCTGGAATATGGCGGCAGCCGCCTGCTGACCAGCACCCAACTTCCGGTGTCAACCATAGGCGGCCACCTTACACCGGGTCGCCGTTCTCGGTAAGGCCCAGGGCCTCCAGGTCAGCCCTGACCGCATCCTTGAACTTGTCGGGCACCTTATCGAAAGACCTCCTGCCGTTGATGATGAGCGCTACATACAATGCAACCATGTTGTTACCTCCAATCAGAAGTTTAGTTAAAATATAAAAAAGCACGGTTACGCCTCCAGCTTGTCGCCGTTCTGGTCGTAACCGAGTTCTTTCAGCCGGGCTTTTACTTTTTCTTTGAAGTCCTCCCGGATATCATCAAAGCTCCTTCGCTTATTGATGATAAGCGTACAGTAGATATTTACCATGTTAACAGCCCTTTCGATTTGTACTCTTCTCTTGCACTATAACCAAATACCAGACGGTAACGAAGTCCATATCAATTTTTCAGACATGTTTCCTTCGGAACCTTCCCCGGAGATCTCTCGTCGTTTAGACTCGCTTCCACCCGAATTTGCACGCGATTCAGTTCCTGCACGGTATCTATCAGTTCGTCCAACTGCCGCTGAGCTTTCTCTGCTATCGCAGTCAACTCATCAATGCCATCTATCTTCAAACAGATTTCTTTGGTAAAGTGCATGATTGTCTTCCTTTCTTCTGCTTTTACTCCATCAGCATAGCCAGCACGTCATACATATCAGCCATGGCCTCCATAATAGCCAACATGTCGCCGTCGCTGTTCAACTGCCTCTTCAGAAGAAGAGCGCTGGAATTCCGGTTGAACTCCTCGGTAGACATCGCCGCCTCCTGGTACGTCCAGTAGCTGACTGTCCCGCCGTCCATATCCTCACGCTTGGATTCTTTGATGTCCTTGCGCAGATATACGGTATCGCCGGAAACCTGGACCTGCTCTGGCCGGACGGTGCTTTCGGAATATCGGTAAGTAGGTTCCATAAAACCGCCTCCTTTTATGTTTGATAAACCCTCGCCAGCCGGTAATATATCTGTAAGGGATTATTCTTGTCAGACTTGGATACCTTTCGTTTCAGTTTCCTAAAGTTTACGTAAGGTTTAATCCATTTTGAATACATAGCATAGGTGTCTGTGGACTTGATCCAGCCAAGATACGACAGCATCTGCCGGGCGTCGTAAACAGTTGGCCTGGCTTTTGACGCAAGTTTTTTCGCTTTCCTACTGGCCTTGTACATGATGCTTCTTCGCAAAACAGTGCGGTCCCGGTAAAACCGGAATCCCATGAAGTCAAGGTCTCTGCCCCGGTATTCGCCATTCTTGACATAAGAGAACCGGAACACCTGCCAATTCCCTTTTAACGCAAGACCAAGCTCTTTTCCAAGATACTCCGAAATTGCCTGACGCATCTTGTGGAGGGCTTTTTTATTGCTGCCGAAAATCACCATATCATCCATATACCGGACATAATGGGCTGCTTGGAGCTGTTCCTTGATGTAATGGTCCAATCCTTGCAGGAACCAGTTTGCCAGCCACTGGGAGGTATGAAACCCCAGGGGAATCCCCTCGTCCGTGGCGTCAATAATCTTAAACAGCAAGTCCAGCATAAGCTCGTCATGAATGTGTTTGGAGAGCTTTGCTTTGAGAACATCGTGGGGGACACTGTCAAAGAAATGCCTGATGTCCATTTTCAAGACATACTTTACATTCTTTGCGTCAGTGCGAATCCACTTCTCAATGACCCTTTTGGCTTTGTGAGAACCTCGCCCCGGCAGACTGGCATAGCTGTGCTCATACATACCTTTATAGAACATGGGCTTGAGAGCGTTCACTACGCAGTGCTGGACAATAAGCTCTTCCAGGGTCGGCACATAGATTGTCCGCTGCTTATGGCTGATCCCATCTAAAATATAAATGGGGGCATGCTCTTTGATCTCGTAATTGATAATCCAATCACGGGATTTTTCCGCCAGAGCCGCATCAGACAAATGCCGGGCCTTGATGATGTTTCGGATACGCTTGCTCTTCTTGGCCGACTGCACGCTTCTTATTCTGTTTTGTTCGGATGTACATATTTCATACAAGTGAGTGTAGGATTTCATTCTCTCTTATCCTCTCGCCCGCTTTCGTCCTTTTTCAGCTACCGGCAGGCGCTTGCATCGAGTTGATTTTCACCAAGGGGTGCGGAATATGCGCTGCATTAAAAATCGAGAAACATATTACCATGTGTTGGATAAGATTGGGCCACGCCAATGTTCGAACTGGTATTAGACGGCGCATTGTTCAGGTTCACGTAGAAGGGACCCGCTTGAAGGTCATGGTTCCAGTTGCCGCCGACAATCGCGCGCAGGCGCAGCGCATACCCCTGAAATGTACAAAAAAAGAAAAGAGCCTACGTTTCCGCAGGCCCTCTCCTCGCTTGGTCATTCGGACTCTTTTTCTTTACTCTGCTCCGTCGCTTCCGGTAAACCGATGCCAGTAGCGATGTAGTTAATAACCACGTTAATCTGAGAATCCGTCAAGCCCATTGCCTTAAGAGCCTCAGACATTCGCGCCACTTCAACTACATTCATCATTTCTTCCACCTCCTCTTCTACCAGAATAGAACTTTGCTTTGTCATCAAAGGTCCTCCTTTCCATAATAGAAGGTGCGTTCTTCGCGCAGGTGAGCAGGTGAATAGGTGCTGCTTCCCTTAGTTTATAATAGCATACCATGCCGGAGCCTGTCAATCCGTATGCCCGGAGAACCTAGGTTCTCCAGACCTCCCCTAGGCCGCAAGCGGTTTACAAGAGAGGGCCACGCCAATGTCCGAACTGGTAACAGACGGCGCAAGGCTCAGGTGCACGCAGAAGGGACCCGCTCGAAGGTCATGGGCCCAGCCGCCGCCGACAAGCGCGTATCGTGTTCCAGTGGAATACCACATAGCATCACACTCAAAGGTTGTGGCCGAACCCGACAACTCGTATGGGAACCGCCCAAACTTCTCGGTTTTACATTTTGAAATGTAGCCGCCGCTGGAACCAGTAGGCGCAGCATTACTCAGAGACTTATATCCATCGCCGGTAGTATTATAATCGGCTGCGGTCGTTCCGTCTTTCGTTCCGCGAGTCAGCTTGACTTTCTGAACGCTATTTACCAGCATCCACCCTGCAATACGCCGCCAAATGTTCCCCCACCAGTTTTCCATACCAAATACCTTGACGCCGTCCGTACCATTCGTGGAACCCCAGAACATTCCTTTTGTGTTCATGGTGCCTGGGGCTATCGCGCTGCTGTTGGAACTCTTTGTTCTGCCGGAGCCATACGCGGTCTGCAAATCGGTAGACTTCGCCATCATGGTCAGCAAGTCGTTGATTAGCATACGGTCCGCCACAACCTCGGTGTACCAGTCCGCGCCGTTGGCCTTAGCATAGGTGATTTCCTGGTCAGCAGTAGTCGATACGCTGTTCGCCTGGCCACTGATGGAGCGAAGTTTACTGGAAACATTGGAGCCGAAGAAGATTGGCGTGTAGAAGTGGTCAATCTCATGATTCTGGCGGTCATAGTTGGACCAGCACTCGAAATCGTCATCCAGCTTCACATCAGAGACACGGAAGTGGTAGATATTGCCCTCCTGCCAACGCTTTACAAAGATTTTGGGCCATTCCATCATGGCGTTTCCGCCAAAGGATGTATCCGCAACTTTAGAGGCCGTGCCATCTATTTTCTTTGTATAGTCATTGGGGTTCAGGTAGTGGTCTACTTTTCCCGCAAAAGTCAGCATACAGGGCCTGGGCATGAACTTCTCGCCCGGAGTGCTGGGCCAGCCGCCATAGTTAAACGCGCTGGTTCCCATCTTTGCCGCGGCAAAGCCCGTGTTGTCCACGTCTGCGGGGTAAGTGACCCGGGTAGCCGGATTGCTGTTGGCAGTGTCCAGGTCATAGCCATAGAGATACTCATAGGTCTTACCCTCGGCGCTGGCCTGATTGTCCGGAACCGCATTTTGATTGTACAGGCCTTTGTCGGAATAGGGGAACGCCCCATAGTAGTACATCTGCCCGCCCACAATGTCCGTATCCGTGTAGGTTCCGCTCTCGGTCAGGTTTGCCACCAGGGTCCCATCTGTTTCATTGGCGGGATAGCCGTCCAGCTTCCTGCGGATCATAACGCCCGCCACGGCACTGGTAGTCACCCCGCTCTCTACGGTATTGTCCGGCAGAGTGGCGGTCAGGACAATTTTGCCGGCGGCCGCGGAACTGGCAGAGAATGTTTTCATATTGCCGGGAGCAACCGGAGCGAACACCTTACAGCTTGCCTGATTTTCCGCAGTCTGGTTACGGTTGAACATCCCCCGGTCGGAGTAGGGGAAGGCGGCGTAATAGTAGATTGTATCGCCGGTCAGGCCCATATCGGTGTAAGTACCGCTCTGTTTCAAATCGGTAACTTCCTCGCCGTCCGTCTCGTTGACTGGGTAGCTGCCTGTCTTGCGGCGAATAATGGCGCCGGCCACAGTGCAAATCTCAACATCACCTTCGGTCTTGTTGCCAGGAAGAGTTGCCGTGATTTTCGCCTGATTGACCGCGTCGCATACAACACTGAAAGCGGCCATGTCGTCCGGGGCTTCTCCCGCGTATACGGTGCAGCTTGTCCGGTTAGCCGGGTCACGGTTGTAAGCTCCGGTACTGGTGTAGACAAAGGCGCTGTAGTAATAGGTGACGGCCTCTTCCACGTCTGTGTCTGTGATAACCGTGCTGGCGGTGATGTTCTGGAACACCTCGCCGTCTTCCTCGTCCTGTGGATAGCCCACGGTGGATTTACGAATCACCGCTCCGGCCGCACCCTGAGGCAGAGTGGCGGTCAGCTCCACATGGGAGGTCTGAGACGCGGAACTGTATACCAGTCGGGAAGTGAAAGCAGCCATAGGCTCTGGTTCGTTGAACACGGCCCGGTTAGCTGGGTTGCGGTTATATACACCCTGCGTGGTAAACGGATAAGCCGCGTAATAATAGGTGCCGTCCGCATTGGCAGTGGCGTCCGTGAATGTGGTAGATTCCGCGATTTCCGCTACCTTCTCCCCATCGAACTCGTCCTCGGGGTAGCCGGTGGACTTTTTGCGAATCACGGCCCCCGCCACAGTACACAGGGTCTGACCATCGATAACGGTATTGTCCGGCAGAACCGCTGTGATAACCGGCCTACCGCTGCCAGGTGCGGTTACGGAAAAAGCTTTCATGTTGGACGGCTCGATGCCGCCGAAAAGATGCCGTGCTTTGCCGTAGAGCATATCTTCTTCTGCCATTTTGAATTCTCTCCTTTCATGAGTAGGTTATAGTCGTGCTGATTGTACTTCCGTCTGCCGCAAACTCTTTTGTCAGCGTGGCAGCAACGGTCTTATCGGCTTTCCTGAGAACCGCGGTCATAGTCTGAAAGCTGTTGGTGAAGGTCTTGGTAAGCGTCCGGCCATCCGGAGCTGTTGAGATAATTGTTGTACCGTCCTCGCTGAACTCTTTTACTCCGTCCGCAAAACCGACACTAAGGATTCTGTCAATTTCTTCTTTGTTAATCTGGTTGGTGAGATTGCCAGCAATGTCGTCGCCAAATTGCGCCTTAATGCCATCGAACCACTGAGTAAAAGCGGCCTCCTGCTGTTCCACCCATTGGGAGTAGTCTTCTCTCTCCTGTATGGCGTGAGCGGCAGATTGAGCGGCGCTTGTTTCAGAGGCCTTTGCGTTTGTTTCGCTGGAGGCAGCGGCATTGGCGGATGCGGACGCGTTAACCTCTGACTTTTTCGCGGCCACTTCAGAATCAGAGGCGTTCGTTTCGGAAACCTTTGCGGCAGACGCGGAAGAAGACGCCTCGGCCGCTTTTTCAGACGCGGTGGAGGCAGAGGATGCGGCGTTTGTCTCCGAAGTCTTAGCGGCATTCTCTGATACGGCGGCTTTTTCCTCAGACGCTTTTGCGGCCTCTGCTGAGGCTGAGGAGGCTGTCGCGTTCTCTGTAGCAGTGGCTGCCGATACGGCGGCGTTAGTCTCCGATTCTTTTGCTGCTGATTCGGAGTTGGCAGCATTGGTTTCGGATGCCTTAGCCGCGGCCTCGGATGCGGCGGAATTTATTTCAGAAGTTTTAGCGGCATTTGCCGCGTCAATAGCTTCTGACGCGCTTTCCAACGCTGCCTGCTCCGATGCGGCTGCGTTAGTCTCCGATTCTTTGGCCGCTGATTCGGACAGGGCTGCTTTCTCCTCTGATGCCTTTGCGGCAGCAGCGCTGTTCGTAGCGGAATCCTTTGCCGTAGCCGCAAACTCCATGGCTGCGTTTGACTCCACATTCATGGCCGCCAGAGCGTCATGGATGGAACCTCGGACCTCTTCGCCATATATGGCGTCCCGTATTTTTTGGAGCTGTGGGGAAATATCTGCCATTACGTCGCCTCCCCGTCTACCAGCATCCAGTCAATCGCGAGGATTTCTTCTCCTGACAAATTGCCGATTACCTCACTGTAGGGCAGCTCCATAAGTTCCACCTCATGCTCCATTTCATTGTAAGGAGCGAGTTCGCTCAGAAACATTTTGAAATTGGGCGAAGTAGAGCTCAGGGAGATTGACGGGAGTTCGTTCCCGTTCTCATCTTTCTCACGCTCGCCGTACTTCTCAATCAGACTGTTGCGGAACCGTTCGTACTCGGTCAGGCACTCGGCCAGCCTGCGATGGTTCCGGGCAGCGGCATAGCCAATCTTGTCACGGTGGGAGAGCAGCGGTTTCAGCTGCATGAGCATGTCTACCATAACCGCGTTTTTAAGAGTTTTCTTCATACCAGGCGCCTCCTTTCTTACTTATTTCAAACCTTTTACGGTAGCCTTTGAAAAATCGACCGTTCCTTCAAACGAAACATCTCCTACAAAATAGATAAAGCAATATCCATCTTTACCGAAATACATATCCGCGTCAGCGGGACTGTACAGATGAACTTCCGGCGACATTCCTTCCCAGTAATCAATCGTAAACATGTGATAAAGATGGGAACTATACGTAGCGTACAGATTGAAACTGCCGCGTTCCTTACCCGCGATTACATTGATCTCTTCCCCACGAAGTGTAGGAGACTCTATCGTAACCGCGTCGATATGTGTTGACTTAATGTAACTGGGAATGGCATTTTTGGCCTGTTGAGCCAGCGAATAGGCCGGATTGGAATTGATGTTCACGTTAGTTACCAGGGCCCAGTCAATGGTACTGGCCGCTCCCATAGTGATGTCGCCATTGATGG
>CAJUSM010000032.1:0-18045 GCA_910588935.1 uncultured Oscillospiraceae bacterium
GCGAAGTCTACGAAACTTTTCCCATTTTCTCACGGCATCTGAGAGCCGTGTTTTTTCTTCTCTAGCTTACCTTTATCTCCTCGTTTGGACACTCCCCTAAAAACTTCTCACTTACCAAATCTCCCCAAATGTGCTATAATGCAACTATAATATCTTCATCTGTAAGCAATCAGACATATGCAGGGAGAAGAGACTCTATGTATGCTACATTGAGATCAAAATTGGACAGAAGAACCTGTGATATTATCCAAGGCTGTATACACTGCACAAACATAACCGCTCTTTGCTCTATATTGAATTCCAGAAAAATAGACAGCAGCAATAACGTCCGCGATGGGCAGAAAGCTAACTCCATTTCGCGCACCATACTTTCACGGGATCTAAACAAGTCCGGAGCAGACGGCGTGTATGCGCGTTTTCTGCTCAACAAACAAACCGTCACTTCTGCCAAGTATGGCGCGTCCGGCGCCCGTCCAGTACGTATTTATATGGCTAAAGAGAGCTGTTTTAATTTGCGGACTATTAGTATATCCATGAGCGACCTTAAAGGAAATACGGACGCTGCCGGAAATTTAAACGGCTTGGATGAGCAGACCTCTTTTAATGCCGAAGTCTGTTTTTTGGCGCCTGTCCTTATATCAACGTTTACTTCTATTTATGTAAAGCCTACCGATACGCGCGAAATACGGTACGGCAACTTCCCTGCAGAAGATAAATTCACTTACAGTATTGCTCAGATAATCGTGAAGGTTAGAAATTCCGATGATTTCCGCGCAGGACTGAACAAAGGGCGCAGCAGAACGGAAATGGCGGAAGAAAACGAAAAAATAGTTTCGGAAACATGCGCAAAATTTCTCAGGGCGGGCTTTGCGAAGGTTTTCAAAGCCGCGGATGGCTACTACGAATTCACTCGATAAGCGGGGCGGGATATATGGGGATTTCTAAGTGGAACAAGAAAGAGGATCGCGAAGAAGGCATCACTTTGTCTGACGTGATACGAGGACTGCAGTTCTGCGTAAACTCCAGCGCCGAAATCATGGAGCAGCACCATCTTGCCACCATGGATAAATACATAGACCCCAAAACCAAGGCCCCATTGACAAAGCGGTTCGTCATCCGTGACGGATACGCCATAGACGTTCCGCTTATCTGCTTAAGCGACCATCATTCCCTTTATTTGGATGAGATGGACGTGAAACTAAGCGTCAGGTTGAAAGACATCGATATCAAGGAAACCACCGCTCCGTTAAGCGGCGAGGGCTCTAAGTTTTCCATAGACAGAGGCAGTTTTCTGGTAGAGCTTGCTGGTGCTGTTCCGGATAAGGACGCCACCATGGACGTGAATTTGAAGTTTAAATCCACCCCGCCGCCAGAAGCGCTGGCCCGCATTGTGGAGAAACTAGACAACGCGGTCACTCCTTTTGAAATAAAGGGGGACGATCTAGCTGAAAAGCCAGAGAAAGGCTAAGCCGGTAGTAAATCGCAAATTTTTTGTTTCGCGGTTTCAAAATAAATCACTTATAGGGAGATGATGGTATGGATCACGCGGTTGTGGGTGGAATTGTAAACAATCTGCCCATTGACAAGATGGTTTCAGCGCCCCTAATCGCTGCCATAAAGGCCCAAACAGACATGAGCATGGCGCTGGCCCACTTTGTTAAGGACGTGGGTATTGACGAAAAAGGCCAGGTCCGCATGGTAACTTTCAATTATCAGGAGGATGTGCTGGGACCAGACGGAAAGCCCAAAACCCAGGATCGCCATATTGAAGCGCCTTTTCTGGCTTTGACCGGTATCCCGAACCTGGCGATTGAAGATGTGCATATTTCTTTTGATTTGGAGGTATCCACAGCAGAAGATGACGAGAAGAAAAACCAGGAGGATGCAAAGGTTGAGACGGAGTACAAATCCTGGTGGAGTCCGGTATCGACAAAGTTTACAGGAAATGTTACACATAGTTCCTCTCAAACGCGCCATACGGATACCAGGGCCAAATATACATTTAATGTACGCCCGCAAGCAGGATGCGCCGGAAGGCTTTATGCGCATCTTGGACGCGATTACCAACAGTGCCGCTACTCCCCACCTGGAAACCAAGAAGGACAATCTTCTTCCCAGCGAAAAGAAAGACGGTACAGCTTCTGGCGGTGGCGCGTCGCCCAGCGATACCCCTGGCGGCAGTACAGAACCAACACAGGAGTAATCATAGCCACTCGTTTTACAGGTGGTTATGTACAAGGCCTAAAGGCGCTGGCTTTCACATATGTTCAACTCTATTGCCCTTGCCGCTAATGGCACGTTTGTATTACTTGCTAGCCTTGAAAGGGTCTTCGCACTCCTTCACACCCAGTTTATCCAAAGCGATGTCGTTTTTTCCTGGTCTGCTATGTATTTTCGAATGGCGCTTTCATTCAGCCCTACTGTAAACATATAGTATCCCTCCGCCCCAAAGTGTCGATTTCTATATTTGTACTTTAGGGCTTGTTTGAAAAATTGAAAACACTGTCTTTTTGCCCAGAAGCGGCCATCTTCTGTGGCGAAAATCTCCGTAATACGCAAGCAGTACTTGCGGCTTCTTCTTTGAGGCTGACCCATTCTACTCAAAAATCCCTCATTTCCTCTATTTTCAAACAAACCCAAACCTGAACAATCAAAGCCGCCGCTTTTATATGGCGGAATGGCTTTCATAGATATTACGGTATTGCAATATGCGCTATGTGCGCTTTCGCTTCATTTTCGGTTTTTGCTGTGGTGGATTATCAAAAAACCCCGTCTTGTGGAATGAGATATTCTGAACAGTTCATGGAGCATATCGAATGCGTGTTTTGTGCGTCTGTAAGATTGTCCTGTGGCATTATCAAGACTTTCGCAATTAAGGCAGGAAATCCTGTTGCTTTATTACTTCGTTGGTTATCGAGATGAAGCAATTGGCACACTGCACGGGCGTTGCAGAAGTTCGATAAAACGCAGGAGAAATGTTGTACTGAAATAGTTACAGAAAGAATGGGGGAGATTGAAGCAGGAGGAATACAAAACTGATTGAAGCCCTATTGAAATTCCGATTCGACCAATAGGGAGTAACAAAGAGGGCGGAATCGGCAGACTGCTTTCGCCTATCAATTTATTATGTGTATTGTTACGCGAAGGAGGCTGTTTTGCCCTCGATTTATGGGGATTTGCGGGCGTTGAAATGACAGGGTAAGGGTTTTATACATGCCCTCAAAAACGGAGTTCTCTTGCGTAACAAAATGAAAAGGACAGGCAAGAAACAGATTGCTTTTCACTTGTCTTTTTCTGCACCCGGTTTGGCAGTTGCCTGATTTCAGTTTGTTTAGCTGGTACTGCTTTATGAGTAGCTATCATACGCCGCCTTTTTTTGACGGGCTGGAAAAGAGGGGATGGGAAACTCTCGATAAAAAAGGGGAGCCACACTCTATGTGAACTGTCGCCCCAATGGCCCTCTTCCATAAACTCTTTGTTTCGAACTCCTTTCAACAGGAAAAACCACTTGCAATTTCTCTGGTTTTATGATATTATGTGCTCCAAAGGGTTTCTGCCACTATTTAGGATAGCGTTGTTTTTATATACCGGGCAGGGCAGCCGGTGCTTTTTTACAAGTGGAATATGTGGGCGGACAGGTCTGCGCGGCGGGATGCCGTGAACCATGTCAGGCGGGGAACCGAGCAGCATTAAGCGGATTTTCCCGGGCGATGCAGGTCGCCTGTCCGCTCACATATTCCACTTTCGTATCTGTCTCCCCGGGCTTTCTTTTTTGGGAAGAGAAAAGCCAGGCAGAGGGCCAAAGAGTTGGGTCGGGGACCCAACTCTCGGATTTTTTACGGGCCGTTCTCCCTGGCCCGGCAGGAGGCCGCCTATGTATAAGGTGCTCTACCGCAAATACCGGCCGCGCTTTTTCGCGGATGTTGTAGGCCAGCCCCAGGTTACTGTTACGCTGAAAAGCGAGCTCACCAGAGGCCGGATTGCCCATGCCTACCTGTTTACCGGTTCCCGGGGAACGGGCAAAACCACCTGTGCAAAAATTTTGGCCAGAGCCGTTAACTGCCTGCATCCTGTAGAAGGGGATCCCTGCGGGGAGTGTCAGGTGTGCCGGGGGCTGGAGGAGGGCTCCATTTTAGACGTGGTGGAAATTGATGCCGCCAGCAACAACGGCATCGAAAATATCCGCGGCCTAATTGAGGAATCCAGCTTTACCCCCGCTACCGGGAAATACCGGGTCTATATCATCGATGAGGTGCACATGCTCAGCGTGCAGGCCTTTAACGCCCTGCTGAAAACCCTAGAGGAGCCCCCGGCTCATGTGGTTTTTATTTTGGCCACCACAGAGGTTCACAAGCTGCTGCCTACCATTTTGTCCCGATGCCAGCGCTTCGATTTTCATAGGATTGACCCGGAGCTTATTGCGGATAGGTTGACAGATGTGGCGGGCCTGGAGGGGGCCCGGCTGGATAGAGACGCGGCTTTGCTGATTGCCCGCATTGCGGACGGCGCTTTACGGGACGCCCTCTCTTTGCTGGACCAGTGCCTGGGCCGCGACCGTCATGTAAAGCTGGAAACCGTACAGGCCGCGGCGGGGGTGGCGGATAGAAGTTATTTGCCCCTGCTGGCCCAAGCGGTGGCAGGCCGGGAGCCAGGGGCTGCCCTGGATATTATCCACCGGCTTTATCAGGATTCCAAGGATCTAAGCCGGCTGTGCCAGGAGCTGGCAGAGTATTTCCGGGGCCTGATGCTGTGCAAGACCATGCGGAACCCCCAGCGGCTTTTGGAGGCCGGGGATTGGCAAGGAATGGAGTCCCTGGCAGGCGCTATGAGCCTGGCGGATATCCTCCATGGCCTGGATACCCTGGAGGAGGCCTTAAACAAAATGCGCTATGGCCACCAGCGCACTCAGCTGGAAATGGCCTTGGTCCGGTTGTGTTCCCCGGAGCTGGATACTACGCCGGAGGCTTTGCTTCGCCGGCTTGAGGCCTTAGAGCGGGGAGGGCTGGCCCTGGCTGGCAATTCTCAAGGGGAAGAGGGGGAAAAGCAAAAGCCTTTTCTAGAGGAAAAAGCGCCGGCTGCCCAGCCCCCTGTACAGGATGAGCTTGACGACCTGCCCCCGCCCCCTCTGCCCCTTAGGGAAAGGCCCAAGGCTCCAGTCCCAAAACCAGAAGAGGCGCGGCCTGTTCAGCCTCCGCCACCTTCCCAGCCTGGCGGGGCCCAGCCGGATATAGAGGCACTTTCGGCCCAGGCCCAGCGGTTCCGGGACTGGCCGGAAATCCTCCAGGTTATCCGGTCTGGGGCCAAAAGCGTGGCCATGGCTTTTGAGGGAAGCAAGGCCTATATCAATGGGGAATATATGCTGATTGATGCCCCGGATATTGCCTTTGAGCTGCTGAAAAAGCCGGAGCAGCGCAAACGCCTGCGGGAGGCTGTGCAGCGGGTAACAGGGCAGATTTATAAGCTGGGCCCTTACCGCAAGCCCAGCCAGGATGGCCCTCAGGTGGATCCCATTGACAACCTGGTAAGCCGGGCCAGGGAGGCCGGGCTGCCGGTTAAAGAGGAAGGCTGAGGAGCCCAAGAATCAAGGCAAAGGAGAGGAAAGGGAATGAAGTGGTGCTTTGAAGAGGACCATACGCCCCCGGTACTGAGCACAAAGGCCCATATCCAGCATATCAAGGCCAAAAAGGGTTGGGATAAGGACGCTGGCTTTTCCCTGCCGGAGCGGGCCGTGGTTTTTTGCTTAGGGCGGGGGATTCCGGTACTGCGGGAGCGGTTTGATACCAAGCAAATCATGGAGGAGCTGCCGGCTTTCATCCACCAAGTGCCGGTATATGGTGTTGCGGGGCACGAGGATGTGTGCTTTTTAGATGGCGGCCGGGGCGCGCCCCAGGCAGCCAGCGCCGGGGATACCCTCCATGCCCTGGGGGTAAAGGAGGTGCTGGTGGTAGGCCTTTGCGGGGCCTTTGGAGAGGAGATCCAGGTCTGTGACCTGCTGATCCCCGAGAAGATTCTTAGCGAAGAAGGGGCCTCCCAGCACTATTTTTCCCAAGTGGATTGGGCGGCGCCAGAGCCTATTTGGAGCCGGGAGGAGCTGCGGGCCTTTTTTGCCGGCAAGGGCTTGCGGCTTCAGCCAGGGAATACCGTTACCACCGACGGGGTGTACCGCCAGACCTTTTTTAAAGAGGCCATGTGGCGGGAGAAGGGCTGTGTGGCTGTAGATATGGAGGCTTCGGCCTTTGTAAGCGTGTGCAACTATTACGGGATGCGCAGCCAGGTGGTGCTGATGGCTTCAGACAGGCACCCCCTTTCTGAGAATTCCCCGCCTTGGAAGTGGGGCAATGTGGACTTTCAATGGGCCAGGGACCATATGATTGAGGCAAGCATTGCGCTGGCATTAAATTATCCTGCCAAACCTATGGCATAAGTGGCTCAGCCGCCAACCCGTTTTGGGCAAATTGGCGCCCGATACGATGAAAATAGCCGTAGTTTGTGCAAATACAACAAGGAAACAAACTATATCAAGGAGGATGTATCAATTTGAAAGCAAGACTACCCCAAGGATTTAATTCCCCTGGCGCCGCCAACCTGCAGCAGCTGGCCCGCCAGGCCCAAAAAATGCAGGAGCAGATGGAGGCCGTTACCGCCGAGCTGGAGGAAAAAGAGTACTCTGCCGCTGCCGGCGGCGACGCGGTGAAAGCTGTGGTTACCGGTAAGCTGGAAGTAAAAGCCCTGGAGATAAAGCCAGAGGTGATTGACCCCGACGATGCGGAAATGCTGGGCGATTTGGTAACCGCAGCGGTAAACGAGGCCCTTCGGGCTGCCGCCAAGGAAAAGGACGAGCGGCTTTCCGCCATTTCTGGGGGCATGAGTGTGCCGGGGATGTTCTGATGGCCGGCTATCATGTTGCCCCCCTAGAGGTGCTGGTGGAAAAATTTGAGAGCCTTCCGGGTATCGGCCACAAAACCGCCCAGCGCCTGGCCTATTATATCCTGAATATGAGCGGGGAGGAGGCCAGGGCCTTTGCGGCAGCGGTAACAGAGGCCCACGATAAAATTCACTATTGCTCGGTGTGTTGCAACCTGACCGATGGGGAGCTGTGCCCTGTGTGCCGCGGCGACCGCCGGAACCGGGGCCTAATCTGCGTGGTAGAGGAGCCAAAAGATGTGTTTGCCATTGAGCGGGCGGGAGACTACCCAGGCCTGTACCATGTGCTTCACGGGGCCATTTCCCCTCTTTCTGGCGTGGGCCCAGACCAGCTGAAAATTAAGGAGCTGCTGGCCCGGATAGGCCCGGAGGTAGAAGAGGTGATTATGGCCACCAACCCTACTGTAGAGGGGGAGGCCACCGCCATGTATCTTTCCCGGCTGCTCAAGCCCTTGGGCGTCCGGGTAACCCGTCTGGCCTACGGCATTCCTGTGGGGGGCGATTTGGAGTATGCGGACGATGTTACCCTGCAGCGGGCCCTGGAGGGCCGGCAGGAGCTGTGATCCCCCGCGTATAAAAACGAGCACAAGGCCGGTTTATGGGCGTTAGGCTCCTGGCGCTTAGGGCGAAGGCCTAAGCCGTCGAAGGGCCTTATAGCAAAAATTGAGCTGTCAGGCTTCTGTGGGGCGCGGTTCCAACACCGCGGAATGCCGTGTCCAGGCCAGGGGGCCGAAATATGCTTTGCGGGAAGGGATTTTTCCCCTTTCCTGGGCCTGGCTGCTATGGAACAATGGATAGTCCAATATGCAAACAGGAAGGAGGCCTTGCCATGGCCGAAAAAAAGGGCACAAAAACCATTGCCCAGAACAAAAAAGCCTACCATGATTACTTTGTGGAGGAAAGCCTGGAGGCCGGCATTGAGCTGGTGGGTACAGAGGTAAAATCCCTGCGCCAGGGCCGGGCTAACCTAAAGGATGCCTGGTGCTCGGTGGTGGAGGGGGAAATGCTCCTCAATGGCTGCCATATTAGCCAGTATGATTATGGGAATATCTTTAACCGGGATCCGGTGCGGGTACGGCGGCTGCTGCTGCATAAGCGGGAGATTATGCGCCTGTACGGCCTGGTAAAGCAGCAGGGCTATGCCTTAATTCCACTTTCCCTTTACTTTAAGGGTTCCCGGGTAAAGGTACAGGTGGGCTTGTGCAAAGGCAAAAAGCTTTATGATAAGCGGGCGGATATGGCGGAAAAGGCCGCAAAGCGGGACATTGAGCGGACCATAAAGGAGCGAAACCGCTGACTTTGAAGCCCCTTGCAATTATCTCTATTCAGAAAGGAAAGCGATGGAACAATGGCTGAAAAACAGTTTTTTGTAACAGAAGAGGGCCTTGCCGCCCTGGAAAAGGAGCTGGACTACCTAAAAACCGTGCGCCGCAGGGAAGTAGCGGATAAAATTAAGGTAGCCCTTTCCTTTGGCGACCTCTCGGAAAACAGCGAGTATGACGAGGCCAAGAACGACCAGGCCATGGTGGAGGCCCGCATTGCAGATGTGGAGGTTATGCTGAAAAGCGCGGTGGTAATTGACGAGAGCACCTTAAATAACGAGACAGTCCATATTGGCTCTAAGGTAGAGGTGGCTATTGTTTCTCCTACCGGCAAGGAGTCGGAGCGGAGCTTTCGCATTGTGGGCTCTAACGAGGCGGACCCCCGCAACGGCAAGATTTCGGATGAGTCCGCCGTGGGCCAGGCTCTTATTGACTGCCGGGTAGGCCAGTCTGTCCAGGTGGAAACTCCCTCTGGGGTGTCTACCTATACCGTAATTACCATTTCCAGATAAGATAATAAGGGAAAAGAAAGGGGAACGCTGAAATGGCAGAAGAGAATCAAGGGCAGCGCCCAGAGGAGCAGCAGGAGCAAAAGGAGATTTTGCGTATCCGCCGGGAAAAGCTGTTTAAAATGCAGGAGGCGGGGGAGGACCCCTACCTCCACACCAGGTTTGAGCGGGACCACAAGGCCCAGGAAATCGTGGACGGCTTTGAGGAGCTGGAGGGCAAGACTGTCCGGCTGGCTGGGCGGGTGATGAGCCGCCGGGGGATGGGCAAGGTCTCCTTTATGGACCTGCGGGACAGCTCTGGCCGGGTGCAGCTGTACGCCAAAATCGACGTGATGGGCGAGGAGCCCTACCGGGCCATGCAGGCCGCCCTGGATATTGGGGATATTGTAGGCGTAGAGGGAGAGGTGTTCCGCACCCAGCGGGGTGAGATCTCCGTGAAAGCCACAAGCCTTACCATTCTCTCCAAAGCCTTGCGTCCTCTGCCAGAGAAGTACCACGGCCTAACCAATACAGACGCCCGCTACCGCCAGCGCTACCTGGACCTGATTATGAATCCTGAGGTGCGGGATGTATTTATCAAGCGCTCTAAGATCATCAGCGCTATCCGGGAGTATCTGGACGGGAAGGAATTTCTGGAAGTGGAAACCCCGGTGCTCCACACCCAGGCGGGCGGCGCGGCGGCCCGGCCCTTTATCACCCATCACAACACCCTGGATATGGACATGTATCTGCGCATTGCCCTAGAGCTGCATCTAAAGCGGCTAATTGTAGGCGGCTTTGACCGGGTGTATGAGATTGGCCGCAACTTCCGCAACGAGGGTATGGACACCCGCCACAACCCGGAGTTCACCATGTTGGAATTCTACCAGGCCTACACGGACATTCACGGTATGATGGACATTACCGAGGACCTAATCCGCTTTACCGCTCACAGAGTGCTGGGTACAGGGAAGGTTGAGTGGGATGGCGTGGAGATCGATCTGGACCAGCCCTTTGCCCGCATCAGTATGCTTGAGGCTGTGAAGCAGTATGCCGGGGTGGACTTTGCCCAGGTGGAAACCTTGGAGCAGGCCAGGGCCTTGGCGGACCAGCATCACATCCAGTATGAGCCCAGGCACAAGAAGGGGGAAATTTTGAACCTCTTCTTTGAGGAGTACTGCGAGGAAAAGCTGATTCAGCCCACCTTCCTTACCGGCCACCCAGTGGATATTTCGCCCCTGGCCAAAAAGGACCCGGAAAATCCGGAGTACACCCAGCGGTTTGAGCTGTTTATCTGCGGCGGCGAATATGCCAATGCCTTTAGTGAGCTGAATGACCCCATTGACCAGCGCCAGCGGTTCGAGGCGCAGGCGGCCCAAAAGGCGGCGGGAGACGATGAGGCCTGTGATGTGGACGAGGATTTCCTGACGGCCCTGGAGTACGGGTTGCCCCCCACCGGCGGCATGGGCATGGGGGTAGACAGGCTGGTTATGCTTTTAACCGGAGCCCAGTCTATTCGGGACGTGCTGCTGTTCCCCACGATGAAGCCGTTAGCTGAATAAAAAGATATTACCACTGAACCAAACGATAGGAGATTGTTAGAGGGCGTTATGACTTCTGGCAGCCTAACCGCTGTATTTGCTATTATATATCAAGTTAGAATGATGCGGGTTTATGAGCAATTGATAAACCCGCATTCTGTATTTTGCATCCCCGCCTTGCCAGAAAGGAGTACTATGATGGATTTGGAAAAAACAATTCTTCTGGAAGAAAAGAACGAGGCCACTGTTATTGAATTGGACCCTGAATTTACCGCGGTTATTTGCGATTATGTAAAACTCAATCATCATGTCTTGGAGATCAACCAGCTCTTTGCGCTTTTTCGTTTTAATATGGAAAGGCTTTACCAGAGCTATACCATCCAAAGGGATGACCGCGTCATCAGAAAGGACGGCTTTTACACTGGGTATACGGATTTTATCGCAATTAACGCATTGGTAACAAACCTTATCAGCGCTGGCCGCTCTTTAGTGGATTCCCTGGATATTTGCATGAAGCACTCATACGGGGAGGAATCAGAAGCCTATAAAAGCTTTGCGGCGGAATGCAAGTGTCGGATATATGACAAGAGCTTTGCCTATCGCTTTTTCTATGAATTGCGGAATTTTTCCCAGCATAACCATGTGCCGGTAAGCATGACCGGGAACTGCTGCTGCTTTGATATCAACCAAATCCTGAACACGCCCCACTACAAAGCCAAAGAAACGCTAAAAAAGGAGTGGAAAGCGCTCGAGAAGGAAATTAGGGAAAAACGCCGGGATACATTCCGACTCTCTTTTTCCCACACCTTAATGCAGTATATTGCCAGTGTGGCGGAGCTGCACCGGGGCTTTTGGGTACACATTAAGGACCAGCTGTTTGCGCTGAATCAGCTGGTCAGCGATACGGCACATGCCAATCCGGAAATTTTAAATCACAATCACCCTAAATTTGATGGATACATCCTCTACAAAGCACCGGAAAGAGGAGAGTGGCAGCTGGTTTCTCCCAATGCGGACACCGGCGCGTACTATAGCAACTGCTTGCGGGAGGCAGAGGATTTTTATGCCGAAACCAGCCGTGATTATCAGGAATTTGAAAAGCACTGCGAGCCATGCCTGTGAAAAGGCGAACGGAAAGGAAAGCTCCATGGAATTGATACAATATCCGCAAGAGTACAACGACCCAAAAATAGCGGAAGAGATCTTGGCTTTGGAAAACACCGCGTGGCCCCAAACTCCAGAAGACAATACGTTTCCATCAGCCCCCCATACCTATGTCACCTCATGTGTAATGCGGGAAAATGGTATGGTGGTTTGCCATGTGGGAATTCGGAAAAGTATTTTATGGCATAAGGGGGAAGAATACCTGGCGTATGGCCTTAGCGAAGTGGTAACCCATCCTCTTTGGCAAAAAAGGGGGCTGGCCTCCCAGCTGATCCAAGAGGCGGCGGAGCGGATTATTCTCCCTGAAGCTGATGTAAGCGTGTTTACCTGCGCCCAGGAGAGGGTGGCCTTTTATACCAGATGTGGCTGGGAGGCCATGCCTGGGGTTTGCTTTGTAGGGGGCACAAAGAAGAAAGCTTTCCGCAGCGACAGCCTAAAGCTGACAACCATGGTCCGGCTGATTTCGGCCAAAGCCAAAGAACACGCAAAGGATTTTGAAACCGGAGACCTGGTTTTTGAGTTAGGAGAAGGCCAGCTATGGTAAGGCTGCTAAGTTTCTGTAAAATGAAGCTCTGATCCAAAAACAAAGAGGAGAGAGGCGGCGCCCTACTGTTTAGGGCGCTGCCTCTTTTTGAAACACGGGATATAGGAAACAGGGAGAAAGCCCTGGATGCTGAAAAAATTCCTTGACAAATACCCGGGGCGGGTATATAATGGCAATACCCCATGTGGGTATATTGGAGGCAAAAATAAACAGCCCGGCCCAAGGGCATACTGGATGGAAGGTAAGCCTATGTGCAAAGAACACAGCTCTAAAACCAGAGAACGCTCTGCAAACGAGTATCGCAGCCTAATGAACCGCCTGAGCCGGATTGAAGGGCAGATTCGGGGCATCCGGGGGATGCTGGAAAAGGACGCCTATTGCATTGACGTGCTGGCTCAGGCTGCTGCCGCCAACGCCGCCCTAAACGCTTTTTCCCGGGAACTGCTGGCCCAGCATTTGCGCACCTGTGTAGCAAGGGACCTGCGGGCAGGGGATGACAGCACTGTGGATGAGCTGGTAGGGGCCCTGCAAAAGCTGCTGAAATAGGGCCAGTAAAAACGTATAGGAGAGGAAGAGACTCTATGGAACAATATACTGTAACCGGAATGACCTGCGCTGCCTGCAGCGCCCGGGTAGAAAAGGCCGTGGCCAAGGTGCCAGGAGTGCAGGCCTGCTCGGTAAGCTTGCTAACCAACTCCATGGGGGTGGAGGGCACCGCGGCGCCGGGAGAGATCATTGCCGCGGTAGAGGAGGCCGGCTATGGGGCCGCGGCCAAAGACCATGCTTCCCAGGCTGGCACAGCGGCCCCTCCGGCCTGGGAGGATCAGCTGGAGGATAAGGAATCGCCCCGGCTGAAAAAGTGCCTGATCTGGTCCTTGGGCTTTTTGGCGGTGCTTATGTATTTTTCCATGGGGCACATGATGTGGAACTGGCCCCTGCCCGCCCCACTGGCGGGAAACCATGTGGCGGTGGGGCTCATCCAGCTGCTGCTGACAGCGGTAATCATGGTAATAAACCAGCGCTTTTTTATCAGCGGCTTTAAAAGCCTGCTCCACCGGGCACCAAATATGGACACTTTGGTGGCCCTGGGCTCTGCCGCGGCCTTTGGCTACAGCACCTATGCCCTGTTTGCCATGGTTTTTGCCCAGGCGGCAGGGGATATGCCTGGGGTTATGAACTGGATGATGGAGCTGTATTTTGAGTCTGCCGGCATGATCCTAACGCTGATCACCGTAGGGAAAATGCTGGAGGCCCGGTCAAAGGGTCGGACCACCGACGCCTTAAAAAGCTTGATGAAGCTGGCCCCGAAAACCGCCGTCCTCCTCCGGGAGGGGGAAGAAGTGACTGTGCCGGTGGAGCAGGTGCAGCCAGGGGATGTTTTCGTTGTCCGGCCGGGAGAGAATATTCCGGTAGACGGGGTGGTGCTGGAGGGCAACAGCGCCGTAGATGAATCGGCCTTAACAGGGGAAAGTGTGCCAGTGGATAAGGGGCCGGGCAATCCGGTTTCCGCTGCCACCGCCAACCGCTCTGGCTATATGGAGTGCAGGGCCACTCGGGTAGGCCAGGACACCACTTTGTCTCAAATTATCCAAATGGTCAGCGACGCGGCCGCTACCAAGGCTCCCATCGCCAAAGTGGCCGACAAGGTTTCCGGTATCTTTGTGCCTGTAGTAATTGCTATTGCGGCGGTGACCACTTTGGTTTGGCTTATACTGGGCCAGGGCTTTGGCTTTGCTCTGGCCAGGGGTATCTCTGTGCTGGTTATCAGCTGTCCCTGCGCCCTGGGGCTGGCCACGCCGGTGGCAATTATGGTGGGCAGCGGGCTGGGGGCGAAAAACGGCATTCTGTTTAAAACCGCGGTTTCTCTAGAGGCCGCTGGCCGCACCCAGGTTATCGCCCTAGACAAAACCGGCACCATTACCCAGGGCAAGCCCCGGGTAACAGATATTCTCCCGGCAGAGGGCTTAAGTGAATTGGATTTGCTGAAAATTGCCGCCAGCCTGGAAAAGCCCTCAGAGCATCCCCTGGCCGCCGCCATTGTGGAGGAGGCATCTGGGCAAGAGCTTTCTCTTACCTCGGTAGAAAACTTTCAGGCTGTGCATGGCCGGGGCGTTCGGGCAGAGGCAGGGGGAAGGGAGCTGCTGGGTGGAAACTTGGCCATGCTGGAAGAGGCGGGAGTGGATCCGGGCCCGTTGGCAGCCCAGGCGGATACCCTTGCGGGAGAAGGAAAGACCCCCATGTTTTTTGCCGATTCCGCTGGAAAACGCGTTTTGGGAATCATCGCCGTAGCAGATACCATAAAGGAGGACAGTCCCCAGGCCATTCAGGAGCTGAAAAATATGGGGCTGCGGGTGGTTATGCTTACCGGGGATAACCGGCGCACCGCAGAGGCCATTGGCCGGCAGGCTGGGGTAGACGAAGTGGTAGCCGGGGTGCTGCCTGGGGAAAAAGAATCGGTAATCCGCCGGCTAAAGGCCCAGGGTAAGGTGGCTATGGTAGGGGACGGCATTAACGACGCCCCAGCCCTAACCCGGGCGGATGTGGGCATTGCCATTGGAGCGGGTGCGGATGTGGCCATTGACGCGGCAGGGATTGTGCTGGTGAACAGCCGCCTTACCGATGTGCCCGCCGCCATCCGGCTGAGCAGGGCTGCCTTGAGGAACATTCACGAGAATCTGTTTTGGGCGTTTTTTTACAACACAGTGGGCATCCCCTTGGCAGCGGGATTGTTCATCCCCTTTGGCCTGACCCTGAACCCTATGTTTGGGGCAGCAGCTATGAGCCTGTCCAGCTTCTGTGTGGTGACCAATGCCTTGCGGCTGAACCTCTTTAAGCTGCGGGACGGGTCTAAGGACAGGAAGCTTTATCATAAAGCGACGACTATGAAGGAGGCAACAAAAATGACAAAAACCATGAAAATTGAAGGCATGATGTGCGGCCACTGTGAGGCCCGGGTGAAGAAAGCGCTGGAGGCCCTGTCCCAGGTAGAGAGCGCCCAGGTGAGCCACCAGGAGGGCACCGCGATCGTCACCTTGGCCGGGGAGGCGGAAGACGCCCTGCTGCGCCAGGCGGTGGAGGAACAGGACTATAAGGTACTGGATATTTCCTGAGTATAACGGGATTATGCCCAGATTGGCGCCTTAAAAGCTTTGCAAAAGCCTGCCAACTGGTTGGGGGGCCTCATACCAAAAGGAAAACAATACGCGGTCCAGGGGCCAAACGCCCTTGGACCGCGTGTGCTGTTTTTGAGGTTTGTTTCTGTTCCTATATCCTATACCTTGGGGGATTCTCGCTGACGCATGGCCTCGTACAGCAGCACTGTCCCCGCGCAGGCCACATTAAAGGAGGAGGCCGAAGAACCCGCGGCCATGGGGATTGTTACCAGCCTGTCGCAGCTCTGCTTGAATCCATAGCTCAGCCCCTCTGTCTCGTTGCCCAGCATAAGCAGCACAGGGCCCCGCAGATCCTCCCGAAATACAGGGAATTCCTGGTGGGCCGTGGTCCCCAGAATGCGAAAGCCTGGGTATTCTTGGCGCATAGCGGCAATGAATTTCTGTACCTCGGTGTTTTCCTCCTGAAAGGCCGGCACCCGGAAAAAGGACCCCATGGAGGCCGTGACCACCTCTGGGTCATACAGGTCTACCCCATGGCCGGTGAGAATTAGCCCATGAGCCCCAAAGCCGTCGCAGGAACGGAGCAGGGTGCCCAGGTTGCCCCGGTTAGAGGGCCGGTCGAACAGCACCCATAGAGGGCAGGCGGGCTTGTCCAGGCGGGAAAGCCCACCTGTCCGCATTTTGACCACGGCCATCAGCTCAGATCCGTCCTCCTTGCCGCTAAGCTCATCCAACAGCTGGCCAGGCATCCGGTAATTTACCTGGGTGTTTACAGAGGACAGCATAGCCTCTGCCCAGCCGGAAAGTTTCCGGTCGCTGGGAAACAGCAGCGAGGACACCTCCCAGCCGTTTTCCACAGCCTGGTTCAGGTTGCGCACACCCTCTACAAAGAATTCTCTGTAGCGATGCCGTTTGTTCCGGTTGGTTTTAAGTACCTGGAATTTTTGAAATTCAGCCCCACGGCTGCGAATGTTCTGAATCATCGCTGCACATCAATGAGCACCTTCATGGTGGACTCACGGTTCTCGTCAATATACCGGTAGGCCGCTAAGTATTCATGAAAGGGGAAACGCTTAGAAAGCAGGGGCATCAGCTTTACCTTGCCGGTGCTGGCCAGGGCAATGGCAGCTTCGTAGTCTTCGCTGCGGTACATCATAGAGGTGTTCAGGTCCAGCTCGTGGTCATTCAGCACCGCCAGATCTATGCTGGCCATGCCAGCGAACACAGCCACCAGAATAATAGTACTCCCCTTTCTGGCGTGCTGAATGGCCTGGCCCATGGTAATATTGTTTCCCGCGCAGTCATAAATCACATCGGCCTTGTCAGGGCCAAAGAAATCCACTAGGGCCTGGCCAAAATCCTTTTCTCGGGTGTTAACAGTATAATCCGCGCCGCACTCCTTGGCTTTTTCCAGCCTGAGATCGCTGACATCGGTAATCATCACCCGGCCGGCGCCCATGCCCTTGGCAGCCTGGGCCACCAAAATGCCAATGGGGCCCGCGCCCAGCACACAGATATCTTTCCCCTGTACATCCCCGGCCCGGCGAACAGCGTGGACAGCTACAGCCAAAGGCTCAATCATCGCGCCCTCTTCCAGGCTCATGGAATCGGGAAGGGGGGTAACCTTTTTGGCGTTTACCGCGAAGAAATGGGAGGCTACGCCAGTGGTCTGAAACCCCATGACCTTTAGGCTTTCGCAGAGATTATACTTGCCGTTGCGGCAGGGCCAGCACTGGCCGCAAACCACCTGGGGCTGTATGGTGACCTTTTGGCCAAGAGTGAGACCGGTGACGCCAGGGCCCAGCTGTTCCACCAGGCCAGAGACCTCGTGGCCCTGGGTAACTGGATAGCTGGTAAAGGGGTGCTCGCCGTGGTAGACGTGGATATCGGAGCCGCAAACGCCAATTTCCATAATTTTGATCAGGACTTCGCCGGCCTGAGGCTGGGGAACAGGAACCTCTTGAAACTGGATTTGGCCGGGGGCGGTCATAACTTGCTGAAGCATAGGGGGGAACCTCCTGATTATGTTTTCTGCCAATATTATAGTTGGGGGAGGGTAGATTGTCAATAAGGGATGGGGCCAAAAGAGGCCCAAACCAAAAACGGCCAAAAGGCCAAGGCTGGCTATTGCCAACCCCTGTACCTTCTAGCCGCCCTTGTATTTTCCGGGGCTTACCCAGCTTTCTGTTCTTCCAGCTTGGCGCTGATGTATTCCCGCACCTGGTCCTTGGGAATCTCTAACGCCGCGGCCAGCTCTCCAAACAGCATGTCCTCTGCCTGCTTTAAAAAGCGTTCGTCCACACTGCCCATTTTCCGCTTTTGGGCCTGAATCTTCTGCTTTTTGCTGTGGATAGAGATGGTTAGATCTATCCAGCTGTCGCAGCTGTTCTCTTTCATAAGGTTTCCATAGTGCTCCGCCAGCTCCCGGCTGGCCCGGCTGTGAAAAGGCTTTGGCTCCCGCTGGGGTATTTGGCTAATCAGCCTGTCCGCCTCTTGGCGGGAGATAATGGGCCGGATGGACACCTTATCGGAGTCTACCGGCACGGAAATTACGCAGGCCTTATAAAGAGGCTGTAAAACGTAATAAAGCCGCTGCTCGTCAGAGCCTGGTAGTGGCTGAGTTTTTATCTCACTGATCCGGCAGACTCCCGTGCCGCCATACTGGATCAGGTCTCCGATTTTGTACATGGTACTCCCTCCATTCCATATAGGTGTTGATGGCCGGGGCTGTATCCCTTGGGATCCATCCGCCGGTACTTACCAAAATGTTGTATAAAATATAGATGCTTGGAGTTTTCCGGTACTTTTGCGGAGCAAAAGGCGGCCACACTGGGGCCGAGGGAAACTCCGTGAGAACAAAAGCCCTAGCTTTTGTTCCTTAAAAAAATGAAACAGCTTGGAGTTTTCCGGTACTTTTGCGGAGCAAAAGGCGGCCACACTGGGGCCGAG
>CAJUSM010000032.1:18145-32131 GCA_910588935.1 uncultured Oscillospiraceae bacterium
GGAAACTCCGTGAGAACAAAAGCCCTAGCTTTTGTTCTCATTATATCATAATTCTAGGAAGAATGTAAGCGAAAAATTCGGAAAAAAGCGTGCTTTGTGAAAAAAAATTACAGCTTTTCGTGGCGTAAAGGCCGCCTTAACACAGGCACAGGCTTGTCTTGGCCGAAAAAAACCGCCTCCAAGAACAGGGAGGCGGAAAAGAAGGACAGGGCTGAGGCAGGGGCTTACCAGATGCCGTTGGTAAACCAGTCTGGTAAAAAGGCGGCCTCGTTTAAAATCAACATCAGCTTAATAAGCAGGCCTACAGCGGAAATCACAATTCCCGCCACCGCCAGCCCTCGGGTCTTATCACCCCGAAAGCCCAGAACCGAGGTGACAAGACCTAAGGGAAGCAGGGCCACGCTGGCAAAAAAGAAACCCAAAATAGAGGAGACAAACCCCAATACTGTGCACACATCCCACCAGGTAAAGGCCCTTTTGTGAAGGAGGATAGGGGGCTGCTGTACGTAAGGCTGCACTGGCGGCATTGTTTTGGGCACAAAGGCAGGGGCATAAGGGCCCGCCGGCCGGGGATCGGCAGGGGGCTGGGCTGGCATGGGCCCGCCGCAGCGGGCGCAGCGGGCCGCGGCGGGATCGTTGGCCAGGCCGCAGTTTGGGCATATGTTCATGAAATCAGCTCCTATTCTATGGGTTTTGCAAACATAACCTCGTTTTCCCGGGCATACCCCAGGCTTTTGTACAGGTTTTGAGCGGGAAAATTGTCTTCGCCGGTGAGCAGGGAGAATTCTTCTGCCTGAAAGTTTGTATGGGCGTATTCCTCCCCAAACCGGAGCATGGCCCCGGCCAAGCCCTGGCGGCGGGAATCCTCCTCCACAAAGACCTCGGTGACCTCTGCTATGGGGAGCTGGTAGCAGAAAGAATACTTAAGCTGCAGGCAGATAAAACCAGATAAACGGCTGGTGGCTGCCCAGGCCGGCTCTGCCACTACCACAATTTCCCGGGGATTCTCTTTAAGCGAGCGGCGGATCATGTCCTCCGAGGCCCCGGGAGGGCCGTTGAACAGGCGGTTCAACCGGGCCAGTTCTCTGGCATCCTCCAGGCTGGCCAGGCGGATAAGCGGGCCATGGGGCCAGGGCACAACGCCGGTAAGCCTCACCCCCAGGGGGCGCTGGGTAAGAAACTCGGAACCAGGCTCTAAGGTGGATCCGGGGTGGGGGAGCAGCTCCTGGCCCAGGGCGGCAGGCTCGGCAATTTGGTAGAGAAAACCTGGGCGGGCGCCGTTGTGGCAGATGGTCCCGTTGTCCTCTTGGCATAGCAGGCTGGGCTTATGTGAGAAAGCCTTGGCCAGTGCCCGGAAAGGGGTGACAGTGCTGCCCTGGCGCAAAACGGAAAAGCGCTCTGGCGAGCCGTGGTACCAGATGGCGCGATTCATAGAATGCCTCCTAAGATATCAAAAAAATTTCATAATATGGAAGAAACCACTTTACTTTAAGATTTTGGGATTCTAGCAGGCGGGGGCCGTAAGGCGCCTATCTGCCGAAGAATCAACACGAAAAGGGAGAAAACAGTCCCTTATTGCGCCTTATCCCCATACTTCCGGCTGGCCAGCAGAATCAGCAGCCCCACTACAAACAGAATCGCCAGGCTGATTACTCCAATGGAGTCCCGTCCGGTAAGCTGGGTGAACAGGGCCACCAGCAGGGGCCCGATCACTGCCGCGAATTTGCCGAAAATATCAAAGAAACCGAAATATTCGTTGGACCGCTGGGCGGGAATCAGCTTGCCAAAATGAGACCGGGAGATGGCCTGGATGCCGCCCTGTACCGTGCCCACCAGAAAAGCCATGCACCAAAAGAGCACCAGGGAAAGCTGCAGGGCCTGGGGGTCCCCAGGGTGGTTCTCAATATGGAAACCCATATAAAAGCCCACTAAGGTGATAAAGGTGTAAACCGCCACTGCCCCGCACAGCACATTTAGGGTGCCAAGCTTGCCGGCCAGCCTGCCAAAGAGAATGGAGAAGGGCACAGCGACAATTTGGGTCATGAGCAGGGCCAAAATCATGCTGATATTGTCTAGGCCCAGCTTGGAGCCATAGGAGGTGGATACGGATATAATGGTATTCACCCCGTCAATGTAAAAGAAGTATGCCAAAATAAACAGGAAGATCTTTTTGTGGGAAAAGATCTCCTTAGCTGTGGCCAGCAGGTTGGAGAAGGTGGAGCGCAGCAGGTTTTTTTGGGGCTGGATAAAGTGGACCTGGCGTACATTGCGGAGGAAAGGAATGCTGAATACCGCCCACCACAGGCTGGTGAGCACAATCACAATTTTAAATGCCGCTACATTTGTCATGCCCATTACAAAGAGTATGATAATGGAAACCAAAAAGGGGATGGTGCTGCCGCCAATGTAACCCATGGCATAGCCCCAGGAGGAAACCCGGTCCATACGCTGGGGGGTGGTAACATCGGTAAGAAAAGAATCGTAAAACAGGCAGGAGCCGGAAAAGCCAATATGAGAGATTACATAGCCAGCCAGCAGCAGTTGGTATTGGTCGAAAAATGCGCTGAACAGGGTGAAAGCCACGCCCAGCACAAGAAAGGCGGAAAAGAGCCGCTTTTTATGGCCCTCGTGGTCTGCCAGAGCCCCCAGCACCGGGGCCAGTAGGGCCACAATAAAGGTGGCGGCAGAGGTGCCATAGGACCAGAGTACCAGATTATCCGCCCCGTTGGCCTGGCAGACGCTGGCAAAGTAAATGGGGAAAATTACGGCCAGGATGTTGGTGGCATACACAGAGTTGGCCCAGTCGTACATAATCCAGCTTTTTTCGGCGCGGGTAAACTTTTGGGCATTGGCTGTGGGCTTGGCAGATTTCGATTTTGCCATAGGGAGCACTCCTTTTGTTTATTTGGGTACGCTTGCTTTAGAAATGGGGGCAACAAAATTTAATTATATCATCTCACATATTTCTCTAAAATACAAGAGGAAAATGGAATTATTTTTGATAGAAGTGAGAAACTTTAGCCAGCCGGCTATAGAGATTTCCTGTGAAAAAAGGGAGGGTTTCCCCGGGAAAGCTCAGAACGTTTCATTCTTCTTTTCCTCTGGGCAGCCGGTCTGGACCGCGGCCCTTTGGCGCATGGTTTTTCGTTGCACATTCCTTCAAAAAGCGTTATAATAGAGAAACAAGCCCAATTTTCACCAAATCACACTGCTTAGGAGGTCTTTTCTATGCTTCTAATTAAAAACGGCACCATTAAAACAATGGCCGGCCCAGATATTCCCCAGGGCCAGCTGCTCATCAACGGTTCCAAAATTGTTGCGGTAGGCCCCACCGTAGACGCCCCCGCCGACGCCCAGGTTATCGACGCCGCCGGTTGCCTGGTGGCCCCTGGCTTTGTGGACGGCCACTGCCATGTGGGCCTGGACGAGGAGGCCATAGGCTTTGAGGGGGACGACTATAACGAGATGACCGATCCTGTTACCCCCCATATGCAGGGCATCGACGGCCTGAACCCCATGGACGAGGCCCTTTTCGATGCTTACAGCCACGGCGTAACCACGGCGGTAACAGGTCCTGGCAGCGCCAATGTGGTGGGCGGCACCTTCCTGGCGGTTAAACTGCGGGGCAAGCGGGTAGACAATATGGTGGTCAAAAATCCTGTGGCCATGAAAATTGCCTTTGGGGAAAATCCCAAGCGCTGCTATGGCCGCTCTCAAAAAATGCCCATGACCCGCATGGGCACCGCGGCCCTGCTCCGGGATATCTTAGCCCGTTCCAAGAACTATTTGGAGGAGCTGGAGGCCTGGGAAAAGGACCCGAAGGAACATAAAAAGCCGGCTTATGATGCCAAGCTTCAAGCCATGCTGCCTGTAGTCCGGGGAGAAATCCCCTTAAAATCTCATGCCCACCGGGCAGACGACATCTTTACCTCCCTGCGCATTGCCAAGGAATTTGGCGTGGGCATTACCCTTGACCACTGCACCGACGGCCATCTGATTGCCGGCGAACTGGCCCAAGAGGGCAAGCCCTGCCTGGTGGGGCCTACCCTGGGGGACAAGTCTAAGTTCGAGCTGAAGGACAAGAGCTGGGATACGCCCCGGGTGCTGGTAGAAAACGGCCTGAAAATCGCCATTATTACCGATGCCCCGGTTATTCCCCTGCGGTATCTGCCTCTTTGCGCGGGCTTGGCCATTCAGGCCGGCCTGCCAGAAGAGGAGGCCTGGAAAGCCATTACCATCAATCCCGCGGAAATTGTGGGCATTGAGGACCGGGTAGGCAGCCTGGAGCCTGGCAAGGACGCCGATGTGGTCATCTACCAAGGTAACCCTCTGCGGGACATTCAGAGCAAGGTGCTGTACACGGTAATGGATGGCGAGATCGCCTATCAGGCTTGAGGTTAATTTGCGTATGGATAATATGATTGAAATTCTTGCCCAAGAGCTCCATGTCCGCCCGGACCATGCCCAGGCGGTGGCCAACCTGCTGGACGAGGGAAACACCGTTCCCTTTATTGCCCGCTACCGGAAAGAGCAGCACGGGGCCATGGACGACCAGACCATCCGCGCCCTGGCGGACCGCCTGCAGTACCTTCGGGGCCTAGAGCAGCGGAAAGCCGAGGTAATAGGGGCCATTGCCGCCCAAGAAAAACTTACACCCCAGCTGGAGGAGGCCATTGGGGCTGCCGCCACCCTTACCGAGGTGGAGGACCTGTACCGCCCCTTCCGGCCCAAGCGGAAAACCCGGGCAAGCGTGGCCAGGGAAAAAGGGCTGGAACCCTTGGCTGATGCAATTTTTTCAGGGAAGGACCCGGCGGGGAAACCCTTGTCCCTGGCAGGGCTGGAGTCCTTTGCCGCCGGCTTTGTCAGCGAGGAAAAGGGGGTTGCCGACCTGGACGCTGCCCTTCAAGGGGCAAAGGATATTATTGCCGAGGATTTTTCCGACAACGCGGAAACCCGCAAACGCCTGCGGGGCCGCATTCAGCAGGGCGGCAGCGTAAAATCCTGCGCCGCCACGGAAGAGGACACAGTGTACAGCACCTACTATGAATTTCAGGAGCCTTTGCGCAAGCTTCAAAGCCATCAGATTCTGGCTATGGACCGGGGAGAGAGGGAGGGGGCCTTAAAGGTCTCCCTGCTGCCTGGGGAGTTTGGTCCGGTGTCCACCATTCTCCAGGGCTTTCGCCCTGGACACCCTTTCCTCTCCATCCTGGAAGAGGTAGCGGAGGATTCTTGGGATCGGCTGATTTTCCCCTCGCTGGAGCGGGAGCTTCGGCGGGCCCTTACCGAGGAGGCGGACGAGCAGGCCATACACACCTTTGCCCTAAACCTGCGGCCTTTACTGATGCAGCCCCCGGTAAAGGGAAAGGTTACCCTGGGCTTTGACCCGGCTTACCGCACGGGCTGTAAGCTGGCGGTGGTGGACGGCAACGGCAAGGTGCTGGAAACCGCCGTTATCTACCCAACTAAGCCCCACAATAAAATTGAAGAATCGAAAAAGACCCTGCAGGCCCTGTGCGACCGCCACGGAATCAGCTGCATTGCCATTGGCAATGGAACAGCCAGCCGGGAATCGGAAATCTTTGTCAGCGATTTTATTAAGGAGTACGGCAAGCCGGTGGCCTATATGGTTGTCAGCGAGGCAGGGGCCTCGGTGTACTCTGCCTCTAAGCTGGGGGCAGAGGAATTCCCCGATTTTGATGTAAGCCTTCGTTCGGCGGTGTCCATTGCCCGCAGGCTACAAGACCCCTTGGCAGAGCTGGTAAAAATTGACCCCAAGGCCATTGGGGTAGGCCAGTATCAGCACGATATGCCCCAGGCCCGGCTCTCTGAAACCCTGGACGGCGTGGTGGAGGACTGCGTAAATGCCGTGGGGGTGGATTTGAATACCGCGTCGCCCTCCCTGCTTCGGCGGGTGGCGGGGATTAGCCCCACAGTGGCCAAAAACGTGGCTGCCTACCGGGAGGAAAACGGCAGCTTTCAAACCCGCCGGGAGCTGCTGAAGGTGCCAAAGCTGGGCCCAAAGGCCTTTGAGCAGTGCGCGGGTTTCCTTCGGGTGCCAGAAAGCAAAAAGGTGCTGGACCGCACCGCGGTGCATCCTGAGTCTTACCAGGCGGCGGAAAAGCTTTTGGCCCTGTGCGGTTTTTCCTTGGATGACGTGGGCAGCCTAGATGGGCTGGACCAGCGGGTGAAAGAGTATGGTCTGGAAAAAGCGGCGGCAGAGTGCGGGGTGGGCCTGCCAACGTTGAAGGATATTGCCGCCGAGCTCCAAAAGCCAGGACGGGACCCCCGGGACCAGCTGCCGCCGCCGCTGCTGCGTACCGATGTAATGGACATCAGCGACCTGACCCCAGGGATGAAGCTCACCGGTACGGTGCGCAATGTAGTGGACTTTGGGGCGTTTGTGGACATCGGCGTCCATCAGGACGGCCTGGTGCACATCTCCCAGCTGGCAGACCGGTTTGTGCGCAGGGCCAGCGAGATTGTGGCTGTAGGGGATGTGGTGGATGTAACGGTGCTGGAGGTAGACGAGAAGAAAAAACGGATTGCCCTAAGCATGAGGAAACAGCAGGCGCGGGATTAAGCGGAACCAGCCCAAGGAAAAGCCGGCGAAAACGCGCCAGCAGAATTCCGGCATTCCCGTGGAATGAAAAACTCGCCGGAAAGCCTTCCCGGGCCCTCCAGATTATCCCAACCATCCCTGCCCACACCCAGAAAAGAAAGGAGAGTTTCGAAAAGAGAATTATGGCAGAAAACAACAGAACCGATCTTTTTGAACGCACACCTATCCCTCGGGCCGTTATGACCCTGGCTATCCCTACCATTCTCAGCTCCTTGGTTATGGTGCTCTACCACCTGGCCGACACCTACTTTGTGGGAATGCTGGATGATCCCATTCAGAACGCGGCCCTCACCCTTTCCGGCCCGGTGCTTTTGGCCTTTAACGCTGTAAACAACCTGTTTGGCGTGGGTTCCTCTAGCATGATGAGCCGGGCGCTGGGCTCTAAGGATTACGATACTGTTTACAGGAGCTCGGCATTTGGGTTTTACGGCTCGCTGATCTGTGGAATTGCCTTTTCCCTTGGTTATACCCTGTTCCGCCTGCCGCTGCTCTCCATGATCGGCACCGACGCCACCACCCTTGCCGCCACTGGCGACTATTTGTTCTGGACGGTAACCTTTGGGGCGGCCCCTGCCATTCTTAATGTGGTGTTGGCCTATTTGGTGCGCTCTGAGGGTTCCTCCCTTCATGCCAGCATTGGTACCATGAGCGGCTGCTTTTTAAACATACTCCTGGACCCAGTCTTTATTCTGCCCTGGGGCCTAAACCTGGGGGCGGCGGGAGCGGGGCTGGCCACCTTTCTTTCCAACTGCGTGGCATGCCTGTACTTCTTTGTGCTGCTCTTTGTCCGCAGGGGAAAAACGTTTGTGTGTGTTAAGCCCTCTATGTTCGGTTTCCGCCGGGGAATCGTAATGGGAATTTTTGGGGTGGGTATCCCTGCCTCTATTCAGAACCTGCTCAATGTAACCAGCCGCACGGTGATGAACAATTTTACCTCTTCCTATGGCTCCGACGCCGTGGCGGCCATGGGCATTGCCACCACCATATGCACAGTGCCAGTACAGATTTTCTTTGGGCTTTCCCAGGGCGTTATGCCCCTGGTCAGCTATAACTATGCCAGCGGCAATGCCAAGCGGATGAAGGCCAGCTTGGGCTTTACCGCAAAAATTGCCGGAATCTTTATGTTCCTCACCACGGTAGGACTCTGGGCAGGATCCAAAGAACTTACTTTGCTGTTTATTCAGAACCAGGCTGTGGTGGACTATGGTTCCGCCTTTTTACGGGCGCTCTGCCTTTCCCAGCCCTTCCTGTGTATGGATTTCATCGCTGTGGGCGTGTTCCAAGCCTGCGGAATGGGGGGCAAGTCTCTGGTTTTTGCCATACTGCGGAAAATTGTGCTGGAAATCCCGGCCCTTATCCTTCTGGATAGGCTGTTCCAGGTTTACGGCCTGGCCTATTGCCAGCTGGTGTCCGAGGTGATTCTGGCAGTGGCTGCGGTGGTTATGCTCCTCCATCTGTTTAAAGACTTAGAGAAGCGGGAGAGCCGGTTAGCCGGAGCCCAGAAGCCATGAGGTGTTTATGAGCTTTTACGATGATATTTACCGCTTGGCAGCCGCCATCCCTTTGGGTAAGGTGGCTACGTATGGCCAGTTGGCGGCTATGGCTGGCCGGCCCAGGGCTTCCAGAATTGTGGGCACGGCCATGCTACATGCCCCAAAGGGCCTGCCCTGCCACCGGGTAATTTACCGGGACGGCACCCTGTGCTGTGACCAAGCTTTTGGAGGCAAGGCAATCCAACGGCAGATGCTGGAGGCAGAAGGGATTACCTTCCGGGAAGATGGAAGGGTGGACTTGGAAGCCCATTTATGGGATGGACTGTGAAATTTTAAGTGATAGACAAAAGGCCTGGGGCGCTGCGCGCTTCCGGCCTTTTTTGCGGAGAAGAGACGATAACAAGATCAAAAAGCAAATGTGCTGCAACACAAATAGAAAGATCTTTAGTGAAAAATATTGACTTTATTCTTATTGAGTGATACAATAAAAATTGACAAAAATAAATTAAGGAGGGAAGATGTTGGTTTAAGACTTTGTCAAAATATTGTAAAGGAGAAATTTAGATGAGAAAACTGTTTGTAGTTCTTTTTGCCGTTGTTATGGCAGGAATGCTGGCCATGACTGCCTCCGCTGAAGAGCTGTCCCCAGGGGAACAAGAGGCTGCTGAAATTATGAGTTCAGTAGACTCCCGGGGCATGTCGTTGGAAGAGGAAAAGGAAGCCTTGCGCCAGGCCTTTTTGGAGGCGGGCTGGACTGACATCAGCAATGATATGATCATTGCCGCTTTTGCGGATATGGATCCGGAGGTAAAAGCCCTGGCCTACATGGATTTGAGCGCGGCGGACGAGGCGCAGAAGGAAAAGATCCTGGCTGCCCGGAATGAGATCATCACCCATACGCAATGGGAAATGAAGCATCCCGAAATTCTGAGCTATGTGGAGAATCCCGTAAAACGGGAGTTCGGATTTGCGCCGGATTTCTATGATATTTTCCCCGCCGATTGGGAAATTCCCGCAGGACTGGTGGGAGCGGATACTACAAAAGAGCCCTTGGCAGCTGTAGATTTGGCTGTGAGTTTTGCGGAGGAATTTGCACGCAAGGCTCTTGCGTAACTGGGGAACAAGCATGAGCAAGCTGGGAAACTCGCTGCCAAATAGAAGAAACCCTGAGAGTCGGGTTGACTCTCAGGGTTTCCTTTTCTATATCATTGGGTCGGGCCCTCCTTTGGCCTACAGCTTCACCGTCTTCAGCCCCAGGTTCCCGTTTTCCGCCACCTTCCCTGTGCGGCGGTCCGGCAAAATGATCTCCGCCACAGAGTGGCCCTCCCGGTTATAAAAGCGCAGGCTGTACTCCTCCCCATACATCAGCGTCAGCCGGCTGCATATATTTTTTACCCCAATATGCCGCCCGTCCCCTGGCCCTGCCTCTTCCCCTTGGGCTACTTTTACCGGCAGGGCGTTGAGGGCCTGGAGATCCTCGGGGGAAAAGGCCGAACAGCTGCCAGAAATGAGAAAACGCAGGAAATTCTTTTCTCCCTCCCGCCATTCCTCCGCCCGAACAAAGACGGACATCTGCCCGCTGTCCTCTCCGTGCTTCACGGCATTTTCCACAAAGGTGAGCAAGAGCAGGGGCGGAATGTTTACGCCGGCCAGCTCCGGGGCCACATCCTGGTCCATTAAGCTTTCTGTCCGGTGGCGGATGTCCTGTATGCCCAAAAAGTCCTGTATGGCCCCAAGCTCCCCTTCCAGGGGCACGATGCTTAGCCCGTCTCGAAACAGGTAGCGCACGTAGTCAGAGAGCTTTAGGCAAAAGTTCTGGATGCGCTGGTACTCCTTTTTCTGGGCCATGCCGAAAAGTATGCTGAAGCAGTTTACAAAGAAATGGGGCTTAATCTGTAGCTGGAAATACTCCAGCTGGGTTTTGGCCAGGGCCATTCGTTCCTCATACTGGTCTATTTTCAGCTGGTTCAGCTGGGCTGCCAGGGCGTCGAAGGCGGACATGGCCATTTCCAGCTCGGCAAAGCCCCGGCGTTTTACGTTTTTGCGCACAGAATCGTAATCGGCCACATGCTCTTTTAAGTGAACAAAGGGGCGCTGAATAAAGCGCTGAAAGTAGGTGAGGGTATAAATAGAAAAGCCCGCCACCACAATTAAGGTTACCACAAAGAAAGCCATAAAGGCCAGCTGGGCCTCCCGGTTGCGCCGGGGGCTGTCTGCTACCGCCAGAACCAGCCTGGCGTAATCCATGGAAAAGCTGCCGGAAAAATCAGCCCAGCCGGTTTCCCGGCCCTGCATTTCTTCCAGCCTTTGGTCTGGGACAACCGGCTCTCCGTTTTGGTCCAGCACAATGTAAAAACCCTCTTCTGTCAGAACATCCTCCACAAGAAACGTCATGGCCTCGTCCCAAGAGCTCCAGCAGGCCGCCACCGCGCCGTTCTCCGTGTAGCACTGAAGCAGATAAACCCGGCCCTCTATGCTCACCGGTTTCCAGCGGAAATCCCCGGTTCCCAGCTCTCCGTTTTTCCAGCGCTCTTTCACCATGCGGCGCAGGCGGTTGCAGTCGGCATAGTTTCCCGCGCCGTCGTAGCAGAAAACCTCGGCGCCGTTTTGAGGAGCATAGAAGAAAAAATTGAGCTTTTCGTTCCAGTATTTGCGCTGCCTGTAAATATCTCCCCACAGCTCTCTGGCGGCCACGTTCCGCCGCTGGGGGTCCTGAGCGGAGAGGATGTTCTCCACCGCCGTGCCCGTGAGCAGCTGCTCGGTCATATATAGGTTTACCGCGGAAAGATGATTGTCGATTTCCTCCAGCCGGCCCTCAATCAGGTTTGCACAGCGCTCGTTGGTTTCTTTGGCCAGTTTCCGCTCCGAACCGACCAAAGCCGCCAGCCCGGCCACCAGAATTGCTGCAAACAGAGTCAGCAGCCAAATCATAATTTTCCGTAGCGCCGGCATCGGCTCCCTTTCCTTTCCCATACGGTCCCGCCTCCTTCTGCTTTGGGGCGCACGCCCCTAGGTTTACCGGCTATATTTTATAGGAGAAACCGGAAATTGGAAAGTGAAAAACAGCAAAATGTCTGATTTTTGATAGTTTATATACCATTTACTTATACTTTTCCCCCTGTCCAATTTGTTATGATATATCTGATGAAAAAACCGGTGGGAGCACCGCCGGAAAAATGGAGGAAAGAAATATGAAACTAAGAAAACTCATCAGCCTGCTGCTGGCCCTGGCCCTAGTGGCCTCGGTATTCACCGCTTGTAGCGGCGACGGTGAAAAAGGGAGTAGCGCCGCGGGCCCTGCCAGTAGCGAGGCTGGCGGCGCCGAAAGCACCGGCGGCGAGAGCAGCGAGGACACCAGCGAGGCCGAGAGCGGCAGCACCGCTGTAGACGGCGAAGGCTATCAGGTAAACTACCTGTATTTGGTGGCCCAGGAGGGCACCAACCAGAGCAAGGTAAACCAGGCCGTGGACGAGCTGGCCCAGAAAGAGCTGAACATGACCGTGAACATGATCCCCATGACCTTTGGCACCTACAACTCCCAGATATCCATGATGCTGGCGGCCGGCGAGCCCCTGGATATCTTCCCTGGCATGGCCAACCAGTTCGCGACCTACATTGAGTCTGAGTATATAGTTAACTGCGCTGATTACAAGGAACAGCTGAAGGACGCCTTTGCCACGTTGGGCGATGATGCCAACGCGGGCTATGTGGGCGACTTCCTGGTAGGCTTCTCTAACATGAAGGAGCGGGCCTATCCGGCTGGCATTGTTGTGCGCAAAGACGTTTTCGATGAGCTTGGCTACAAGGTAGAGGACTTTAATGTTACCGTAGACGACTACGCCTCTTTCGACCAGATTACCGACCTGTTTGCGGCTGTGAAGGAGAAATACCCCGATATGATCTGCCTGGACGGCACCTCCATTATGGGCCTGCAGGAACTGAGCTATATGGACAATTTGGGCGACGATTTCGGCGTTTTGGAAAACTACGGCCAGACCACCACCATCACCAACTGGTTCGAAAGCGACCAGTGGCGCACCTTCTGCGAAATTGGCCGCAAGTGGTTTACCGCCGGATATCTTTCTCAAGATATCGCGGTGAACCAGGACAGCGGTGAGCTGAAGATGAAAGCCGGCAACTCGTTCTCCTTCATTACCAACATTAAACCCAACACCAACATTGAGAAGCTGGCTCAGACCGGCTACGAGGTAGAAGTAATCCCGCTGGGCGAGGGTATGAAGAACACCAACGCCGTAAACGCCGACCTGCTCTGCATTGCCAATGCCGCGGAGGACCCGGCAAAGGCCGCCCAGTTTATGAACTGGACCTATGTCAGCGGCGAGTTCAACAACCTGATCAACTGGGGCATTGAGGGCGAGGACTGGGTTGAGACCGAAAACGGCCAGGCCGCCTATCCCGAAGGAGTGGACGCCAACAGCGTTGGCTACCACAATGACTATGGCTTCATTTACCCCAACCAGTTTGCCGGACACGCTTGGGAGGGCAACCCCGCGGATATCTGGGACCAATACGCCGTGTACAACGATGGCCTGATGAAGTCCAAGGCTTTCGGCTTTACCTTCAATTCCACCCCTGTGGCTACCGAAATTGCCCAGCTGAACTCTGTGCGGGACCAGTACTGGAAGGACCTGGCCTTCGGCGCGGTAGAGATTGACGAAAAGCTCAAGGAGTTCAACGACGCCCTGTACGCCGCCGGCCTGCAGACCGTGATGGACGAAAAGCAGCGCCAGCTGGACGAGTGGCTAGAGAACCAATAAGCCCTCTTGGGTAATGATAAGGGAGGACGGACCATGGAAAAAAAGAAAATGAGCCCGGCCCTTTTCAAGCAGTACATCCCCCTCTACCTCATGCTGCTGCCGGGCGCGGTCTATCTGTTCATCAACAACTACATCCCCATGGCCGGCATTGTCGTGGCTTTCAAAACCTATAAGGTTAATAGCGGCATTTTCGGCAGCCCCTGGGCCGGCCTGAAAAATTTTGAGTTTCTCTTCAGCTCCAACGAGGCCGCGGTCATTATACGCAACACCCTGCTTTACAACGTGGCTTTCATCATTGTAAACATGGTGGTGGGCATAATTCTAGCCATCTTCATCTCCGACGTGGTGAACAAGGGGCTGAAAAAGTTCTACCAGAGCTCTATCCTGCTGCCGTTCCTTATTTCCATTGTGGTTGTCAGCTACATTGTGTTCGCCCTGCTCAGCCACGAGAACGGCATGCTCAACAACAGTATTCTCCCCCTGCTGGGCCAGGATCCCGTGCAGTGGTACAACGACACCACCTGGTGGCCGCTTATCCTGATTATAACCAATTGCTGGAAAGGCGTGGGCTATGGCACGCTGATATACATAGCCGCCATTGCCGGCATAGACCAGAGCTTTTATGAGGCGGCCGAGCTGGACGGAGCCAGCAAGTGGCAGCAGATTACCCAGATTACCCTGCCGTGCCTGATTCCCTCCATTATTACCCTGCTGATTATGAACATTGGCCGCATCTTTTATTCAGACTTCGGCCTGTTCTACCAGGTGCCCCAGAACTCCGGGTCTCTGTATGCCGTAACCAACACCATAGACACCTATGTGTACCGGGCGCTGATGGCCTCTGGCGGCATAGGGCGGTCGTCGGCAGCGGGCCTGCTCCAGTCTGTGGTAGGCTTTACGCTGGTAATGGTGTCCAACCTGGTGGTACGCAAGGTAAGCGAAGAAAACGCGATCTTTTAAAGGAGGCGGGAAAAATGATTATGTCAAAAGGCCGCAGGGCCTACCAGCTCGTCATCAATATCATTCTGTTCCTGGTTGCTCTCTGCATGATGTACTGATAGGCCCCTAGGCTGAACTTGGCCGGGAAGAAGGAATA
>CAJUSM010000033.1 GCA_910588935.1 uncultured Oscillospiraceae bacterium
AGTGCGAGGTGAACGAGTCCCTGCTTACCGGCGAGTCGGACCCGGTGGTGAAGCAGCCGGGGGACCCGCTGCTCTCGGGCAGCTTTGTGGTCAGCGGTACCTGCTCGGCCCAGGTGGAGCATGTGGGGGCGGAAAACTATGCCAACAAAATTGCCGGAGACGCCAGCTACATAAAGAAGCGGAACTCCGAGATTATGAACTCCATCGACTTTATTGTAAAGATCATCGGCTTTGCCATTCTGCCCATTGGGGGCCTGCTGTTCTGGAAACAGTACTTTGTTTTGGGCGATACCTTTCAGAACTCTGTGGTTAGCACCGCCGCCGCTATGGTGGGCATGATCCCCGAAGGCCTGGTGCTCCTTATCAGCCTGGCCTTTGCTGTCAGCGTGATTAAGCTCTCCCGCCACAAGACCCTGGTACAGGATATGTACTGCGTGGAAACCCTGGCCCGGGTAGATGTGCTCTGCCTAGACAAAACCGGTACCATTACCGAGGGCACCATGCAGGTGGATGAGCTGCGCCCCTTTGCAGGCCATACAGAGGAGGAGATGAAGGAGGCTCTTACTGCTTTGGTCAACAGCCTAAGCGACAGCAACCCCACCTTTATGGCATTAAAGGAGTACCTGCCCGGGACCAGCTCTTGGCGGGCGGGAGACACGGTGCCCTTTTCCTCTGCCAGAAAATGGAGCGGGGCCTATTTCCCTGGCCGGGGCAGCTATGTAATGGGCGCCGGCGAGTTTATTTTAGGCCAGGGCTTTGGGGCCATTCGGGCCCAGGTAGAGGCCTGCTCCAAAAACGGCCAGCGGGTGCTGGTGCTGGCCAGGGCCCAGGACCCCTTTGGGGGCAAGGAGCTGCCTGGGGGCATTGGGACCATGGGTCTGGTGCTCATCAGCGACCGGATCCGCAAAGAGGCCCCCCGCACGCTCCGGTACTTTGCGGACCAGGGGGTGGACCTAAAGGTAATCTCCGGAGACAACGCGGTTACTGTGGCCAATATTGCCCGGAAAGCCGGGCTGGATCACGCGGACAAATATGTGGACGCCACCACCCTGAGCACAGATGAGGACATCCGCCGGGCGGTAAAGGAGTACGCGGTGTTCGGCCGGGTAACCCCCCAGCAAAAGCTGGCCTTTGTAAAGGCCCTGCGGGAAGACGGCCATACTGTGGCCATGACAGGGGACGGTGTAAACGATGTATTGGCCTTAAAAGAGGCAGACTGCTCTGTGGCTATGGCCTCTGGCAGCGACGCGGCCCGCACAGTATCCAACCTGGTGCTGCTGGATTCCAACTTTGCCTCTATGCCCCTGGTGGTTCAGGAGGGGCGCAGGTCTATTAACAACCTGCAGCGTTCCAGTTCCCTGTTTTTGGTTAAGACCATTTTCTCTGCTTTGATCGGCGTGCTGTTTATTTTCATCAATTATACCTATCCCTTCGAGCCTATCCAGCAAACGCTGATCAGCTCCCTGACCATTGGCATTCCCTCCTTTATTCTGGCCCTGGAGCCCAATAACGACCGGCTGCAGGGAAAATTTATTGGCAATGTCATCCGCATGTGCATCCCGGCGGCGCTGACCATGACAGCCAACATTGTGGCGCTTTGTGCCCTGGCAGGCCCCTTAGACCTGAGCAGCCGGGAGACCTCTACCATGGCGGTAATTATGACTGGGATGACAGGGTTTATTATGCTGTTTAAGGTCAGCGCGCCCTTTAATACCCTGCGGGGGCTGCTGTTTTCCGGGCTGCTTTCCGCGTTTATGCTGGCGTTCCTGTTCTTTGGGTGGTTCTTTGCCCTAGAGAGCATGACCCTGCCCATGTTGATTGCTTTAATGCCCTTGCTGCTGTTTGCCATTGTGTTTATGCTGGCAGCGCTGCATTTGGTAGACCATGTAATCGCCAATTCCCAGAGCCCGGTATACGCGGGGAAGGTGAAGCGGCGGCTGAGCAGGAAAAAGGGAAAGGCCAAGCACGGGGCTGGCTGACAAGAGTAAAATGTTTCCACACAGAAGGCGCCAAAGCCTTTTGGCGGGGCGGTTTGGGGCCATATGGGCCCCGGCTGCCCCGGCTTTTTTTGCCCTTTTTTCGCTTTTTCTGGAAAATATGAATAATTTTTGGAAACTGCCCCTTTTTGTTGCCTTTTTCCCGATTTTCTTGTATAATAAAGAGGAATATGCCGGGCTTTTTCCAAAAGCGTCCCCCGCTTGCCCGGCAGCTGAATAAAGAAAGGATGAGCTGCCATGGGAACAAAAAGGAATATTTTCTTGGCCGTTACGGCCCTTTTGGTGGCAGTAATAGTGGGGGTTTCCGCGGTTACCCTTGCCCAGGGGCCCCGCACCAGCTCGGTGGAGATGATCAGCCGGACAGGCTCCCAGGCGGAGGTGAACGACTATTACGACGGCAACACCACCATCCCCTACTATGACATTGCCCTGAATTCCTATTCCCTAGACGATTTTGTGGAGGAAAACAGCGTGGTGGAGTACACTGGCGCCGACTCTTATGTAGGCGTTAGCGTAAACGAAAAAAAAGGCGATATCGACTGGGTACAGGTGAAGAACAGCGGCGTGGACTTTGCCATGATCCGGGTGGGCCTGCGGGAAAAAATGAAGGGCCGCATTAAGGCTGACGCCAATTTTGTCCAGAACATTACCGGCGCCACCGAGGCCGGGCTGCAGGTGGGGGTTTATTTCTACTCTAAGGCCGCTACCGACGCCGAAGCCGACGAGGAGGCAAAGTATGTGCTGGAGCAGATTCGGGAGTACTCTGTAAAGTATCCCATTGCCTTTTACTGGGAGTACGACCTAAAGGAGGACGGCAGCCAGGACGAGCGTTCCCGGGTGGTGGGCTGCAACGGCGAGCAGGTAACAGGCTTTATCAACACCTTTTGCGGCAAAATGAAAACCGCTGGGTACGACACCTGCTACTATGCCACCAAAACAATGGCTTACAACCGGCTGAACCTTTCCCGGCTGACCAACTATGACCTGTGGTATGCCGAGTATAGGCCCAAGCCTAGCTTTTACTACGACTTTAAGATGTGGCAGTATACGGAAACCGGCACAGTGCCGGGTATCTCCCAGGAGGTGCCGATTAATATCGCCTTGAAAAAGTACGCGTAACATATTCCTGCCATGTAAATTACGGAGGACCCAATGAGAGGAATGGACAAAAGACAGATCAGGCTCTTGGCGCTGGCCTGCGCGGCGGTGGCGGTGGTTGTGGTAATTATTACCCTCATTATTGTGTTCGCCACAGGAGACCATGAGGACCCTCAGGAGGCGGAGCCCAGCGCCAGCAGCCAGACTATCCCCGAGGGGATGAAGCTGATTGACGACATATACAATGGGGAGATGATCGTGCCGGACTTTGATATTCCGGACAACAAGCTGGACCCCAAAGGCTTTGCTTCCGAGGAAAATGGCATAATCCGCTACAAAGAGGCCAGCCTTGGCATTGATGTTTCAGAGTTTCAGGGCGAGGTGGACTGGTACGCGGTAAAAGCCGCGGGGGTAGACTTTGCCATTATCCGCTGTGGCTACCGGGGCATGACCCAGGGGCTGCTTACCCCGGATAAGCATTTTGAACGGAACCTTACCGAGGCCAAAAACGCCGGGCTGAAACGGGGAGTGTACTTTTTCTCCCAGGCGGTAACAGCGGTGGAGGCAGAGGCGGAGGCCGACTTTGTGATTGAGCAGCTGGCCGGGGAGGGGCTGGAGTACCCCATTGTGTTCGACTGGGAGGATCCGGTGCCCAGCGAAGAGCTGCCGGCAGATACCCTGCGGGCCCTGGACTGCTCGGGAGAGACGGTGACAGAGTGTGCCCAGGCCTTTTGCGAGCGGGTGAAAAAGGCGGGCTACATTCCCTGTGTGTACTTTAATAAACACCAGGCCTACAATTTTTACGACCTGGAAAAGCTAAAGGATTATGATTTCTGGTATGCGGACTATAATCCTGTGCCGGCCCTTTGCTACCAGTTCCGCACCTGGCAGTACAGCGACCAAGGCGCCATACCGGGTATAGACGTGACAGTGGACTTGGACCTGTGCTTTCAGCCTTACGGGGAATAAAGGGACCCAGGACCATACATGCAAAAAGACGGCCTCCGAAAAGGGGGCCGTCTTCTATCTTCTCACCTGGCAGCTTTTATACTGCCTGCGGTGGGGTGGCGGGGTGTATACCGGGGAGTGGACCATCTTTTCTGGAATTTGCCCGCCAGACTCTGCCCGGATCAGCCTGCGCCGGGGCTTTGGCCTGCCGCTGGCCCAAACCGTTAGGGCCACGCCTAAAAAGCCTGCCGCCACCAGGCCCCAGGCCAGAGCGCCTACCGCCCGCACGCCTAAGGGGCCGCCGGTGGTGGGAATGGCGGCCTGGGCGCCCATAGGCGGCAGGGTAAGGAACGCCCCGGCCAGCAGGGCGACCCAGAATCGGGATATGTTTTGGAACAAATTGAGCCCTCCTTACAAGAATTGAGTTTGCGAAAAAAGGGTAAAATACAGAGGCGGAAGCGCTGCGCGGCCATGCCAGAGGTCATACGGCAATTTGGAAAAAGCCGGCAGCTGTTCCAAAAGCTCTGGTCATCCATGGGGCAGGCAGCTGAAATCGCAAAGGAAGTTCCAGAACTTGTCCAGGGGGGTAATATCCCAGCTCTCCTCCCGGCCAAAGGCCTTTACAGTGAGCTGGGTACGGCTGGGGAGCCGGTCCAGCTGGGCCAAAGGGGTGGTGTCGCCAAAGCTGAGCTTGCGGCCCTGGTAATCTACAGCCAAAAGCCCGGCGGTGGTGAGAAAAACAAACATGCCAATGCCAAGGCCGAACCAAAAGGGACGGGTATCTTTTTTCATTTTTGAGATTTCCTTTCTGAAAGGCGCTGGGAGCAGCCCTTGGGGTACGGCGCTTTTGGCATACCGGGCCTGTGGGCTTTCCCCGAAACCCTCCTGCTTTTCTTGGCTTTAGTTTTCCGCAAAAACCCCTGGTTATTCCAAGCCCTTTAGGGTTTCTGCAAGAATTTCTCCCAGCAGCTGGCCAGTATACCTGGCCTCGCCGGCTGTGTTTACCTCTGTGCCCACCTCAATTAGCATAGAGCCATGGGTGGCGTTCATATTGTACTTGCTGTTGGAAAAGTTCAGCGGCCGCATAAGCCCGGGGTACAGCTCTTGGGCCTTTTGCTGAACCCTTAAAATCAGCTGCAGATTGTATTCCCAGTCTGGAAAATCCCCCCAGCTGCCGTCGGCGTCGCACCCGGCAATAATCATGGCCTGGGCTGCTTTTCGTCCCTCAATTTGGGCGGTGGGCTTGTATTTAATCCCTTCCTCTGTGGTCATGGAATCCCGGTGCAGGTCAATGGTAACCTGAATACCCGGGTGTTTTTCCAAATTGCTTTGGATTACCTCCCAGGACCGGGAATAAGAGCCGTTATAGGCAGAGTCGTTTACGGTTTTGTCGTGTACCACCCCAATTCCTCTGGACTCCAGGGCTTTTGCCAGCTCTTCGCCAGCGGCCACCACGCTAAGGTCCTGGTTTTGGGTGCGGGTTTCCATATCGGTGTAATAAAACCCTGGGGCAGACTGAGAATAGGCTTCTGAGGTGTGGGTATGGTAGATCAGTACCTCTACCGAGCCATCGGCCTTTATGTGTACATCTGGCTCTTGGCCCAGGGCGGCCTCCAGGTCGGTGCCAGAGCCGGTGGAATCCCGAACAAAAAAATTGCCTACCTGGGTTCCCCCGTCCAGCTGGAGCTCCTGCACCTCCTTCCAGGCGCGGTTGGGGTCAGGGCTTGCCTCTAGGTCTGGGAGCAAGTCGCTGTGAATGGGCACAATGCCGTCGTCAGGAAGGCCCAGCATGGTTTGAGAGGAGCTAAGACCGTCCTCAGACCACACAGGGGCGCTTTGGGGAGAGGGGCTGGGAGAGGGGGCGGAGGGAGGCAGGGAGCCGGTAAGGGATTTGGCCCAGCTGTCCAGCTTTTCTGCCGCGCACCAAACACAGAGGATAAGCGAGAGAAGAATGGCCAGGTTTTTTACAAGACGGGAGAGATGGCGCATGGGGAATCACGACCTTTCAGGAAAAGGATTGGGTGGGGAAAGGAGAAAAAGGAATGGGGGCTTTTGGCTATAGAAGGGCGGCTTGGGCGCTGTTTTTCTCTACTGGCGGCAAAATACAAACGGCCATGCGGGCGTATGAGAAAGGGGATGCACCCCCTTTCTCCCGTAGTTCCCCGTAAAGAAAAATGTTTACAATTTCCCCCTTGCGCGCCAACCTGGTTTTTAGTATAATGAGAAATAACTTTATCGAAACAAAGTGACTGTGGAAAAGGAGATTACTACTTATGTCCATATACTCAGAAATTAGGCCAGAGGTTCGCCGCCTGGCCCAGCAGTGCGTAGAGACTAGCCGGATTGACCCAGAGCTCTACGCCAAATACGATGTGAAGCGGGGCCTGCGGGACCTGAACGGCAAGGGCGTGCTTACCGGCCTTACCAATATCTCTGAAATTGTCTCTAGCAAGCAGGTGGACGGCAAAAGCGTGCCCTGTGAAGGAAAGCTGTATTTTCGGGGCTACGATGTAGAGGAGCTGATCCGCTGCCAGCCAAAAGACGACAATTTTGGCTACGAGCGCATTGCCTACCTGCTGCTTTTTGGCAGCTTGCCCCAGGAAAGCCAGCTAAAGGAGTTTTGCGGGCTGCTCTCTTTTTACCGCACCCTGCCTACCAGCTTTGTCCGGGATATTATTATGAAAGCCCCCAGCAGTGATATGATGAATACTTTGGCCAGAAGCGTGCTTACCCTATATTCTTATGACGAAGAGGCCGAGGATATTTCCGTTCCCAATGTGCTCCGCCAGTGTATCCAGCTTATCGCCCTGTTTCCCCTGCTTTCGGTGTATGGCTACCAGGCTTACCGCCATTATCACGACGGCCAAAGCCTGTTTATCCACCAGCCGGACCCAGAGCTTTCCACAGCGGAAAACATTCTGCGCATCCTCCGGCCAGACTGCCAGTATACAGGGCTGGAGGCCAAGGTGCTGGATATTGCCCTGATTCTTCACGCGGACCATGGCGGCGGCAACAACTCTACCTTTACCACCCATGTGGTCACCTCCTCTGGCACCGATACCTATTCTGCCATTGCGGCGGCCCTGGGCTCCCTAAAGGGGCCAAAGCACGGCGGCGCGAATATTAAGGTAGTGCAGATGTTTGAGGACATTAAGGCCCATGTAAAGGACTGGAACGACGATGAGGAGATTAGCGCCTACCTGGTAAAGCTGCTGCATAAAGAGGCCTTTGACCGCTCTGGCCTGATCTACGGTATGGGGCATGCTGTATACTCTATCTCTGATCCCCGTGCCAAAACCATGGCTCGGTTTGTAGAGGGGCTTTCCAAGGAAAAGGGCCGCACCGCGGAATTTCAGCTGTATGGCAATGTAGAGCGGCTGGCGGTGCAGGCAATTACAAAGGACAGGAAGATCTATAAAGGCGTTTCCGCCAATGTGGACTTTTACAGCGGTTTTATTTACAGCATGCTTGACCTGCCTATGGAGCTGTACACCCCTATTTTCGCTATCTCCAGAATTGCGGGCTGGAGCGCCCACCGGATTGAGGAGCTGGTAGGGGCCGGGAAGATCATTCGGCCTACCTACAAGGCGGTACAGCCCCAGCGGCCGGTGCTGGAGTAAACCGGGAAAGGACAGAGGAAAATGCCTTTAACGGAACAAGGGATAGACTTTCTTTGGGAGCTTTCCCTAAACAATGAGCGCCCCTGGTTCCAGGCCCACCGGGAGGAATACCGGCGGCTGGTAGAGGCTCCTTTTAAAGAGCTGGCCGAGGCGGTAAGGGCGAGGTTGGACCAGCGCTGGCCAGAGGAGAGCCTGAGCCTGCGTGTGTCCAGAATTTACCGGGACGCTAGGCGGCTTTTTGGCCGGGGGCCCTACCATGACCACCTGTGGTTTTCCCTGCAGCGCCAGGGAGCAGAGCGCCAGGGCCCTATGCTCTGGTTTGAGTTTGGGGTAGAGGGAAGCAGCCATGGGGCGGGCTTTTGGAACTGTACCGCCAGGCAGGCGGAGCTGTACAGGGCCAATATAGACCGGGACCCAGAAGGCTTTGCGGCCCTGGTGCTGGGAATTCCAGACCGGGAGAAAAGCCGGCTGTGGGGGGAGGAATACAAGCGCCCCAAGGGAGACAGGGGAGAGCTGCTGAACCCTTGGTACAACCGGAAGGAACCTAGCGTGGGGTATGAGAACTATTTTGGCCAGGGCTTGTTCGCACAGGACCTGCCGGAGCGGTTGGCAGAATCCTTTGGGGGCCTAATGCCTATGTACCGGTTTTTTCGAAAGATATATGAGGAGAGCCTGAAAGAAAATTCCAATTTTATGAATAAATTGTGACAAAATAGTTGCTTTTTTTTGAAGAAACGTTTATACTGAAAGTGCGCGGCTAGGCTGGCTTTCTTTTTAGCCTGGGACGTAAATTTCTTCAAGGAGGACGAAACGATTGGAAAAGCTATTGGCGCACTTTAAGCTGAAAGACCACGGCACTGACGTAAAAACCGAAGTGATTGCGGGTATTACTACATTCCTTTCTATGGCCTACATTCTGGCGGTAAACCCCAGCATGCTGGCCGCGGCGGGAATGGACCAGGGGGCGGTGTTTACTGCCACGGCGGTATCTGCCGCAATGGCCACCCTAATTATGGGGTTGTTTGCCAACTACCCTGTAGCCTTGGCCTCTGGTATGGGCCTAAACGCCTACTTTGCCTTTACGGTTTGCCCCATGCTGGCAGAAATGGGGGTTACCGACCCTTGGAAGGTGGCCCTTACCGCCATTTTGGCAGAGGGTATTATCTTCATTATCCTGTCTATCTTTAAGTTCCGGGAGACTTTGGTAAATGCTGTGCCCGCCAACCTAAAGTATGGCATTTCCGCGGGCATTGGCCTGTTTATTGCCTTTGTAGGCCTGCAGGGCTCGGGCTTTGTCTCCGACGACGCCTCTACCCTGGTGGTGCTGGGCAATGTGGGCTCGGCCCAGGTGGTGCTGGCCTTTATTGGCCTGCTGCTTATTGGGGTTATGTGGCATTTTAAGATTAAGGGCGCCATTCTGTGGGGGATTTTAGCCACCTGGGTGCTGGGCATCATTGCCCAGCTTACCGGCTGGTATCAGGGCAACTCCCTTATTCCGGATTTCAGCGGCGGCATTCTGCCTCCCTCCCTGGCCCCCACTTTCTTCCAGTTCGATTTTGCCTTTGCCGCCGGGCACTTGGTAAACTTTGCGGCCATTGTGTTTGCTTTTCTGTTTGTAGATCTGTTTGATACCGTGGGCACCTTAATTGGCGTGGCGGACCAAGGGGGCTTGCTGAACGAGAAGGGCGAGCTGCCCAATGCGGGCCCGGCCCTGCTCAGCGACGCCATTGGCACTGTGGCAGGCTCTATGCTGGGCACCTCCACGGTAACCAGCTATGTGGAATCCACCGCCGGCGTGGCGGAAGGGGGCCGCACTGGCTTAACAGCGGTATCCAGCGCCATTTTCTTTGTGCTTGCCCTATTCCTCTCTCCCATTTTCCTGGCCATCCCCAGCTTTGCCACCACCCCGGCCTTGCTGTTTGTGGGCCTGTTGATGATGAAATCTGTGCTGAAGATGAAGTTTGAAGGGGATATCGCCGATGTGGTCGGCGGTTTCCTAGCCTTGGTCATGATGCCCTTTACATACTCCATTGCCAATGGCATTATGTTCGGCATTTTGGCTTGGGTAATTCTGAAGGTCTGCACTGGAAAGACAAAGGAGATTCACCCGGTTATGTGGGTATCCTTTGGGCTGTTTGTGCTGCGGATTATCACGCTGATTGTGTAGAGTACAGTGAGGATGATAGGAAAGGGCTCCCCGCCGGGGGCCCTTTCTTTGTTTCCCGCTTTTTGTTTAGGGGGCTTTGCTATGGAAATAATCTACCGAAAAATTCAGCCGGAAGAAATTGAGCCAGGCCTTTTCTCCCAGTTCCAGCGCTTTCAAAAGGTGGAAAAGTGCTGGCGCAAGGAAGAGGGCCAGTGGGTTCTCAAGGATATTGCCTTTACAGAGGATTGGGACGCGGCCGACTACCGCCGGGTTTGCGCTCAGCTGACAAAGGTGCTGGCCCAGGGCGGCGCTGTGTGGGGCGCTTTTTTTCAAAATACCTTAAAAGGTTTTGCAAGCGTGGAGAAAAACCTGATTGGCAGCAGCGGCCAGTATGCGGTGCTGGCAGAGATGCATGTTTCCCAAGACTTACGCCGGGGCGGCCTGGGCCGGAAACTCTTTGGCCTGGCGGCCGGCTCTGCCCGGGAGCTGGGGGCCAAAAAGCTCTATATCTCCGCCATGTCCGCAGCGGAGAGCCAGGCCTTTTACCACAGCATGGGCTGCGTGGAGGCCCTGGAGTACGACCCCTGCCATGTGGAAAAGGAGCCTTGCGATGTGCAGATGGAGTTTTTGCTTTAAATTGTTCTGATAAATGAACAATATTTGTGCAAAACACCCTCGAAATGCTGGCGGATGCCCTGAGAACTTTGGCGAATACGCACTAAAGCTTTTCCTTGAGTTCTATGGTATAATGGGGAGGAGAAAATTGCCAAATTGGCAAAAAGACTAGTGTTTTGAGGGAAGGAAGGTAGTACTTAAATGATGGCAGGCAAGTTCTCCTCGCTGTTTGAGGCCCAGGATATGACGGTTGGCAGCCCCACCCGAAACCTGGTACGGTTTTCGGTGCCGCTGCTCATTGGCAACCTGGCCCAGCAGCTTTACAGCACCGTGGATTCCATTGTGGTGGGCAACTATGTAGGCGATGGCGCCTTGGCGGCCATTGGCGCCAGCGGGCCGGTGATTAACCTGCTGCTGGTGCTGTTTATGGGCGTTTCTGTAGGCGCAAGTGTAATGGTCTCCCAATATTTTGGGGCCAAAGAGCGGGATAACCTCTCTGACACCATTGGCACCACCATTACAGCCACCTTAGTATGCACGGCTTTTGTAATGATTCTGGGCCCGCTGATTACCCGGCCGGTAATGTCCATGCTGGACACCCCGGGGGATATTTACGATATGGCCTGTGATTACATGTTTATCCTGTTCATTGGCTTTATTGGCTCCGCCTTTTTCAATGTAATCTCTGGGGTGCTCCGGGGGCTGGGAGATTCTATTATGCCCTTGGTTTTCCTGTTGGCGGCCTGCGGGATGAATATTGGGCTGGATATTTGGTTTGTGGCGGGGTTTCAGTGGGGAGTAGCCGGGGTGGCCTGGGCTACCATTATTGCCCAGTTTGTTTCCGGGGTGCTGTGCGTTATCCGGCTGCTGCGCATGAAGGACATCTTTACCATTACTCTGCGGAGCTTGTGGCCAAAAGCCATTTTTGTGAAGCGCTTGGCAAAGCTTGGGCTGCCCAGCGGCCTGACCCAGGCAATTTTTTCCTTTGCCATGATCATTGTGCAGAACCTGACCAATTCCTTTGGCTCCTTGGTGCTGGCGGCCAATACAGTGGTTATGCGGGTAGACGGCTTCGCCATGATGCCAAACTTTACCTTTGGCTCTGCCATGACCACCTATACCGGCCAGAACATTGGCGCGGGCCGGTTGGATAGGACGGAAAAGGGAGCAAAGTCTGGCATGATTATGGGCCTTTCCGTGTCTGTTGTGCTGGTGGGGCTGATCCTGCTTTTTGGCAAATACCTGATGCTTATGTTTACAGACACGCCTGAGGTAATTGAGCTGGGCCAGCGCATGCTCCAAACCCTGGCGGTGGGTTACATAGCCATGGCGGTTACCCAGATTCTCTCCGGCGTTATGCGGGGGGCAGGCGACACCATGACCCCCATGTGGATTTCCATTATCACCACTGTTGTGGTGCGGGTGCCTGTGGCCTATGGGCTAGAGTTCCTTACCCGGCCGGAGGGCGGGGCAATGGGCTCTGGCACGCCGGACCCGCTGTTTCTCTCGCTGCTGATTTCTTGGGTAGTGGGCGCGCTGCTTACAACAGCTGCCTACCTGCGGGGCGGCTGGAAAAAGAAGGCGATTACAGCGACAGGGGGCCAGGGAAAAAAGTAAAGAGCAAAAAAGAGGCGGCTTCCGGAGGGGAGGCCGCTTTTTTGCACGGCTTTAACCAAGCGGCAAAAGGGAAGCTTGCCCCTTGCCAATGGCCCGTATTTCCGCTATAATAGTCCCACACAAGGAGGTGTCCCATGAAATCTTATGTGATCCACATGCTTCGGGCCATGCCCAGCCAGGGTGTTTTAGAGGGCCGCTATGTGGGCCGGGGCCAGTCTCCCCTGGCCCTGGACGCCATTTCCCGGCTTACTGCCCTAAAACAGGAATTTGTGTACCCAAAGGCCCAGCTCTTTTGCGCCAGCCCGGCCATTGCCTGTGTGGATACCCTAAAGGTGCTCTATCCCCAGGCTGAGCCAGAGGTAGTGCTGGAGCTGGCCGAGTGCGACTTTGGTGAATGGGAGGGGAAAACCGCCCAGGACCTACAGGGCGACCCCCGGTTTGCCGGCTGGCTGGCCGGGCAGAATCCTCCGCCTGGGGGAGAAAGCGGCCAGGTGTTTTTTCAGCGGGTTTGCCAAGGGTTCCAGCTGCTGGTGGAGAACCTGATGACCAGGGGGATCACAGAGTCGGTGCTGGTAACTCATGGCGGGGTAATGACCTCGGTGCTGGCCGGCTTTGGCCTGCCTGCCGCCCAGCCCCAGGCCTGGATGTGCGATTCAGGCTTTGGCTATTCGGTACGGATTACCCCAGGGCTTTGGGCTAAGCAGCCGGTAATGGAGGTGTTTGAACGGGTGCCCTATGGGCCTGAGGAGAACGGCGAATAGGCTGAAAACGTGAGCAATCGGCCTGGCCCCCTGGTGTTTTGGAGGCCTGCTTTTGTCCCTTTTTCAAAGTTAATTTACAAATATTATTCCTTTTTAGAAAAAATTCTGAGGGGCAATGGGATATAATATGTTGTATTCGGACGATTTCCCTTTGCGGTGATAGCTCCCAGGCTGTGGCAAAGCGCCTGGGTTTTTGGAATTTATCCCTTGAGAAAGGAAGGATTGACGATGAACAGGAAGCTGCGCAAGCGGATTGCCGCCGGCCTAATGGCTCTATGCATGGTTACCCTTACCCCCTCCTCTGTACTGGCCAGAACCACCGAGGAGGTAGAGGCCGAACAGGCTGCCCTGGAAGAGGAGCGCCAGCAGCTGCAAAGCAAGCTGGAGGAGCTGCGGGCGGCGGAGGGCCAAAAGCAGGAGTATCTGGAAACCCTGCAAAAGCAGATTGACGTGCTCCAGAACCAGATTAACACAGCCCGGCAGGATATTGAGGATTTGAACGACAGCATCAGCGAGCTGGATTTGCGGCTGAAAAAGTCTCAAGAGGAGGTGTCCGGCACAATTGAGCAGTTTAAGGAGCGTGTAACTGCCATTTACCGGGCGGGCTCGGTGAGCACCCTGGAGATTCTGCTGGACTCCAACAGCTTTACAGACTTCTCTATGCGCTCGGAGATGCTGGGGAATATGAGCCGCCATGACCAGGAGCTGATTGACAAGCTTAGGGACTATATGGACGCTACCCGGGACGAGCGGGAGGAGCGGGAAAAGCAGAAGGAAATGGTGGCTGAGCTGAAAAAGAGCCTGGTATCTAAACAAAAAGAGGTAGACGGCCTTTACGAGGAGACCGCCGCGGCCATTACAGAGCTTCAGGGAGCCCAAGACGCCACCGCCGGGGAGCTCCAGCGGAACCAGGAGGAGATTGAGGCCAGAGACCGGGAGATTGCGGAGATCTTAGAGGAGCAAAAGCGCAAGGCTGAGGAAGAGGAGCGCAGGCGCAAAGAGGAGGAAGAGGCTGCCGCCAACAATGGGGCAAGCAGCAACCCCAACGCCTCTGGCGGCTTTGGCGGCGTAACTTGGGCAGGCAATTCCACCGGGGGGGTGGACGGTTTCCATCCCTGCTGGCCTATGCCTGGGGTTACCTATATTTCCGACGAATTTGGCGGAGCCAGGAACCACGGAGGCATGGACATTGCAGGACCCTTTGGCACCCCAATTGTAGCGGCGGAGTCTGGCACGGTAATTCGGGCCTGGACCTCGGACACCTGGGGAATGGGCTGGGGTTACCATGTGATGATTTCTCACAATGGTACATATAGTACCTTGTATGCCCACATGAGCTCTGTGGCGGTTTATAACGGGCAAACCGTTTCCCAGGGGGAGATTGTAGGCTATGAGGGAAGCACAGGGGATTCTACCGGACCCCACCTGCACTTTGAGGTTTACCAGAACGGCACCCGGGTGAACCCCAGAAACTTTTTGTAATAGCAAAAGGCGATCTCGAAAGAGGTCGTCTTTTTGTTTAATGAAAATGCCACTTGCTAGGCGAGTGGTTCAAAAAAGCGCTTATGGTGCTGATGTAGATAGAAAAGCTCCTGTTGATGAAAAATAAGCTTGCGGTCTGGCAACTGCAAGTAAAAAATACCAAAAGGAGGACCTTCAGATGGATGTCAATAAAAGTTTAGCAGACATCAAGTGTAATTGCAAATACCTATCGCAGTTGGGGAGTGTCCAAACGAGGGGATAAAGGTAAGCAAGAGAAGAAAAAACGCAGCTCTCAGATGCCGAGAGAAAATGGGAAAAGTTTCGTAGACTTCGCTTCGCGAAGTCTTACCTTTCTCAAAGGCCGCGGGGTGTGGGGCGGCGCCCCATGACCTTGCCCCAGGCCATCAATCACAAAAAATATTTCGGGGTGAAATCCCGACAATCCTGCAGCCTAACGATTTTTTTCCACTTCCCCTTATAAAATCCTCGTTTTGGACGCTCTCTCCCAGTTGCACCAAAATACAGAAGAAAGGTATTCCATAAGGAGAAGAGGCCGGAGGTAGGAAAAATACCGAGAACTCTTTGCGAGTGGAAGAAGATAAGGATAGTAGAAGCAGAAGTATGCCCGAACCATGTACATATGCGGATGCTACGTTGACACGGCAGGCAAGAATGCAAAAAAGATCCAGGAATACATCCAGCACCAGTTGGAGGAGGACAAGCTTTACGATGGGGAACTTTTAAATAGCCCGTTTACGGGCGGCAGATAAGGGCTGTACGCAGATGCCAGATCGCACCAAGGCGACGTGACGCGTGGCTTGTATCGTAGGGTTTTACCCGTATATGAAATACCCCGGCTTTGCCGGGCAGCGAGACCCTTGGCCTGTCCCGGAGCGCTGTTCAGCGGCGCAGAACAAAATCGCAGAAAAGCTGACAGTGGGGAAAGGTGGAACGCCTTTGCCGAAAAATCACCGTGAAGTTACCATGACGGAGCCTCAAATCGGCAAAACGACCGATCTTGTCTACGCTTCGGCCAGCGGCCGGGCCACGGACAGCCTGGACAGGGCGGGGAAACGGGTTCTCCCTTTATCTGCCCCGAAGCTGAAATTTTTCCGAACTGTAAGATTTCAGAAAGGTCCTGGAAAGGTTTCTGAGCTAAAGTCTGTGTTGCCGAAAGGCAGTGCGGACTTTATGCTTTAGAGGTGAAGCCTATGACTGTTTTGGAAACCCGCGGCTTGCGGAAGGTATACGGTTCCGGCAACAGGGAGGTTCGGGCCCTGAACGGCGTTTTCTGCGGGAAAGAGAAGCTGGATTCCGTCATCTGGCTGCGCAGGGGCTATATAAAGCAAGAAAGCCGGTGGGGAGCACTCCCCACCGGCTTTTTTGTGTTTTAATTACCTGTCAAAATGCGCCGAAACCTCTTTCAGCCTCTCAATAATGGGCAAATGCTGGGGACACATTTCCTCACACTGCCCGCACCCGACGCAGTCCTTTGCCGCGCCAAAGCTCTTGGTCAGATTGGCGTAGTTGGTAAAATTCACTGTCCAGCCCTTCTCCTCCAGATGCTCCCGCATATCCTCGTTAAACAGGGAGAAATACTGGGGGATGGCGATCTTCTGTGGGCAACCCTCTGTGCAGTAGGAGCACCCAGTGCAGGGCACGGCAATCTGGCTGTTAATGATGTCGCCGGCCTTCATCACCATGGCTTTCTCCTCCTCGGTGAGGGGCTTAAAGTTCTCCATAAAGCTGAGGTTGTCTTCCATCTGCGAGAGATTGCTCATGCCGGAGAGCACCATCTTTACCTCTGGCAGGCTGGCCGCGAACCGGATAGCCCAGCTGGCAGGGGAGGCATTGGCGTCGTGCGCCTTGAACAATTCCTCCACCTCTGGGGGAACCTTGGCCAATGTGCCGCCCTTCACAGGCTCCATGACCGTGACCCACTTGCCATGCTTCACGGCTACCTCATAGCACTTCCGGGATTGGATCCACTGGCTCTCCCAATCGAGATAGTTAATTTGCAACTGGACAAACTGGATAAAGGGATACTTGGTGAGAATCTCATCCAGCAGTTCGGCAGTGGCGTGGAAAGAGATGCCCGCTGTCTTTACCAGGCCCCTTTCCTTCTTATCTTTCAGCCAGTTAAAGCAGTCGAACTGCTCGTACTTGGGGTAGCTGCCAGACTCAATGCCGTGAAGCATATAGTAGTCGAAATACTCCACGCCGGTCTTTTTTAGCTGCTCGTTAAACACGTTATCCCGGTCTTCCAGGCTGTTAAAGAAGCCGTTGTGCAGCTTACTGGCCAGGGTGAATTTATCCCGGGGGTAGCGGCTGGTGAGAACTTCCTTGACGGTAGGCTCGCTCTGGAACCCGCAGTACATCCAGGCGGTATCAAAGTAAGTAAAGCCCTTCTGGATAAACAAGTCGACCATTTTCTTGACCTGCTCCACATCGATGGCCCCGGCGCTTTGGGGGTCAGTTGTGGGCAGGCGCATCAGGCCAAAACCAAAATTTTTCATAATGCAACATCCTTTCCTGTTTTCTCAATTATACAAACTGGAGTGTACTCTATGTCAAGCCCTATTTTTCAAAATACCTGGCGGTTTCCTGCATCTCCGCCTTCCGCTTTACATAAAGGGGTTGTTTGCAGGGGGCGCCAACTTGTAATGCTTGTGGATCGGTCCCACATTCGGGGGTTTGGGGGCGGAATCCGTGTAAAGCGGAGGAATCTGCAAAAATCCCTCCCTAACTGGTGTAAGGCCATTTTATCACTGGGGAGGGAATAAATCAAATGCCCATGAGGCATACCACGCTATACCCAAAAAGCATATACTTATTTTTTCTGCTGTATACTTGCTTTCACAAAATCCAGGGCCAAATGGATGGCCCTTTCTTCATCCGCGCCAAAGAATCCATGCCCCGCACCCTCAATCTCTACCAGCTCCGCAGAGGGGAACACCTCCGCCGCCCGGCGGGAGTATTCAATAGGTACCAGTTGGTCGGCGGTGCCGTGGATGAGCAGCGTTGGGCCGGGGTAATTCTGAATCTCGTCATAGATATCAAAGGACATGGCATCCTCGGCGTAAATGCGGCCCAGCAGCAGGCCCATGATTTCCTCGGTCTCCGGCGGTTCCCGGCCCTCCATGCGTTTTCTGGCATCGTCCTGCAGCACATACGCCGGGAAGATGGCCACCAATCCCGCGCCTTTTCCGGCTGGGTGCCCGCGATATAGGAAACCACAAACCCGCCTTGGCTTTGGTTGGCTAAGAAGATACTTTCGCTGTCTACTTTGTCCATCGCCGCAAGTCCGTCCAGCACCACCGCCATATCCGCCGCCTCGGTGAGCACAGACATTTCAGCGGTCGTGCCATCGCTCTGCGCGTTGTTGCCGCCGCCAATAAAGTCGAAGATGTAAGCGGCGATGCCGTTCTGGGCAAAAACCTCCGCGTAGGGCCGGTTGTGGGCGCGCTGCCCGCCAAAGCCATGGGCCATGATGACAGCGGGGAACGGCCCGTTACCTTGCCGCGTGACGCCATGATTGAAGAAGAGGGGGACCCCAAAGCATGAGCGGCGGCCAGTATGGCGGCTTTTACCCGGCAAAATGCTATACATACCTGAGGACCTTTTCAGCGCCCGCAGACTGGGGGCGGGTGGAGTTCGAAGGAGTAATGCGCCAGGCCGTGGTCTACCTCAATGACCACTTTATAGCGGGAAATCCTTATGGCTACACAGGCTTTGATGTCTGTCTGGATCCTTACCTGAACTATGGGCAAGAGAATACCCTAAAGGTGCCTGCCGTCAATGACGAGTGCTCGTCTCGGTGGTACCCGGGTTCTGGCATTTACCGGGACGTGTGGCTGCTGCGGGGAGGCAAAACCTGGTTTGTGCCGGGAAAGCGGCGGATTACCACGGTCTCGCTGGAGGAGAGCTACGCTGTTCTGCGGCTGGAGGGCAAAATTGCCCATAGCCAGCCTTAGCCCCAGCGCCTTGATCGCCGGATACCCCCTTCTCTGTACACCTGCCGGTTGGTCTTGCGCAACGGCGAGGCTGTGCTGGACCAGTGGGAGGAAAAAACTGGAATCCGAAGGGCCTGCGCGTGAACAGGAAAGAGACCAAGCCGCGGGGGGCGTGCATTCATCACGACAACGGCATTATTGGCGCGGCCGCTTTTTGGAGGTGGAGTGGTTTCGCGTGAATAACCTGAAAGCGGCAGGGTTTAACGCTATTCGCACCTCCCACCACCCTGCGGGCCTGCGATGAGGTGGGAATTCTGGTAATGGACGGGCTCTCGGATATGTGGAATGTTCCCATGAACCCCAGGGATTTTGGTCTGGATTTCTGCGGCAGCTGGGGAACGGTGTTGGAGCAGATGATTGACAAGGACTATAACCACCCCAGCGTGGTGCTGTACAGCCCCGGCAACGAGATTCCCGAAATCGGCCTGGTTTCCGGCTGGAAACTGAACCGGCAGATTGCCGAGGAGATGCGGCGGCGGGATCCAACCCGGTACAGCACCTTTGGCCTTAATGGCCTATTGGCTGTAGCGGACGTGCCGGAGATGATTGAAGCGTTCCAAAGCCCCCAGCCGCCGCCCCCGGTACAGAGGGCAGCTACCAAGCCAACCAGTGCCCCACCTGGATGGCCGGGTAATGGCTGTAATCCGCAGCCTGAATGTTGCCGGCGAGATAAAAGTAAAATTCGCTGCCCCAGGCTGTGGGAAACCGGTGGTAACGATTTTGGCGCAGTAAGCATAACGGGCACGGCTGAAAAAAGGCGGCTAAGGCAGAGTTTATTTGAAGTGTCAGCGGGGAGAAGGAACCTCCCCTGTGGAAGGCCCTTCTCTTTTTGCCTCTATTTCAGTTGCGCAAGGCCAGTCGGTTGCAAAGGGCGTGGAGCCTTGTGGATGAGAAGATCGGGTGTGCCCGTACAAGCGGAGGGCCCAAAAAGGACGGGAGAAAACCTGTGGGTTGTCTGATGGATTCGGCAAACCATCTCCTTTTTTGTAAGCAGAAACACTCTTTCATCATGCAATTTTGACATGGTACATATTTCGCAAGAAATCAAAAAATCGCAAGAAAAAGAGGCCTTCCGCGAAAGGCCTCTTTTTCTGTTGCACTCACGATATAAAGGATGCGGGGTTCTTTTCAGTGGCAGCCATTGCGCTGGCACATCCAGTATGCGGTGGGGTCGGTGGGGTCCCAGCTGTGGCCTGCAGGAAGCTTTAGCCCCGCGGGCTTGGGCATGGGGCCGCTGGTCTCGTTGGGAGAGATATACACCTCGGTGCCCAGCTGGCAGTTGTCATACATCCACTTGGCGTCCCGGCAGTTCAGCCGGATGCAGCCTAGGGAACGGGTGGTGCCTAACAGGTTGTACTCGTTTACCCACATGGTGGAGTTGTTGCGCAGGTCGTTGGGTACAGAGTGGAACAGGTAGCTGTCCAGAATTTGGGTGCACCACTGGGCCCAGCTGCCGCCTACCATTTCCAGCCACCGGTATTTGCCGGGGGTATAATAGGTGCCGGTGGGGGTGGGGTTGCCGCAGGAGGCCAGCATGGAACGCACAGGAATGGTGTATTTTCCCTTTTCATCTTTGGCAAAAATAATCAGGTAGTTGGCGGGCTTGTACACCTTGATATAGTAGGGGCCCTTTACCACTCCCAGGCTGGAAATGTCCTCCTGAAGCAGGCCGTCCTTGTAGTAGCGGGTCCATCCGTCCTTCTGGAAAAAGCCGGTGGCCACAGAGCCGTCGCCGTTAAAGCGGTAGCTTTTGCCGTCAATGGTCAGGGCTCCTCGGGCGAACTTGCCGTCCTTGCCCACATAGTAGGTTTTGCCGGAGTCCTTCAGCCAGCCCACTTTGGGGGCGGAGTTGTCCTTGGTATAGTCGGTCCAGGTCTCGCCGTTTTCCTCTTTCTGGAAACTGTGGGAGGTAGAGGCCTCTACAATGTGGCCATAGGACCATTTTTCCGGGAAAACATCGCAGAAATTCTTTACATTGGCCTTGGACTTAATGTCCTTATCTGGGGATCTGCCCAGCATATTGTTGATAATTTTAACAGCCTCTTCCCGGGTAATGGGGTTGTTGGGGTAGAAATTTCCCTCGCTGTCTCCAGAAATCCAGCCTTTGGCATAGGCGCTGGCCACATACTCCCGCTCCCAGCCGTCGCCTACATCCGGGAAGGGGCATTCGGCCCCAGACTCTAGGGTATCGCAGGAGATAGCCATTTTTACAAACTCTGCCCGGCTGATTTTCCGGTTGGGGTAAAAGCAGCCGTTATCGTATCCCTTGGCCAGGCCCAGGGTGCAAATTTCGCTGACAGCCTGGGCGAACCAGTCGCCGGGCTTTACGTCTGCAAACTCCACAATTTCCCCGGTTTTCTCCCGCAGCAGGCCGTCCAGCAGGGTAACCGCCTCGGCTCGGGTCATATTCCCCTGGGGCTTAAACATGCCGTTGGGGTAACCTTTGATATAGGCGTCGTGGCTGTCGGTTTTTAGCAGTACGTCCACCTTGCGGCCCCAGCGGGCGGTAAAGATGGCGTCCTCCAGAATGGGCTCTTCCAAAGGGTCTACCTCGTAGCCGTCCTGGTTCAGCCACCCTGTAATTACCCGTTTCTCCGGGTCATCCTCCCCGGTGGGCAGCTGCTCGGCAGTTAGGTGCTGGCCCTGAACCAGGGTAATGGTTTCCTCTCTGCCGCCCAGGTCAAAGCGGACAGTGACTTCTGTTTCTTCCGGGTCCTCCGGCGGGTTTTCCTCATCGGGGTTCTGGGAATCATCGGGTGTTTCGCTTTCTTCTGGGTTCTCCCCAGGATTTTCCTCATCTGCGCCAGGCTTGTCGGCAGGCTTGCTGGGCTCTGTATCCTCTTCCGGCACAGAAGAGCTATCTGCCGGCGGAGTCTCTTCGTCTTGGTTGGCCGCGCTAGAGGCGGGCAGTGCCAAGCATGAGACAACCACAAGGCAGCAGAGTAAAAATGAAAGCATTTGGCGGGCTTTGAGGACGGGCTTTTTCATAACAGCATTTCTCCTTATCAGAATCTTGGCATGAACAAAGCCATTATACTATATACAGGGAAAAAAGGGAAGAGATGGCAAGATTTTTCTTCTGTAAAATTTTCCCAAGCCCTAGATCTTAGAAAGGCAGCCAGGGGCTAAAACAGAAAAGCCGTGGGATTTTTGAACTTGCTCTATCCTTGCCAGGCGGTTTGTGGTATAATCTTTGTATGCACACATTTTGGGCGGCCATAATATTGGGCCGCGCAAAAATGCCGCGTCGCTTTATGCGCGTTTAATTTAGAACACATGAGCCCTGCCCCAGAAATATGCAGGAAAGGATGGAGAGAACCCCTATGCAGGAGGAATTTATTGTTTCACCGCCAGAGACCGGGGAAAGCCTGCTTCAGCAGGCGCTGGCCTTTGTGGTCCCCCCAGAAAAGGCCCCGGCCCTGGCCCATCGGCTTTTGCGAACCTTTTGCCGTTTGGATTCTGTTTTTTCCGCGCCGGAGGAGGCGCTGCTCCAGGTAGAGGGCATGAATAGCCGGGCGGTTCGCTACCTGCGCCTAACCAGCTACCTCTCCAGGGCCTATATTGCGGCCCAGGCCGAACCTGGTATGCCGCTAATGGACGCCGCCGGGGCCGCGGACTTGCTGAAGCCCATGTTTTTGGGCCAGAGGGTGGAGATTGTCTGCGCGATCTTTTTGGATAACCAGAACAAGCCCCTTATGGTGGAGCAGCTGTGTGAGGGGGCCATTACAACCGTGCCCCTTTATGTGCGCCGGCTGCTGAAGCACTGTGTGGACCTGGATGCCCAGCATGTAATCTTGGCCCACAACCATACCAGCGGCAGCCCCTTGCCCTCGCAAGAGGATATCTTTTCTACCGGCGACCTGGCTCTGGCGCTTTCCAGCATTGGGGCCGCTTTGTTTGACCACCTGATTTTCGCGGCAGGCAGGCTTTACTCTTTTTCCAAAAGCGGGCTCCTCCGGGAGATTAACGAGGAGCTGCTGATGGGCAGAAAGTCCTCCTTGGCCTTGGCCCGGGAGGAGGAACGGCTGGTAGCCGGATACCCCGCGGGGCTAATGGACCTGGTGTGGGATTGGTCGGAAAAAGACCAGAAAGGATAACCATATGGACTTTAAGCTTTCTTCTAAATTTCAGCCCACAGGAGACCAGCCCCAGGCGATTGACCAGCTGGTACAGGGAGTGGAAAACGGCGCCAGGGAACAAACCCTGCTGGGTGTAACTGGCTCTGGCAAAACTTTTACCATGGCCAATGTAATTGCCCGGCTTAACCGGCCCACCCTGATTTTAGCCCACAACAAAACCCTGGCGGCCCAGCTTTGCTCTGAGTTCCGGGAGTTTTTTCCAGAAAACGCGGTGGAATACTTTGTCAGTTATTACGATTATTACCAGCCTGAGGCCTATATTGTACAGACCGATACCTATATTGAAAAGGATTCCGCCATCAACGACGAGATCGATAAGCTTCGCCACAGCGCTACCTGTGCCCTTTCCGAGCGCCGGGACGTGATTATAGTGGCCTCTGTCTCTTGCATTTACAGCTTAGGCGACCCCATTGATTATAGGACCATGGTAATCTCCCTGCGCCCCGGCATGGAAAAGAACCGGGACGATCTGCTGCGCAAGCTGGTAGAGCTGCAGTATGAGCGCAACGATGTAAACTTTGTGCGCAACAAGTTCCGGGTGCGGGGAGATGTGGTGGAGATTTTCCCGGCGGAGTCTAATGAAAAGGCCGTGCGGGTGGAGTTCTTTGGGGACGAAATTGAGCGCATCCGGGAATTTTTGCCCCTTACCGGCGAGGTTACCGGGGAGCTGAAGCATGTGGGCATATACCCGGCCTCCCACTACATTGTGCCCGCAACCAAGATGAAAACCGCCATTGCCAGCCTCTACGATGAGATGGAGAAGCAGGCGGCCATTTTTAAGGAAAAGGGAAAGCTGATTGAGGCCCAGCGCATTACCGAGCGCACCCGCCACGACATGGAAATGCTGGCGGAAATTGGCTTTTGTAAGGGTATCGAGAACTATTCCCGGGTGCTCTCTGGCCGGGAGCCGGGCAGCGCGCCCTTTACCCTTTTAGACTATTTTCCAGAGGATTACCTGCTGTTTGTGGACGAGTCGCATGTCACCCTGCCCCAGGTTCGGGGCATGTTTGGCGGCGACCACGCCAGGAAACAGATGCTGGTGGATTACGGTTTCCGTCTGCCCTCTGCCTACGACAACCGGCCCCTAAACTTTGACGAATTCTACTCTCACATCAACCAAGCCATTTTCGTCAGCGCCACCCCCGGGGACCTGGAGCTGGAGAAATCCCGCCAGGTGGTGGAGCAGGTTATCCGCCTACGGGCCTGCTGGATCCCAGGGTGACCGTGAAGCCTACCGAGGGCCAGATTGACGACCTGATTTCTGAGATTAACCTGCGGATAGAAAAGAAGGAACGGGTGCTGGTAACCACCCTGACCAAGAAAATGGCAGAGGACCTAACCGCTTACCTGGAAAACTACGGCATTAAGGTGCGGTACATGCACCACGATATTGACACTGTGGAGCGCATGGAGATTATCCGGGACCTGCGGCTGGGAGAGTTTGACGTGCTGGTGGGCATTAACCTGCTGCGAGAGGGCTTAGACCTGCCAGAGGTGACCTTGGTGGCCATTTTAGACGCGGACAAGGAGGGCTTTCTCCGCAGCGGCAGGAGCCTGATCCAGACCATTGGCCGGGCGGCCCGAAACGCGGAGGGCCAGGTAATTATGTACGCTGACGAGGTAACCCCGTCTATGGAATACGCCATTACCGAAACCGAGCGCCGCCGGGGCATTCAGGAAAAATACAATGCCGACCACGGCATTACCCCCAAAACCATTAAGAAAGACGTGGCGGAAATTCTGGAGATCTCCACCCACAAGGATGACGGGAAGAAAAAGAAAAAGCACTATACCCCCGCCGAGCGCCGGGAGCTGATTGAGCGGTATACAAAGGAGATGAAAGCGGCGGCAAAGCTGCTGGAGTTTGAGCACGCCGCTTATCTCCGGGACAAGATTAAAGAGCTGGAGGGCCAGGGGAGCGGTCACGCTCCGGTGCCCAGAAAGCGAGGGGGAAGATAATGGAAAAGGCCCAAGCCTTTACAATTGCCCGGCGCCAGCTGGCCTTGGAGTGCGGTATTCGGCCAGAAGATTTTATCCGGCCGGGGATTCTGCAGATACCCCCAATATGTGGCAGGTTGGCATTGATGTTTCCCCAGAATACAGGGGAAGAGGGCTTGGAACCCTGTTGGTTCAGAGCATGGCCCGAGAAATCCAGCGGCGGGGTGTTGCGCCCTTTTATGGCACCAGCCTGTCCAACCTCCATTCTCAAAATATTGGGGTGAGCTGTGGTTTTTTCCCGGCTTGGGTAGAGGTGGATTGCCAGCCGGCCGAGCTGGGAGCATAGAACCCGTTTGGAAAGCGTTTTACCGGTTTTCCTTGACATCTTGGGGGATCTCCCCCATAATGATACCATCAAAGGCTGAAAGGAGTGTTTAAGGTATGGAAAAATCTGAAAAGGCTGTTATTACTGTAATCGGCAAAGATATGGTGGGCATTTTGGCAAAGGTTTCGGATATGTGCGCCAAGTCCGGCATCAATGTATTGGAGGTTACCCAGTCCATCCTCCAGGACCTGTTCGTTATGGTTATGCTGGTGGATATGGCCCGCTCCTCTATGGCAGTGGCCGAGCTGGCCGGGGAGATGGACGCGCTGGGCCAGGGCATGGGGATGAAAATTCATGTGATGCATGAGGATATCTTTAACTCCATGCATAGGATTTAACTCATGGAGATCGTGAAGGCTGGGCCCGCCCAACTGGTCGAGGTGGCGGAGATCACCCGAACGACCATCGCGGCGGTTTATCCCCACTTCTACCCCCGGGGCGTAGTGGAGTTTTTTCTGAATTGGCATAAGGATGAAAAAATTCTCGCGGATATCCGGGCAGGAGAGGTGTTCCTGCTGCTGGACGGCGGCCGGGCAGTGGGCACCGTTACCCTCCACGAAGAGAAGCTTACCCGGCTGTATGTGCTCCCCAACTGCCAGGGAAAGGGCTATGGCCGGGCTTTGCTGGACTATGGAGAAGAGGCTGTGGGCCGGGCCCAAGGAAAAATTGTGGTGGAGGCCTCCCTGCCCGCCAAAGGGCTCTATCTCCGCCGGGGCTACCGGGAAACCGGCTTTTTTACCGAGGAGGCATACGGCGACGTGCTTTGCTGGGACGTGATGGAAAAGCGCTGGACGCCGGAAGATGAATCAGCAGGCGGCGGTGCCGGCTGCAAGGGGGTAAATTATTGAATACCAATGAGATTTTAGAGACAATCAATATGATCGACAACGAAAACCTGGATGTGCGCACAATAACCATGGGCATCTCGCTGCTGGACTGCGCGGGCCCGGATCCGGACGCCGCCGCCCAAAGGGTATACGACAAAATTTGCCGCTATGCCCAGGACCTGGTGAAAACCGGTGAGGACATTAGCCGGGAGTACGGCATTCCCATTATCAATAAGCGGATTTCCGTCACCCCAATTTCTTTGGTGGCGGGCGCCTGCCCGGGGGCTTCCCCCCTGCGCTTTGCCAAAGCCCTGGATCGGGCGGCGCACACAGTGGGCGTGAATTTTATTGGAGGCTATTCAGCCCTAGTGCAGAAGGGCTTTGGGCCAGGGGACTATGCCCTGATCGAAAGTATCCCCCAGGCCCTTAGCGAGACGGAGCTGGTGTGCTCCTCGGTGAATGTGGGCAGCACGAAAGCGGGAATCAACATGGACGCGGTGGCGAAAATGGGCAAGATTGTGCTGGAAACCGCCCGGCTTACCGCGGACCGGGAGTGTATTGGCGCGGCCAAGCTGGTGGTTTTCTGCAATGCCCCAGAGGATAACCCCTTTATGGCGGGGGCTTTCCATGGCCCTGGGGAGCCAGATTGCGTGATCAATGTAGGGGTATCCGGGCCAGGGGTGGTTCGGGCCGCCATTCAGAAGCATGGAGGGGGATGCACTTTAACAGAAATTGCCGAGCTGGTAAAGCGCACTGCCTTTAAAATTACCCGTATGGGCCAGTTGGTGGCTCAGGAGGCGTCCCGCCGGCTCAGCGTGCCTTTTGGCATTGTGGACCTCTCCCTGGCCCCTACCCCGGCCATTGGGGACAGCGTGGCCCATATCCTGGAGGGAATGGGCCTGGAACAGTGCGGGGCCCACGGCACCACCGCTGCCCTTGCCCTGCTCAACGACGCGGTGAAAAAGGGAGGCGTAATGGCCTCCTCCAGCGTAGGGGGGCTTTCTGGCGCCTTTATTCCCGTTACCGAGGATGCGGGGATGATCGCGGCGGCCAGAAGCGGATGCCTGACCCTGAACAAGCTGGAGGCCATGACCGCTGTCTGCTCGGTGGGCCTGGATATGATCTGCATCCCGGGGGACGTGACGGCGGAGATCATCTCCGGAATTATCGCCGACGAGGCGGCGATAGGCATGGTGAACTCTAAGACCACGGCGGTGCGGGTGATTCCCGCCATCGGCCGGCGGGTGGGGGAGGAGCTGGACTTTGGGGGCCTGCTGGGCCAGGGGCCAGTGATGCCGGTGAATACCGCCTCTCCGGCGGAGTTTATCGCCCGGGGCGGGAAAATTCCCGCGCCTCTTCAGAGCTTGAAAAACTGACAAAACAGCCTCTGGCAGCTGGGCCAGAGGCTGTTTTTGCGCCCAATGGATGGGCATTCCCTTGTAACGGGAGGCTTAGCGGCGGGGGTGCTGCTTGCTCAGCAGGACAAAGCCTGCCGCCCCTGCCGCGATCCAGATGGCCGCGGCCAGCACCCATATCCAAAGCGCTAAGAAAGGCCTGGGCATTGCCTGAAAGAGCAGTAACGACACCAAGGCAGAGGGCATACAGGCAAGCCCCACAAGATTCAGCCACCGAACCCAGAAAGAGGCCCGCTCTGTGGATAGGGCTTTGCCGATAAAGTACGCGGCCAGGCCCACAACCTGAGCGCACATGCCCCCAAAAACCGGCTCTAAAGTCTGTTCTGCCAGCCAGCCGCCTATGCCGATTAGCAGCCCAAGATAAACCAGGGCTGTAGAGGCGGCATAGAGCACCCGGCTGCCAACAGCGCTGTCTGACTTTTCTTCAGCTATAGCTTCAATGCCCTTAAGCAGGTAATCGGTTGTTACCTGAAAGTATTCGCTAATGGCAATAATATTTTCTAGATCTGGGCTGCTCTGCTCGCTTTCCCACTTGGAAACGGCCTGTCGGGAAACACCAATGTGGTCGGCCAGGGCTTCTTGGGAGATCCCTTTGGATTTTCGCAGGGACTGGATACGGTCGGACATATTCATGAAGATCAGCTCCTTTGTGGTTGATGGCACTATGGTACCACAGGTACCGGTTGCGGAACAAGGGATGGGGGGTGGCAAAGCGGCAACCGGCAGTTGCGTAAGGGCTACAAAAGACAAAAGGGCTGGCCCGGGGAGTACCCGGGCCAGCCCTTTTTAAGCGCTCCAGTTACATTTCAATCAGTTCATATTCCCGGGTGCAGTAGCCCAGCTGGGCGGCGGTGTCCAAGGTGTGCGCGCCGTTCCGGGACTCAATCCGCTGAACCAGGTCCGCTTTTCCCGGGTCGTCGCTGGCATATACCAGGTCCAGGCAGGCTTGGTCCAGGGCCAGGGGATCCAGGGAGGCCAGCACGCCGATATCCCCAATTTTGGGATCGGCGGCCACAGCGCAGCAGTCGCAATCTACAGACATATTGGCCATTACATTGATATAGGCGATTTTCCCTGGGAAACGCCGTACAATAGATTGCGCAGACTCGGCCATGGACTCCAGGAAGGAATCGTGGTCGGCCTGGAACATATCCTGGTTGGTGCCAGAGCTGTGGATGTGCTCTTTGCCGTGGGAGGAGGCAATGCCAATCGAGATATTCTTTAGCGCGCCCCCAAAGCCGCCCATGGGGTGGCCCTTAAAATGGGAGAGCACCAGCAGGGAATCGTAGTTTTCCAGGTTCTTCCCCACGTAATTTACCTTTAGGTGACGCCCGCCCTCTATCGGCAGCTCAATCTCACCGTCCTCGTCCATAATATCTACAGGGGCAATTTCTGTCCAGCCATGGAGCTTCATGGTTTCCCAATGGGCTTTGGTGGTGTTCCTTGCGCCCTCATAGGCGGTGTTGCACTCCACAATGGTGCCCTTTACCTTTTCTACCATGGGTTTCCAAAAATCAGGACGGATAAAGTTTTGGTTGCCCACCTCGCCAGAATGAACCTTAACAGCCACCTTGCCGGGCAGCTCTACGCCCAAGGCGCTATAGAGCTGGAGAACCGTTTCGGGGGTAATGGAACGGGAGAAAAACACTTTTGCCTTTTCCATTTTTTCACAACCTCTCAGTTTTTTGGCCGCTGGCTTTGCGGTACTGCTATTATAATACTTAAAGTGGACTTTAAGTCAAGGGAGAAAATGCGGGAGAACAGATTGTTTAGAAAAAGAAGGGGGGAGTTTGGCAAAAAGACGCCTGGCTCCTACCTCAATTATCCAATTTCTCTCTAGGCACGGGGCTGAATATGCCCTGCCGCCTTTTTGCTGCGCTCCAGCCAGTTCATACGGCAATAGTACACTGTAAACACCACTGCCGTGGTTACCCAGGTTACAGGGTAATTCATGGCCACCATCTGCATGGTAGGGTTCAGGGGGACCGCGGCCAATATCCATAGAATCCGCAGCCCGCACACCCCAAAGGTGGTAATCAGCATGGGCTGCAAGGCCTCGCCGGCCCCTCGAATTGCTCCGGAAAAAATTTCGATAAACACAAAGGTGAAGTAAGAGGGGGCGAGGATACGAAGAAAGTCTTGGCCAAGAGAGATCACCGCCGCGTCTCCGGTGAAGAAACGGAGCAGCGGCTCCATAAACAGCAGCAAAATGACGCTTAGCCCAATGGTGGTGCCCAGGGTCATGGCCAGGCAGATCTTTACGCTGCGTTTCACCCGGGCGTATTTCTGGGCCCCGAAATTTTGGCCCACAAAAGTGGTAATGGAAATGCCGAAAGCCCCCATCACCATCCAGATAAAGCCGTCGATTTTGCCGATTGCCGCCCAAGAGGCGATGGCGTCGGTGCCAAAGGAGTTGATGCTGGCTTGGATGAGCAGGTTGGAAAGGGAGTACATTACCGACTGCATTCCGGCGGGCAGGCCAATGCGGATAACGCTGCGGAGAATGCCTGGGTCAAAGCGGATGCGCCGGAGCTCCACCCGGTAGGGCTCGTGGGTAAGCATAAGCCGGAGCATGACAAGCAGGGCGCTTGCCCCCTGGGATATTGCCGTGGCCAGGGCCACCCCCAGCACGCCCCAGCGAAAGGCTACCACAAACAGCAAGTCCAGCACAATATTTACCAAACAGCAGACAATAAGCACATACAGGGGCATACGGGAATCGCCAATGGCTCGTAGCACGCCGGTGCCAACATTATAGACCATGCAAAATATAATGCCTCCATAATATACATTAAGGTATAGCAAGGCGTCTTCCATAATTTCCTCTGGCACGCCCAGCAGTACAAGGGCGGGCCGGGCTGTAAGCAGGCCTGTCACAAGGATGATTCCCCCGCCGCCCAGAGCCAAGGCAATGGACGTGTGGACTGCCTTGGAAAGGTTTTTCCAGTCGGCGCCCCCAAAGAACTGGGAGATAATGACAGTAGCGCCGGAAGAGATGCCCACAAAAAAGCCCACCAGAAGGTTGATTAGGGTACTGGTGGTGCCCACAGCGGCGAGAGCCTGTTTTCCCACATACTGGCCTACAATAATGGTATCTACGGTATTGTATAGCTGCTGAAAGAAGGTGCCAATTAAAATGGGGAAAAAGAAGATTAGCAGCTGTTTCCAAATCACGCCCTCGATGATGCTGTTTCCCTGAACGCTCCGCTCCATGGTACGGCAAATGCCCCTTTCGACAAAATAATTAACTCCCATTATATACTGGCTGATGGGAAAAATCAATATGGAGATTTCACGGGGGGAGTGTGCAAACGAGGAGATAAAGGTAAGCTAGAGAAGAAAGAACCCAGCTCTCAGATGCCGAGAGAAAATGGGAAAAGTTTCGTAGACTTCGCTTCGCGAAGTCTTACCTTTCTCAAAGGCCGCGGGGTGTGGGGCGGCGCCCCGCGACCTTGCCGCAGGGGGAAGGTCCCCGGTGG
>CAJUSM010000034.1 GCA_910588935.1 uncultured Oscillospiraceae bacterium
GTTATAAGCGCGAACGAAAACAGTAAGAACGGCCTGAAGGTTTTCCAGCTTTCTGAGAGAGCATCTGCTGCGCCGTGCCAAAGTCGGGATATAATGCCGCAGGTCAGCGTTGACACCTTCCACTGTGAAGGTGTCATGATGTGGATCTTTTCCCGCGTTTCCGCGCGGGGCTTGCGTTCCAGGAACCAGTACAGCTCATCCAGCTCTACCGTCTCAGACCCACGGAAAGTTTTGCGCCTTTCCACATCATTTTTCGCGCTCTTTTTTTATTCAATTTGTTACATTGGATTTGTTCATTCCCAGTATTTTCCCAACCCCGCGGCCGCTGATTCCGCCGTAGTACATTTTGATCGCCAGTTCTCTGGTTTCTTCCGGATACGCGTGCCGCTTCGGGTCTACGGTGTAATATATGCCACACTCCTTACATTTGCAGCGCCTCGTCCCCGATCCGTTGTACCCTGCCTTGACCTGATTTTCTATCTTTCCACATTTCGGGCATTTTTCCATGCCTCTTCTGTTCTTTTTCTCATATTCCCTCATTATAGTATAATATCTTTATTTTGGGCACTTCCCTTTCGATCCGGCTGATGGGAATGCGGACGCATATAGACAACATACTCGTCTGCATCGTGCTCTGGGCAGTGCCAATACAGATAGAGAATAGCCACATACTTTTCACCAACCTCCAATGAATATCGGGTAGCGCCAAGGCACTGGCAGAGGAGCAATGCGCTCTCCCGTACTCAAGGTTCTGTCATATGCGCCTCCCCGCTCAATTGGTGCTCTTTCCTTCTGCATCACCGTATAGCAATTTCAACTGGGCTGCCGTCATCCCCAATTGATTCCAGGACCTGAACTCCAAAATGTAACTGTCCGGGATCCAAGAGTATCCAGAATGGTCAAAATCCGCTTGATAGAAAAAATAGTACAGCCTATGTTCCGGCGGATGAATATAGGCTGCCCCAGGAAAATCCAAATCCTCAGAAGCAATGCATTCTCCATAATCGGTCTCGCGAACCGTATGTGTCCCAAAACACGGATTTGCAATTGCAGCGGTTTTTGTTCCACACAGCCCACGGCGGAATAGGCGGCGTCCACGATCTGTATGCGCCGGTTGTTCTCAATGGTAAACAGCTCCTGTAACCACCAGCGCAGTACTCGCCGCCATAAGCAGAAAGAATAGCAGTTTTTTCCTGGCTTGCTTTATACTGAAAATAAACAAGTATCCCCCATTCTACCGCTGTAAGCAGTGTTAAACGTATTAAACCGCAAAAGCAGCACCAGTGCCACCAGTAAGATTGCCAGCACTATCATCCCAATTACCCGCAAAAAAGAAATGCATCTGAAAACGCTTGAAAAGTACAATATTCTGACCCAGAGGCTCGGTTGGGGTAACGTACTGTTCGTCCTCCATCGCCAACATAATGGGCTACAGAGAAAGTGAGCTGCTGCTTGGAGACCAAGTGCTCTTCACCCAAACACTGGGTTTGACTCCCCTGGAAACCAGGAAGACTTATATTGCCAGTCTTTGGTTTATGGCCTGTGAGGAAACCGGGCGGGCCATAGCGAAGGGCGGCCCTATGCGCCTTCGTTCCAAACGGCTTAACCAAAATGTTCCATTTTAACCTCTCCTAAGTGTTGGGAAACGGAGCAAGTTGGATGGTTTCCAACGGAAAGTTTGCGGATGGAAAATTGAAAAATCAATTCATCCCTGTTTCAACTCAAAACACAGCGATCTATCCTGGCAGGGTAAGATCGACCCTGCGATTCCGGCTGGTTCTTTCGCGAAGGGACAGGCCACAGCTGCCAGTCTCTGAAACGAAGTGTTGTTTCCTGCCGGTCCATGTAAAAAGTCCCCCGGAATATGGGGGAACTTTTACCATATACAGAACCACGCAATCGATTATAGCCAAAGGAGTCTGCCTACTTAAAGAGGAGCATTTTCCCAGCTCCGCGCATAGAATAGAATGTCCGGCAGAAATATGGAAACCTTGACAAGCTTACCATCCTCTCCCCGTCCGCGGGCCAAGCGGTCCCTATTCCGCTTTATCACACACCACATTCCGCCTAGTCACTTGTGGGCGGTTAAGCTTAAAGAAGGGAAAAACATGCAGCAAATCCAATGGCAGGATCGGTTCAGTATTGGTGTAGACATTATAGATCAGGCTCATCGCAAGCTTTTTGCTATTGTTGAGAAAATAATGGATCTCTATGTAGAAAAGCACGAAAACAGGTTCGCCTGTGTGGAAGGAATTAAATATTTTAAGGCCTATGCCCTGAAACATTTTGCAGAAGAAGAGGCCTATATGCGGGAGACCGAATACCCTGGTTACTTGGCTCACAAACGGCACCATGACAGAATGCGGCGGGAAACACTGCCGGCATTGGAACGGATGTTATACGCCACAGACTTTTCTACCGAAGCGGTCCAGCGCTTTATTGGCGTGTGCACCGGTTGGTTAACCGGCCATATTATTATTGAAGACCGGGCTATTACCGGAAAAAACCCCCAAGCAAGCCTAGTCCTCCAGGCCCAAGACGAACAGTCTGTAATTAACGGAGTTATTATCCAACCGCTTCAAGAAATGTTTGAAACAGAAATTCAGCATTTGGGAGAATTTTCCTTAAAGGACGCCATTGCAGACGCCCAGTACTATGAATTGACCTATCGCGCCCTACAGGGGTACAAGCTGCGGTTCACACTGGTTATTGGCGAACAGCTGTTATTTCATGCAGCTAGCCTAATGTTTGGAATGGATTTTTATGCCCGAAACGAAATTGTCCGCTTTGCCATACAGGAAATTGCCCAAAGCCTGATTCTGCGCGCTGCAGCCAGTTATGGAGACGAACTGGACGCATACCAGCTGGAAAGCGACCGGTTCTTAACAGGCGAGGAATTTGAAAGGAGGTTTCAGGAACAGCCACCTAGGCACAGCCTGCTGTTTGGCGTAAAGCAAAACTGCTTTGCCCTTTGTGTGGACCAGCTTCCTGAGCCCGCCTGATCATACTGCCACAGATACACATCTGTAAAACCTTTACTGCAACCCATTGAAACCGAACAGGCGCCCGCCGCGCAGCTATACGCCGGCAGGCGCTTTTCTTCTGGACAGCCTATCTACCCAAGGGAGAACAAAAGGAAAAGGCGCCAGAACCGCCTGGCGCCTTTTCCTTTGATAGGGCTCCCCTACTCACAGCGGGAAAGGAGAGCCGCCTTGTGTCATGTGTTTACACTGGCTTTATTCTTCGTCCTCATCCTCCGGAGCGTCCCAGTTGTGCCAGACATTCTGCACGTCGTCGTTATCCTCCAGAAGGTCCAGCATCTTTTGCATCTTTACCACGGTCTCTTCGTCAGCAATCGCGGTGTAGGTATCCGGCACCATTTCCACTTCGGCAGAGACAAATTCGTAGCCCTTTTTCTCCAGATCCTCCCGCACCCCGCTAAAGTCACTGGGCTCGGTGGAAATTTCAAACACATCCTCATCGGCGGAGAAATCAGAAGCGCCCGCTTCCAGGGCGTCGCTCATCACAGTATCCTCATCCTGGCCTTCCCGCTCGATCACGATAACGCCCTTTTCCTTAAACATAAAGGATACGCAGCCAGTTGTGCCCAAATTTCCCCCAAACTTGTCAAAGGCATGGCGCACATCCGCGGCAGTGCGGTTCCTGTTGTCAGTCAAAGCTTCTACAATCACCGCCACGCCACAGGGGCCATAGCCCTCGTATGTCACGTTCTCATAGTTGTCGCCGCTGCCCTCGCCGGCTGCCCGCTTGATAATGCGCTCAATATTATCATTGGGCACATTGGCTGCCTTGGCTTTGGCAATACAGTCCTTTAGCCGGGAATTGGCCGATGGATCCGGGCTGCCGCCCTCTTTTACAGCCACTGCTAGCTCCCTGCCGATTTTAGTGAAAATTTTGGCCTTTGCACCGTCGGCTTTTTCTTTTTTACGCTTAATATTGTTCCATTTTGAATGTCCTGACATTGTTAAAACCGCCTTACATTTTAATCTGCTGGGCCTATGATATCACATTTTCCCAAGGATTTCAAGAGCAATAGCCCGGGCTTTTTGCTGGGCAGCCCCCAGATTCTGCCTGCCCAGGTCCGTACCGCCCCAAACCGCGCAGCCCCGCAGGGTGGTATTCATTACGCTGAAAGACCGTTCCAGCTGGTGGGCGGTTACCTCAACCGGGAAGTCCTCTTCCCGCCCCATGGTAAGCAGCAGCACGGCATCCCGATGCTTTTTGATTGGCCGCTTTTGGCCCAGGGAAAAGCGGGCCTCAAAATACCGCTGGGTTCTATCCAGCAAAGCCTTAAAAGGGGCGGGAAAAGAGGCGTTGTATACAGGCGAGGCCACTACCACCAGGTCTGCCCTGCGGAAATCCTTGTCAAATCCGTCTAAATCAGGGAAAGCACAGCCCTCCTTTTTGGCGCAGGCCCGGCAGCCAATGCAGGGCTTAGGCGCCAGGGTATATGTATCAATTTCCTTAATCTGCCAATCATTTTGCTCTTTAAACTCCCGTAAAAACGCCTCCAGCAGCATACGGGTACAGCTATGGCTGTTGGGAGAGGCAAAGAGCACAAGCAAATGCTTTTTATGATCCAAAAGGCTCATTGTATCACCTCTGTTCCGTTGATAAAATAGGGCTCTGTAAAGAAATAGTTCAGGGTTTTTATCAGCTTTCCCTTATCATATAGGGCCTCTATTTCCTGCCGGTCCATCCACCTGGCCTCCCTGACCTCGCCATCTGCCTGGGTCAGTTGGGGTTGTCCCTCAAAGTTGAAGCACCAAACGTCCAGGATATCCCCAAAGCGCTGGCCATCCACCCAATCCCGAGCCTGGCTGAACACCAGCCGCCCCGCCTTGGGACTTAGAACAACCCCTAGCTCTTCCCGGGCCTCTCGGAGCGCGCCGGTGAGGCTGTCCTCCCCGGCCACCACCGAGCCTCCGGTGGTTTCCCACATCAGGGGAAAGGTGGGGCGGCTCTCCTCTCGCTGGGAGATAAGGTATTTCCCCTGGGCATTTTGCAGCCATACATGGACAACCAGATGAAAACAGTTCTCTGGCAGAGCCTCGCCTCGCACGTGGGCGCGGCCCAGAGGCACACGTTCCCTGGAGTATAAATCCCAAAGTTCCATCATGGTCCCTCCCTAAAAGCGAATGATCTCCAGATGCTCCAGCAAAATTTTTGTACCCAGCAAAATCAGGATTACACCCCCGGCAATCTCTGCCCGGCTTTTATACTTTGCGCCGAACAGGCTGCCCACCTTTACCCCCGCCGCGGACAGGCCGAAGGTGATTCCGCCAATAAAGCCGGCCGCCGCGCCAATGTTCACGTCTAGAAAAGCAAAGCCCACCCCCACTGCCAAAGCATCAATACTGGTGGCCAGCGCCAGGGGGAGCATTGCCTTAGGGGAGAGGTTCCCGTCTTCCTGTTCTTCCTCTGGGGAGAGGGCCTCCCGGATCATGTTGCCCCCGATCACTGCCAGCAGGCCAAAGGCAATCCAATGGTCTACAGCCACAATTGCCTCTCGGAACTGCACCCCCACCAAATAGCCTGCAACCGGCATAAGAGCCTGAAAGCCGCCAAACCATAGCCCTACCAAGGCCATGTCCTTTCCCGATGACTTTTTCAGCGCCAGGCCCTTGCATATTGCCACGGCAAAGGCGTCCATAGATAGGCCCACCGCCACAAAGAACAATTCAACTATGCCCATATCTTTGCCTCCCGCTTTGTTAGGGGGCAATTTTTCGCCCCCACTTTCTAAGCCGTCCCTTTTTCCGCTGATGTTCCTTTCAGGAAAAGCCAAGCAATCCCAGGTATTTATATGCTTTCGCCATGGCTTTCATTATAGCTTTGCCTGCCCATATAAGTCAAGGGTAAGTGAATAGAAATCGCCGAAGCAAAGTGAAGAAATACTATGAAAAATCCCTTTTTCCGGGGAGTCCTCGCCCCTGGCTTGCATTTTTGCCCTTATCGTATTATAATGCAGAGGTAGTTTGAGAAAATGAAAGAGAGGGGCAAATATAATGCAGGAAATTAAAATAGAGCGCACCAAAACACCTAAGGCAAAGCCCGCTGACCAAACCCGGCTGGGGTTTGGCAAAATTTTTACTGACCACATGTACATTATGGAATATACCGAGGGCCAAGGCTGGCACGACCCCCGCATTGAGCCCTACCATCCCATTGTTCTGGAGCCCTCCGCCATGGTCTTCCACTATGCCCAGGAGATGTTTGAGGGCCTAAAGGCCTACCACACCCAGGACGGCCGGGTTTTACTTTTCCGCCCAGACAAAAACATCCAGCGGGCGGAAAATACCTGCCGGCGGCTATGCATCCCGCCTGTGCCCCAAGAGGACTTCCATAACGCCCTGGAAACCCTAATCAGCGTAGAAAAGGACTGGATTCCCACCCAGCCTGGCACCTCCCTCTATATCCGGCCTTTTATTATCGCCACCGACGCCAGCCTGGGGGTGCATCCCTCCCACAGCTATCTGTTCATCATCATCCTTTCCCCCTCTGGCGCTTACTACCCCGGAGGCCTGGATCCTGTAAAAATCTGGATTGAAGACGATTATGTCCGGGCTGTGCGGGGCGGCATTGGCGAGGCCAAGGCCGGCGGCAACTATGCGGCCAGCTTAAAGGCCCAGATGAAGGGCGAGGCCGAGGGCTACGCCCAGGTGCTCTGGCTGGACGGCGTGGAGCGCAAGTATATTGAAGAAGTGGGCTCTATGAACATCTTCTTTAAGATTGCCGGCAAAGTGATTACCCCCAAGCTGAACGGTTCTATTCTTCCCGGCGTTACCCGGGCTACCTGCCTGGAGCTGTGCAGGGCCTGGGGCATGGAGGTGGAAGAGCGGCGGATCTCTGTGGACGAGCTGGTAGAAGCCGCAAAAACCGGCGCGCTGGAGGAGTGCTGGGGCAGCGGCACGGCAGCGGTGATCTCCCCTGTAGGCGCCCTGCGCTATGGCGATACGGTAATGGACATTGCCGGCGGCGGCATTGGCCCTGTCTCCCAAAAGCTTTATGATACGGTTACCGGAATTCAAACCGGCCGGCTGGAAGACAGCTTTGGATGGACAGTGGAGGTAAAATAGTTTAGAAAAACGCGGTTTTAGGAGGATAGGCATGCCTATCCTCCTTTTTGGTGTTCCCCGCGGCTGCAAATCCTTCTAGACGCGCCCTATATAGCGAGAATTAGGGATTGTAAACATTTTCAAACTGTAGTATAATATCAGAGTAATTATAGGCTGCATCCCCTTCACCAACCTAAACCAATTACCCAGCTTTCACAAAAAAGGAGATTGCTTCATGGACATTCGGGCGCTAGAAAACATATGGGGCCAGGCCGGGCTCCCTGTTGTTGTTTTCGCCAGCAGCAGCGACCACCATGTGGTCTACGAAAACGCCCAGGCCTCCGCCCTCTCTAGAGGGGACATTTTCTCTACCCTTTCTCCTCAGGATGCCCAGGCCCTGAGGGAATTCCTTACCGGTAAAGGCCAGCGCCCTCTGTTCTGCCAGCTTGGGAATGATGTTTTTTCTGCTGTACTGCTAAGCTTTGGGGCGTATTGTGTCTGTCTGTTCAATCCTGTTACCGAGTACTATAACCGCACCCAGTCTGCCCTGGACAAGGCTATTATGGCCAGCCGGGCCAAAACCAACTTTCTTTCAGAGATGTCCCACGATATCCGCACCCCAATGGGCGCCATTGTAGGCCTTACCGAGGTAGCCCTCTCTCAAACCGGGACGCCCCTGAAGGTAACGGAGTGCCTAAAAAAGATTAAGGTGGCCTCTGGGCATATGATGTCCCTGCTCAATGAGGTGCTGGATATGTCCCGCATAGAAAGCGGCCGGGTACTGATCCAAACGGCCCAAACCAACATTGCGGATCTTCTTCACGAGATCCTGATTGTCGCCAAGCCCCAGGCCGATACCGGAGGACTGGAGTTCCGCCTGGAAATGGGGCCTGTAGACTGCGAGTCCATAATGGCGGACGCGGTGCGGGTAAAGCAGGTCTGTCTAAACCTGCTCTCCAACGCCATTAAGTATACCCCCGCCGGAGGTTGGGTGGAGCTTTTCTTTCAGATTGCCTCTGCCGGGGACAAAGCCAATATGACGGTTCGGGTTACAGACAATGGAATGGGCATGAGCCCAGAATTTTTGACCAAGGTTTTTTCCCCATTTGAGCGGGAGGAAAAAGCTGCTGTTCACAAAATCCAGGGCACTGGTCTAGGCATGGCCATTACCAAAAACCTGGTAGAGCTGATGGGCGGCTCGATTGCCGTAACCAGCCAGCTGGACCAAGGCTCCTGCTTTACCGTAGAGATCCCCTTTGACCTGGGGGAACAAAACCAAGACTCTGCAGGAGAGCTGGCAGGCCGGCATGTACTGCTAATGGACAGCGATGAAAAGCAGGCGGCCCTAACGGTTTCTATGCTCAACCGGTTGGGGGTAAAGGTTCATTGGGCAAAAGACGCCGAATCTGCAGTTATGAACCTAAACGACGCCGGCATTTCTGGCTTAGAGTACTACGCCATACTGACCGCCGAGCGGCTGGAGGGGGCGGAGATGACCCTTTTTCTTCCCGACATCCGCCGGCGGCTGGGCAGCGGGCTGCCCATTCTGCTGCTCACTGCCAGCGATTGGAGCCAGATTGAGTATGTGTTTACCCGGGCCGGCGCGGACGGCTTTATTCCCCTGCCCCTATTCCAAAGCCGCCTGGCAGCCGGGCTTTTGGCCTGCGCCGGCGGAACAGGGCCCGCTGAGCCGGCGGCGGAAACCCTGTGCGATCTTAGCGGCAGAAAGCTGCTTTTGGCCGAAGATAATGAGCTTAACCGGGAGATTGCCGTAGAGCTGATTGGAGAAACCGGCGCCCTGATAGAGTGCGCGGAAAATGGCCAGCAGGCGGTAGAAAAGTTTTCGGCCTCTGCACCCGGCTACTACGATGTTATTTTAATGGATATCCAAATGCCCATTCTAAACGGCCTGGACGCCACCCGAAAAATCCGAAGCCTAGCTAGACCGGACGCCAAGGAGGTACCCATTATTGCCATGACCGCCAATGCCTTTGTGGAAGACGTAAAGAATTCTTTGGATGCCGGCATGGATGCCCATATCTCCAAGCCGCTGGATATGGACAGGGTGTTCTCTACCATAGAAACCCTGCTGAGAGGTAGGCGAGGATGAGAGAATATCAGAAAAAATACATAGCCAACCTACAGGAAGTCATCCGGCTAAACAGCGCCCCCCCAGAGGTCCCCCAGGACGTGGCGGCCTTTGTAAAGGAAAGAGGATCGCGTAAAGCCAGGCTGCGGGAAATTGCCAAGGAAAACACCGCCATGCTTCGCCAACACCTATTCCCACTGCTGGATGATATTGTATCCGCCGGGAATGAAGATATTGCCCATCTGGAGGACTTTGCCGCCCATCTGGTTCAGGGCGCCGACCGGCTGGATCTGGTGCTTAGCTACCACCTGCATAACGCCCTGCTGGCCTATGCCCGCCAGGTTGGAAACCGGGATATGCTGATTCGGGAGCTGTACGCTACGGCCATGGATCTTTTCTATATGCAAGACCTGCTCCAATACACAGGCCATTCCCCTTACCGGCTGAAAATGGGAATGCTTTTTGGGGAGGCTGCCTCTTACATAAAGCAGTACGATGAAATTCAGAATACAGACACCCGAGGGTATATCCACCGGTCTATGGCCAACCTGGCCCTAGTTTACAGCAACCTAAACGAGGAGGACGGCCGGCGGAAAATGGCCGCAATTCGCCGTTCCCTTCAAATTTTGGAGGATCCCGTCTATCACGAAAAGACCCCAGACCTTCCTTGGGAGCTGTTCATCTATAAGTCCCATCAGGAGCGCACAACAGGCCTGGGGCTGCTCCGGGCCGGTATGGATGACCCCCAGATTCTGCAAGAGGTGATGGTCTCGGCGGAATATGTGATCGACCGGCAGAAAGAACTGAGCAAAAAGCATGGCTCAGCGCCTGCCCTGCGTTGGCGCTACGCCTACGAGGCTGCCCAATACCACTGCGGCGTGCGCCCTCTCTCCTACCTGCTGGAGTGGATGGAAGACGCCTATATGGACCGGGATGAGGATGACTACTCCAACGAGGGATTCTACCAAAACATGTTCCTCCCCGCCCTATACGCCCACTACGTAAACAGCAACCCGGAATATGCGGCCAAAAAGAAAGAGGTTATGGGCCTTATGTACCGGCGGATGACGGCCTATGCCCGAAGGATGCCAGGCAACCACCAGATGAGCGAATCCACCTTAAAATGCCTGTTGGCCTGCCTGCAAACCTTTGTAGAATATCCAGACGGCATCCTGGAAAAGGATTTTATTATTGAGCTGGTTATCTGCCGGGATCCAGACGCCTATGTCTCCTCTCGGATGGCTGCGGAAATCGCCATGATGATGGTGGACCAGGCGCTGGAAATCCGCCCCCAGGCTCTAGAGGGGGCTTTGGGCTGCCATACTCCGGAAACACTGCGAGCCCGGCGGGAGGAGCTGCGAAAGTTTGTTTTCGAGGGCTGCATCCTCCACAATGTGGGCCTGTTGGCGCTGGGCAACTTAGTCCGCCGCATTGGCCGCAGCTGGCTGGAAGAAGAGATTGAAATTTTCCAGTACCATGTCCATATTGGCCAGTCCATGCTGGCCCAGGGCAGCTCTACCCAGCCCTATATTCCCGCCGCTTTAGGCCATCATAGCTTTTATGACGGCAGCGCGGAGGGCTATCCCCAGGGCTATGGCCGCCAGGATGATCCCAACCGGAGCCTCACCGACTTTATTTTTGCGGCCATTTACTTCATGCGTATTACAGACAACTGGGTGTTCTACGCCCAAGACAGCCGTTCCCTAGATGAGGCGCTGGAGCTAATCCGCAATGAGTCTGGCAAACGCCTTTCTCCCGAAGCGGTGCAGGTGATGTGGGGGCTGAAGCCGGCATTGGGTGAATACTTGAAAAACGGATTGCTTGCCGCCTACCAGGAAGCTTTTCAACTGCTGCAGGGGTGAATGCCTGGTAACATGCCCGCGCTTCTTGTTGTAACAGGGGAACGGGCTTTAAAAAAGGAAAGGATGGCAGAAATGAGCGTCAGTGTTTTGGAACTCTCTTTTTTAATGGGGGAAACCTTGTTGGAAAATGGCGCGGAAATTTCCCGGGTGCAGGAAACCATGGAGCGCGTGGCCGATGCCTATCATATTGACAGCTTAAATATTTATGTGCTTACCAACGCTATTTTTGCCACCGGTGTAGAAAACGGCGTGGAGCACTCCGCCAAGCTAAAGCATGTGCCCAGCACCAGCACCCACCTGGGCCGTATTTGCGCGGTAAACCAGCTTTCCCGAGAAATTGTCCAGGGGCTGCATCCGGTAGAAGAGGCTGTGTCTATTTTGGCGGATATCCGGCAGATGCCCTACTCCCCCCTGCCTTTGGCGGTGTTTTCCTGCGCTGTGGGCAGCGCCGCCTTTAGCTTTCTTTTTGGCGGCAGCTGGTTTGACGCTTGTGTGGCTTTTTTCTGCGGCATTGCCCTAGAGCTTTACCTCCACTATGTGGGAAAGCGAAACATGTCCAAATTCCTTACCAATCTTTCCGCCAGCGCTCTGGTCACCTTTTGCGGGGGAGTGCTCTTGCTTTTGGGCCTGGGGGACAATATGGATAAAATTATTATCGGCTCTATCATCCGCCTGGTACCTGGCGTAGCGCTTACCACCTCCATTCGGGATCTTTTCCATGGGGATTACTTAAGCGGGGCCATCCGGATGCTGGACGCCATCTTGGTGGGGGGCTGCATTGCGGTAGGCGTGGGCTTTGTGGTCCGGGTCCTCTCCATGCTGACAGGGGGGATGCTGCTGTGAATGATATCCACACCCTTCTCAACTGGCTTTTGCAAACCGGGGTTGCCTTTGTGTCCACCATCGCCTTTGCAATTATTTTTCACACCCCCCGGCGGGAATGGCTGTATGCAGGCCTAACCGGCGGCGCGGGATGGCTTTTATACCTAATCGCCTCCGGTATGGGTGGCGGCGTGGTGTTTGCCTCGTTTTTCGCTACCTTGGCCTTGGCCTGGCTCTCTCGGGTGTTCTCCTTTTCCCGGAAAGCCCCTGTTACCGTTTTCCTCATCTGCGGCATTTTTCCCCTGGTACCAGGAGCCGGGATTTACTATACTGGCTATTACTTCTTTATGGGCAGCAATGCTCAGGCTCTGGACAAAGGGCTGGAAACTATTAAGATTGCGGTAGCCATTGCCCTTGGCATTGGCATTGTGCTCTCTATGCCCCAGTTCTTCTTTACTTTTAAGCGGAAAAAGAACTAAAAGGGGTTGTCAGAACCTTACCCTGGAATTTTGGGAAGTTTGCCAGAGCATTTCACCCCCCTATGCCTGGGGCAAGGTTTTCAGGTTTTGTTGTCAGGCATTCCCAATATCACAAAATGGGGGATAAAACTCCCAAAGGCCCTTCCACCCCTAGAAAGGAGCCCCGCACCATGCCCAGAAAAGAGATTGTGGTCGCCCCCAACGACAGCGGCCAGCGCCTGGACAAGTTTTTGACCAAGGCCTACCCCAACCTGCCCCAGGCAGTGCTGTACAAGTGCATTCGCACCAAGGATGTACGCCGGAACGGCAGCCGCTGCAAACCCCAAGACCGGCTGCAGGCTGGTGACCTGCTGAGCCTGTATTGGCAGGAGGAATATTTTCAGCGGGAGCCAAAAGATTACGATTTTCTAAAGGCCCCTGCCAAGCTGAACATCGTTTGGGAAGACGAGAATATTATGCTGCTGGACAAACGGCCAGGCCTGATTGTTCACCCAGACGAGAATTACCATTTCGACTCCCTAATCGCCCGAATTCATCATTATCTTTTCGACAAAGGGGAATACCGGCCAGAAGAGGAAAATTCCTTTGCCCCAGCCCTGGTGAATCGGATTGACCGAAATACTGGGGGCATTGTAATGGCGGCAAAAAACGCCCAGGCTCTGCGCATACTAAACCAGAAGGTGAAAGACCGGGAGCTTCGAAAGTTCTATCTCTGCGTGGTCTGCGGCAAAATGGAGAAAGAGGCAGCCTTACTCACCGGCTATCTTACCAAGAACGAGGCTCAAAACCGGGTATATGTAAGCAAAAAGCCCTCTCCCGGAGCAAAGGCCATCCGCACCCGTTATCGCGTGCTGGAAGAACGGGGGGCTTTCTCTTTACTCGAGGTGGAACTGCTCACTGGGCGCACCCATCAAATTCGGGCCCATCTGGCAGCCGTGGGGCATCCTTTGGCCGGAGATGGAAAATACGGGCGCAACGCCCTGAACAAGCCAACCGGCTTTCCCTACCAGGCCCTATATTCCTATAAGCTGCAGTTTATGTTTACAACCCCGGCAGAAGAGCTGGAGCCTTTAAACGGACGGGAATTCCAGGTAAACAATGTGTGGTTCTTAGAGGAATTCCGACGGTTTCCCTCGCTCACGATCAAGTAAAAAAGGGGAATCATCCTCTGCGAAAGCCGCGCCTTTGGGCTTAGTCAGGCAAGGCCTGTGCCTATAAAAACAGCTTGGCGGAGGCTGAGCGGAATGTTAAGGAGGAATCTTATGCGAGTCATCCACCTAATTGGCGGAGGAGACACCGGAGGGGCGAAAACCCATGTGCTCAACCTCCTGCGGGAGCTGAATAATTTTATAGACGCCCAATTGATCTGCTTTCGGAAAGGGGACTTTTCTGCCGATGCTGAAAAAATGGGCATTCCCATTCATGTTATTGAGTCTGGCAACCCCTTGCGGGGCCTGCAGGAGCTGAGAAAGATTATTGGCCACAGCCAGGTAGACATTATCCACTGCCATGGAGCCAGAGGCAACCTAATGGGGAATTTGCTAAAAAGCTTTGTAAAAGCCCCTGTGGTCACCACGGTGCACAGCGATTACCGGCTGGACTACTTGGGACGGCCAGTGGCCAGGCTCAGCTATGGCACCACAAACCTGGTAGCCTTGCGCCGGGTTAACTACTATATCGGCGTATGCGACAATATTACCCAGATTCTCATCCAGCGGAATTTTCCCGCGGAGCGCATTGAAACCATTCAGAATGGCATTGACTTTACCACCCCCATTCACTGCCAGCCCAAAGAGGAATTTTTGAAATCCATTGGCTTAAAGTACCAACCGGGGGATATTGTGGCGGGCATTGTGGCCAGGCTCTCCCCAGTGAAAGACATTCCCACCTTGCTCCGAGCCATGAAACTGGCCAGCCAAAAGCTGCCCAACCTAAAGCTGGCCATTGCCGGAGACGGCGAGGACCTGGACAAGCTGGTACAGCTTACCGCCCAGCTGGGATTGGAGAGCCGTGTGTGCTTTGCAGGGTGGCAGAAAGACGTAAACTCCTTTTTTAACGCCATAGATATTGCCCTGCTCACCTCCCTTTCCGAGGGCTTTCCCTATGTGATTACCGAAGGGGCAAGAATGCGCCGGGCCACTATTTCCAGTGATGTAGGCGGCATTCCAGCGCTAATTAAAAATGGCGAAACCGGCTTGCTGTTCCATCCCCGTGACGAGAAGACTTTGGCCCGGCATCTGGTTACCTTGGCCGAAAGCCCCGAACTGCGCCAAGAGCTGGGAGATAGGCTTTACGAAAAGGCCTGTGAGGATTTTTCCATTGAGCGCATGGTGGAACGGCAGCTGGAAATCTACCAAGGCATCCTCCACCGGGAGGAACGAAAGAAAAAGTATAAGCGGGACGGTGTGGTGATCTGCGGCGCTTACGGCCATGGCAATGCCGGGGACGACGCCATTCTCAAGTCCATTATCCAGTCTGTACGGAGCCTGGACAAATACATGCCTATTACAGTGTTGGCCAAAAACACCCAGAGCATTAAACAGCGGTACCGGGTAAATTCGGTATACACCTTTCATCTGCCCATGATCATTCGGGCAATGCGGAAATCCCGGCTATACATTAACGGCGGCGGCACCCTAATTCAGAACGCCACCAGCCACCGAAGTTTGTGGTACTATTTGCTGACTCTTTGGGCTGCCAAACGGCTGGGCAACCAAGTGGACATGTATGGCTGCGGTATCGGGCCGGTAAGCGGCAAGCGGAACCTAAGGCTGGTATGCTGGGTCCTAAACCGCTCTGTTGATGTGATCACCTTACGGGAGCCGGATTCCATGGAGGAGCTGAAAAGCTATGGGGTTACCATGCCTAAAGTACAGCTCAGCTCCGACCCGGCCCTTATTCTCCGCCCTGCTTCCACTGGGGAAACCGCGGCCTTTCTCCGTGCCCAGAATCTCAGCCCCAATGGCCGGTACATCTGTTTTCTGCTGCGGAACTGGCGAGGCTTTTCAGAAAAAGCCCCAGTATTGGCCCAATGCGCTGAAAAGGCCAGAGAACAGTTTGGCCTGGAACCGGTGTTTATCTCGATTAACGCCTTTCAGGACAAAATCGCCGCTGAGATGGTTCTGGGGCACATGAAAAACCCTGGACGGCTGCTGGAGGGCACCCCCGGCCCAGAGCTGCTTATCTCCTTACTGGGGCATATGAGCATTGTTGTTTCTATGCGGCTGCATGGCCTGATTTTCTCTTCTCTTACCGGCGCGCCTCTTGTAGGCGTCTCTTACGATCCGAAAATCGGGTCGTACCTGCGGTATTTGGGCTACGGGGAATGTATCGACCTGGGAGACGCCACAGAGGAGTGGCTGGAAAATGCCATTGCCCAGGCAGTAGAGCAAATCCCCCAGCGGCAAGCGCTGGCAGAAAAAACAGAAAGGCTCAGCCTGGTAGAGCGAAAGAATATCGCCGCCGTAAAGGAGCTGCTGGAAGGTTCCGGCTTATAAGGGCAGCCTCGCTTCCTGTTGGGCATCCCCTTTGCCGGTTTATATTGAAAAAACTCCCTTCCGGGAGCTTTCTTACGCGCCCCATTTCCCGCCTTGGCCTAAAAGCTCTGGGCCATGAAAAGGGAGATGGGGTTTCCTTTACAGAAAATATGTGGAATCTCTTTCGCTGGACAGATCCCCTTTGGAATGCTATGCTGTTTTCGGCGGCAGACCTTGCCGTTAACCACATTTTCAGGAGGGAAAAATATGGAATTTGGAAAAAAGCTGCAGGAGCTCCGGAAAAAGCGGGAAATGACCCAGGAAAAGCTGGCCTATGAATTGGGGATTTCAATTCCCGCCATTTCCAAATGGGAGAACGGCAACGCTCTCCCCGATATTCTCATGCTCTGCTCTATTGCCGATTTCTTTGCCGTGACAACAGACGAGCTGCTGGGCCGGAATGGGGCAGCAGAATTTGTGGTTGTCGATGATGCCCGGCTGATCCGGGAAACCATTGCCGGCATTATTCGGGAAATGGGCGGAAAATGCACAGCTATGGCGGAAAACGCCCAGCAGCTTATGGCAGCATTGGCAGAAAAGCAGCCTGCCGGGGTTTTTCTGGATATTGGCCTGCCAGATAGAAGCGGCCTCAGTGTGTTAAAAGAGCTTAAGGAAAAGCACAGCAGCATAAAGGTAGTTATCGTCACCGCGGACCACTCCCAGGCCACCCAAACCCAAGCCCTTGCCAGCGGCGCGGAGGGATACATTACCAAACCCTTTCTCCCCGACCACATACGCTGGGCGCTGAGAGATCTCTTTTCTCTTTAAGAAAAAGCTCTTTTTAACCTAAAATCCCGCCTCAGCAGGCCTTAAGGCCGCTGGGGCGGGATTTTTTCTCAGTCTTCGAACAAGTCTCTCAGCTTGGAGAAGAAACTCTTGCGCTTCTGGTAGTTCTTGTCGTCCGTATTCAGGTCCAGCTCAGAGAGAATCTCTTTTTGGCGCTTGTTCAGGTTCTTTGGCACCTCTACAGTGACCTGCACATATTGATCTCCCCTGGTCCGGGAATGAAGGTTTTGAATCCCCTTTCCCTTTAGCCGGAACACATCTCCAGGCTGGGTGCCCTCGTGAACATGGTAGCTCACCTTTCCATCTAGGGTGGGCACCTCCACATCCGCGCCCAAGGCTGCTTGGGTAAAGGTGATAGGCATTTCACACCACACATCATTGCCCTTACGCTGGAAAATTGGGTGGGGCCGCACAGAAATATATACATGCAGATCCCCGTTGGGTCCATTGTTAACTCCAGCGTTCCCCTTGCCGCTTACATTGAGAATCTGCTCATCCGCAATGCCCGCGGGTACCGTAACCTCAATGGTCTTCCGCCGGCGGACCCGCCCCTTGCCGTCACAGGTACGGCAGGGTGTTTCAATAATTTTTCCTGTGCCCCGGCAACGGTCACAGGTCTGGGTAGACTGGACCACGCCAAAGGGAGTGCGCTGGCTTACCCGAACCTGGCCGGTGCCATGGCAATGCTCACAGGTTTTTGGGCTGGTGCCTGCCGCCGCGCCGGAGCCGTGGCAGTCGGAGCAGAGTTCAATCTGCTGATATTCCACGTTTTTCCGGCAGCCTTTGGCAGCTTCCTCAAAGCTAATGGCCAGGTTGGCCTGCACATCCGAGCCCTGGCGGGGGGCATTGGGGTTTGCCCGGCGTGAACCGCCAAAGCCCCCAAAAAAGCTGTCGAAAATATCGCTGATATCGAACCCCGCCCCAGTAAAGGGATTGCCCGCGCCGCCACCGAAGTTGGGGTCTACCCCCGCATGGCCAAACTGGTCGTACCGGGCCCTTTTATCCCCATCCGAAAGGGTCTCATAGGCCTCGTTGACCTCTTTGAACTTGGCCTCGGCGTTTTTATCTCCGGGGTTTAGGTCTGGGTGGTACTGCTTTGCCAGCTTTCGGTAAGCCTTTTTGATTTCGTCCTCCGAAGCGCCCTTTTGTAAGCCCAGCACCTCATAGTAGTCTCTCTTTTCTGCCACTCAAATCAACTCCTGAAAGGCCTGGCGGCCGGCGTTAGTTCACGTCCTTAAAGTCCGCGTCGTACACATTGCCGTCGCCGCCGGGAGCCTCGGGGCCGGCAGGACCCTGGGGGGGCACGGGGCCGCCGGGATTCCCCTGGGGCGCAGCCTGCTGGTACAGCTTTTCACTAACAGCATAAATCGCTTTCTGCAGATCATCCATACCAGCCTTTAGCTCCTCTACAGAGCCGTTCTGCAGCTTATCCCGCAGGGCGGCAACTTTTACGTTGATCTCATTCTTATCCGCCTCCTGCAGCTTGTCGCCGCTGTCGCTAATGAGTTTTTCAGCGGAATAGCACAGGTTTTCGGCGTTGTTCTTTGTATCTACCTCTTCCCGACGTTTCTTGTCCTCCTCGGCAAACTGCTCGGCAGCCTTCACCGCCCGGTCAATATCCTCTTTGCTCATATTGGAGCTGGAGCTAATGGTAATATGCTGCTCCTTGCCAGTGCCCAGATCCTTGGCGGAGACATTCACAATGCCATTGGCGTCAATATCAAAGGTAACCTCAATCTGTGGGATGCCCCGGGGAGCGGGGGCAATACCGTCTAGCTTAAAGAGGCCCAGCTGCTTGTTGTCTCGGGCAAACTCCCGCTCGCCCTGGAGCACATTTACCTCTACCTGGGTCTGGCCGTCGGCGGCAGTGGAGAAAACCTGGCTCTTTTTGGTGGGAATGGTGGTGTTGCGGTCGATAATCTTAGTCATAACACCGCCCATGGTCTCTACACCCAAGCTTAGGGGGGTAACGTCCAAGAGCAGCAGGCCCTGGACCTCGCCGCCCAGCACGCCAGCCTGAATGGCCGCGCCAATGGCTACGCACTCGTCAGGGTTAATGCCCTTAAAGGGCTCCTTGCCAATAAAGCTTTTCACCGCCTCCTGCACAGCAGGGATTCGGGAGGAACCGCCCACCAGCAGCACCTTGCTGATTTCCCCAATAGACAGGCCGCTGTCCTGAAGAGCCTGGCGCACAGGGCCCATGGTTTTCTCTACCAGATCGGCGGTAAGCTCATTGAATTTCGCCCGGGAAAGGCTCATATCCAGATGTTTGGGGCCAGAGGCATCGGCAGTGATAAAGGGCAGGTTGATTGCCGCGGTGGTTACGCCGGAGAGCTCAATCTTTGCCTTTTCCGCAGCTTCCTTAATCCGCTGCATGGCCATTTTGTCTCCAGAAAGGTCAATGCCCTGCTCCACCTTAAAGCTGCCAATAATCCAATCAATAACCCGCTGGTCAAAATCATCGCCGCCTAGGCGGTTGTTGCCGGCGGTGGCCAACACCTCCTGCACGCCATCGCCCATCTCGATAATCGATACGTCAAAAGTGCCGCCGCCCAGGTCATAGACCATAACCTTCTGGTCGTTATCCTTATCCACGCCATAGGATAGGGCCGCGGCAGTGGGCTCGTTAATAATGCGCTTAACTTCCAGGCCCGCAATCTTGCCCGCGTCCTTTGTGGCTTGGCGCTGGGCGTCGGTAAAGTAGGCAGGCACCGTAATTACGGCACTGGTAACAGCCTCGCCCAAGTAGGCCTCAGCGTCGGCCTTCAGCTTCTGCAGCACCATGGCGCTAATTTCTTGGGGGGTATAGCTCTTGTCATCCACACTAACCTTGTAGGCGGTCCCCATCTCCCGCTTAATCGAGGAGACGGTGCGGTCTGGGTTGGTAATGGCCTGACGCTTTGCCACCTGGCCCACCATGCGCTCGCCGGTTTTGCTAAAAGCCACCACAGAGGGGGTAGTCCGAGCGCCCTCGGCGTTGGCAATTACCACCGGCTCGCCGCCCTCAATCACGGCTACACAGGAATTTGTTGTACCCAAATCGATACCAATTGTCTTTGCCATAATAATTACCTCACTTAATTTCAAAATATTGTTTTTATCTGTACTTTTTTATTAACATATCAACCCAAGCTTCTCTTCCCGATTCGGAAACCTCTATGCTAGTTGGCCACCTGGACCATGGCGTGACGGACCACCCGGTCTCCCAGGGTATACCCTTTCTGGAACACAGCAGAAATCACGTTTTCTCCCAGCGATTCATCCTCAATATGAGCTACAGCGTTGTGCAGGTTGGGGTCAAAGCTGTCCCCCACCTCCCCCACCGGGACAATGCCCAGCTTTTCAAAGGCAGATTCAATCTGGGTTTCTATCATCTCCACACCCTTGCGCATATCCTCCGCCGAAGCATTCTCCTGGTTTAAGGCCAAAGCAATATTATCCGCAATAGGCAAAATGGCCTGGACTGTATCGGAAACAGCACTGTTATAAATGGTTGTTTTCTCGTTCTGGGTACGTTTGCGGAAATTGTCATACTCAGCCAATACCCGCAGGTGCTGCTGTTTGTGTTCTTCAAACTCGGCCTTTAGCGTTTCCAGCTCCTCTTCCGGTCCAGCCTGTCGCTCTTCTTCCTGCTCCGGAGGGGTCTCTGGGGTTGCTTTTTTTTCTTTCTCTTTCATAATTTTGCAGCTCCTTTCCCAACATTTAAAAATTATATTTTAAATTTATGCAATCATTCTCATCTCAATCCTCCCGGGCCAGCTGAGTAAGCTGGGTGCTTACCTTTTCCGAAAGATAGCTGAGCACAGAGGTCAGCCGGGGGTAATCCATGCGTACCGGCCCAATAATGGCAATGGCTCCGGCATCCTGCCCGCTTACGCTGTACCGGGATACCAGCACCGAGGCCTCTTCCAGCTCCGGCCAGCCGCATTCCCTGCCAATCAACGCGGTAATTCTCCCTGGCTTTTGCCGCAGCAGGGTTTCCATGCCCTCTCCCTGGTCTAGAAAGCCCAATACCCGCCGCACCCCGCCGGCCCCCAGCTCCGAATAGAGAAGCAGGTTCATCTGGCCGCTGAGAAGGGTTTCCGTGCGGGCCGTGTCCTCGGCAGCTTCTAGCAGTGCCCGCAGAGGCGCGCCCACCAGGGCGTACATAGGGCCCAAGGCAGCCCCCAGGTTTTGAAGAAACGCGGGAGTAACCTCCTTCACCCGTTTCCCTGCTACCTTTTCGTTGAATACCCGGAAGAACACCCGAAGGATATCGTTGGTCAAATCGTAATCACAGCGAAACACCCGGCTTTTCATGGTGCCTGCCGAGCTGATCATCAGCAGCATGGCGGTTCGGCGGCTGGTCTGTACCAGCTGCACGGCCTTTATCACGGCTTCCGGCCCGCCGGGCGTGGTAACCGCCGCTGTGCATTTGCTAAGCCCTGCCAGCAGCTGAGCGGCACATAACAGCAACTGCTCAGAATCATACATAGCCGGGGCCAGCCGGGAATCCACCCAGCGTCTTTCCTGAACCCCCAGGTCCGGGGGGGTCATTAGGCGGTCCACAAATTCCCGATACCCTTTTTGGGAGGGAACCCGGCCTGCGGAGGTATGAGGCTGCTCTAAAAGCCCCAGCTCTGTCAGGCTGGCCATTTCGTTGCGCACAGTAGCGGAGGACACGCCGATTTCCTCGGCAATAGCCTTGCTGCCTACCGGCTCGCCGTGCTGGATATAGCCGGCAATCACCGAGGCCAGTATTTTTTCTTTCCGCAGAGTCAGCTCCACAGCGGCTGCCTTCCTTTCTGCCGGGCCGGGTTCCGACCCGCGCCGTGGTTTGTTTAGCACTCCAAAATATCGAGTGCTAACTTCTGCTTATAATGTACCACGATGGTCAGAAAAAGTCAATATGGCAATTTGTAAATTGTTTGTTAACTGCTCTCAACGGCAAAAAACCCGCCGGAAAAACGGCGGGAAGCCTGTGGGGCGAAAGCCTTCTGGAAATATCCAATGGACCCACTGGAACAAGGCTGGGGCTGGTTTAAGAATAGAGGAAACAACGGATTTTTCGACGCGGAAGATGGCCGTTTCTGGGCACTAAGACAGCGTTTTCGTTTTTTTCAAACATGCCCTAAGGCGCGCAAAAGGGTGGCATGCACTTCCAAAAGCTGGCCTGGCAAACAAGGGATTCTGTACAAGCCCCAAAGACCAAATCGCCCAAAAAAACCCAGAGCAACGGCGGCTTTGCGCCTATACTATTTGCTGGGAGCAGCCCCCTTTTCTAATACCCGCTCCCTTGGTTCCGCCAGCCGGCCCAGCCCCAGATATGCCGCCGCGAAAAGCACGCCTGATACCGCTGTTTCCAGAAACACACGGAAAAAGCCGTTCACCTCTCCCACCCAGGCCATGGCGCCCTGGGCTGCCAGCACCGCCCCTACCGCGCAGCCCAAGGGCAAAAGGATATGCCTGCATAGGGAAATCCGCAGGCAGCTGACCTTCATCAGCCGGTGAAGGCTGAGGGCCGCATTGAAAATTGTGCTGAAGAACAAGATGAAAACATAGCTTTCCATACCAACAAACCGAAGGAAACAGAGCACTAGCACTACCCGGATAAAGGAATCGGCAAAATTGTATTTCATAGAATTAAACTGTTCATCCAGTCCCTTCAGCAAGCTGTCCACTACCACATCTAGATAGGTGAGCGGGACAAGAGGGGCCAAAAGCCGCAGGTAATCACCCGCGCTGTCGCTGTTGTAAAAGGCCTGGCCCCAGCTCTCTCCAAAGGCCATGAACAGCGCGGCGAAAAACATGCCGAAAGCCAACGCCGCCTGCACGGCCCGGCCAGAGATATGGGCTACGGCTTTTTTGTGGCTTAGCTCCCTTTCCTTGGCAATTTTAGGGATGAGCAGGGAGGCAAAGGAGGTAAGAAAGGAGGAGGGAAAATACAGCATGGGCATAGCCATACCTTGCAGCAGGCCGTACTGGGAAGGGCCTGAGAGCGCCCCAACCCAAACTTTTGAAGCTCTCGGGGGATCAGCAGGTTTTCCCCGGTGTTCAGCAGGCTTTTTGCCGCCGAGCTCAGGGTGCAGGGCAGGGCGATATGGCTGAGCCCCCGAAGCACACCCTGGCTTTTCTCTCTTCTGGCCGGGGTAATCTGCCGGATGCTCCGCCGGTATGCGCACCAGCTGGACAAAAAAGAAGCTGCCTCCCCAATGGTTGAGGCCGCCATTGCCGCCAAACAGGCAGCCTGCATGCTCTGAGGCGCAAAATGCCAGAACAGGAATACTGTGGCCGCAATGGTAAGAATCTGCTCTAGGGCATCGGAGGCAGCTGTGGAAAGAGACTGGTCTACCGCCAGAAAATACCCTTTCATACAGGTGCAAAGGGACATAAAGGGCAGGCCAAGGCCCAAAATCCGCAGGCAAGGGGCGGCTTTCGGGTCGCCCAGAAAAAGGTTGGCGGCAAAATCCGCCAAAAAGAACAGGCACAGGGCAATACAAAGGCTGATGCTCAGGCAAAAGGCAAAGCACCTGGCCACCACCGACCGCACCGTTTCCCGGCGATTGCCGGCTATGGCCGCGGTGACCATGCGGGTAACCGCCAAGCTGATGCCAGAGGTGGAAAGGGTAACGGTAAGCATAAACACAGAGAAAATCAGCTGGTAAAGCCCCATACCCTCCGACCCCATGGTCTGAGAGAGATAGGAGCGGTAGCCCATATTGGTTACCCGCAGGAAAAGGGAAACAGCGGTAAGGGCCACGCCCTGAAAAAAGAACTTTTTCTTAGTCATGGGGTCACTCCTTTGGATTGACAATGTGCCGGCAATCGTATATAATATTGAATAAAATACTGGGCTCTGTAAGACAAACAGCAAGGCCTTTCGAGATAAAGTTCTGCTTTTTTGGCGGCCTGCTTACAAATTGAGGAGAATTTTGAATGGGTGAAAACTGGACCGAAATTAAAATATCCGTGCCCACAGCGCAAACTGACCTGGCTGGGGATATCGCCAACATGACGGTCCCTCATGGTATCTATATTGAGGACTACTCCAATTTAGAAGAAGAGGCAATGGAAATTGCCCACATCGATCTTATTGACGAGGAACTGCTGGCCAAGGACCGGAGCCATTCTGTAATCCATATCTACATCAGCCCAGAGGATAATCCTGCCGAGGCCATCTCCTTTTTGGAGGAGCGTTTCCGAGCCTGTAAGGTGGATTATGATATCGGCCAGGCAGACTGCGCCATGGACGACTGGATGAATAACTGGAAAAAGTACTTTAAACCCATCCCTGTAGGGGAAAAGCTGCTCATCCGCCCCATTTGGGAGGAACGCTTCGACTCTCAGGGCCGGGCGGTGCTAAACCTGGAGCCTGGCTTGGCCTTTGGTACCGGAACCCACGAGACCACCCGGCTGTGCCTGGAGCTCATCGAAGAGTACCTTGCCCCTGGCTGCCGGTTTCTAGACGTGGGCTGCGGCAGCGGCATTCTTTCGGTGGCGGCGCTGCTTTTGGGGGCGGAATCCGCCGTGGGGGTGGATATCGATCCCCTGGCTGTGAAAACCGCCGGGGAGAACGCCAGGCTCAACAGGGTGGAGGAAAAATTCACCGGCATCTGCGGCAATCTGGCCGACCAGGTGAGCGGAAGCTTCCAGTTGATCGCCGCTAATATTGTGGCAGATGTGGTGATTCAGCTTACTGCCTCTGTCCCCCGCTTTTTGGCCAAAGACGGGGTTTACATCATCAGCGGGATTATCGACACCCGGGAGCAGGATGTGCTGAACGCCCTGGCGGACAAATTCACCGTGATTAACCGAAAAGAAGACCGGGGCTGGGTGGCCATGGCCCTGCGGGCCTGCTGAAAGGAGGCCCTATGGAATTTATTGAGGCAAAAAGCATTGTGGCTTTGAAAAACCCCGGGGTGGCCTCTCGCCAGCTTCTAAACCCGGACAATTCGGAAAGCGAGCGGGTGACCATCACAGAGGTCCATCTGGAGCCGGGGGCCTGCCAGCCCAGGCACAGCCACGATGGCTCGGAACAGATCTGGTACGTCCTGGCGGGCCGCGGCAGGCTGCTGGCCAAGGGAAAGGAAAAGAAATTTTTGGCGGGAGATGTGGCACGGTTTGCCCAAGGGGATGTGCATGGGCTGGAAAACTGCGGGGAAACAGAATTTGTGTATCTCTTCGTTACCGCGCCGCCTATCCATTTTGGCTACGCATATCAAGAAAGGAAATTATGAGTATGGATTTGCAAATAGAGACCCCTCGCCTGCGGCTACGGCCCTGGCGCATGGAGGACCTGGAGGATTTTTACCAATACTGCAAGGACCCGGACGTAGGCCCCTGGGCCGGGTGGAAGCCCCACGAAAATATAGAGGAATCCAGGGAAATCCTCACCCGCTGGGTTGCCGGGAAAGAGGACGGCTTTGAACTTGCCCTGGAGCTGAAGGAGACCGGCAAGGTGATTGGCTCTATAGGCGTTATGGAAGACGGCCACCGGCCAGAGATACCCGGGTGCAGGAACCTGGGCTATGTGCTGGGCAAGGATTACTGGGGCCGGGGGCTGATGACCGAGGCGGTCCGGAAGGTGATAGACTACACCTTTCAGACCATGAAGCTCCGGCTGTTGACCATCACCCATTACACCATCAATTCCCGTTCCCGGCGGGTAATTGAAAAAAGCGGTTTCCGGTATGAGGGAACCCTCCGGTCCGCCACGGCCATCTATAACGGGGAGCTCCGGGATCTATGCTTCTACTCCATGCGCGCCTGGGAATACTGGGCAATGCGGGCCAAGGAGGCCGGTTTCTCCATGGGTCTGCCCGAGGATTTGGATCGGGACCAGCTGGAGGCCATGCAGAGGGAGTTTGTGGAGGGGGACCACGGGGACGTAGTCCCCTTTGGCCTAGACCCCAAAGATATGAGCTTTGAGCGCTGGTTGGAACGCACCGTGGCCTGGCGCAAGGTGGTGCCCAAACCCACCTACGCCAAATCCACCCTGTACATCCTCACCAGCGGGAAAACCGGCCCAGCGGGGGCTTTGGATCTGCGCCACTATCTCACCCCAAGGCTTTTGACTGGAGGCGGGCACATCGGCTATGGTATACGGCCCAGTCTGCGGGGGAACCATTTGGCCCCCTATATGTTGGGGCTGGGCTTGGAGAAAGCTATGGAAATGGGAATCGATAAAGGCTTAGTCTGCTGCGATGAGGACAACCCCGCCTCCGCCCGCACCATTGAGGACTGCGGCGGCGTGCTGGAATCTGCAAAGGAGGGACTGCGGCGGTACTGGATTACGATATAAAGAATAAAAAACGAAAAGCGGGGCTTGCATTTGCAAGCTCCCGCTTTGTTTTTTGGTTGATTTTAGAAATCCGCCGACCCCGTGGTTCTGGGAAAAGGCAGCACGTCCCGGATGTTCTGAATGCCGGTAAGATACATGACCAGCCGGTCGAAGCCGATGCCAAAGCCAGAGTGGACCGTGGTGCCGAACCTGCGCAGCTCCAGGTACCACCACATATCCTCCTCACTCATGCCCAGCTCCCGCATACGGGCCTTAAGCACTTCTGGCCGCTCCTCTCGCTGGCTGGCGCCTACCAGCTCGCCAATACCGGGAACCAGAAGATCGGTAGCAGCCACGGTTTTTCCATCATCGTTTCGACGCATATAAAAGGACTTAATATCCTTTGGATAATCGGTGACAAACACTGGGCGGCCAAAATGCTTTTCCGCCAGGAACCGCTCGTGCTCGGTCTGAATGTCCTCCCCCCACTGGGCCTTGTACTCAAACTCCCCGTTATGCTCTTCCAGAATCTTTACCGCGTCCGTATAGGTCACCCGGGCAAAGTCTGAGCCCGCCACATGGCGCAGGCGCTCCAAAAGCCCTTTGTCCACAAATTGGTTGCAGAACTCCATATCCTGGGGACAGGTTTCCAGCACGTAGTTGATCACATATTTTACCGCTGCCTCAATCACGTCCATGTCGTCGTTCAGGTCCGCAAAGGCCATCTCCGGCTCAATGTGCCAAAACTCCGAGGCATGGCGGGGGGTATTGGACCGCTCGGCCCGGAAGGTAGGGCCAAAGGTATACACCTTGGAAAATGCCTGGGCCATACACTCCACCTGGAGCTGGCCGGAGCCGGAAAGGAAGACCTTTTTCTGGAAAAAGTCCTGGCGGTAATCCACGCCGCCCTCCTCTGTTTTTGGCAGGTTTTCCTGGTCCAGGGTAGTCACCTGGAACATCTCGGCTCCCTCACAGTCTGTGGTGGTGATCACCGGGGTATGGATATATACAAAGCCGTTCTCCTGGAAGAACTTATGCATTCCATAAGCTGCCGCAGACCGCACCCGGAAAGCCGCGCTGAACAGGTTGGTGCGGGCCCGCAGGTGGGGAATGGATCGCAGGAACTCTACTGTGTGGCGCTTCTTTTGCAGGGGGTACTCCGGCGCTGAGGCGCCCTCTACCCGGATTGCCTGGGCGTGAATTTCAAAGGGCTGCTTGGCCTGGGGGGTGGCAATCAGCTGGCCGGTAACCACCAGGGCCGCGCCTACATTTTGGCCGGCAATCTCCTTAAAGTTATCAATTTTGCCATCCTCGAACACCACCTGGATCCCTTTGAAGCTGGTGCCGTCATTCAGGTCGATAAAACCCAGAGTTTTAGAATCCCGAATGGAACGGGCCCAGCCGCACACAGTAACTGTTTTGCCGGCGTAAGCATCTAAATCTTTATAAATCGCGGAAACCTCATCATGCTTCATCAGTGTTTCACTCCTTAATTATTGGTATGTATTACAGCAGTTGCTTTTCCTCTCTGCCATCGGTCTTTTTATAGTAGAATTCGCTGAGATTCTCCTCCATCAGCACCTGGAGCGTCAAATCCATATCTACCGCCAGATTCATCTTGGGCAGCTCATCCAGCTCTACCCAAAAGACCTCTCCTTCTGCCGAAGGCTTCAGTTTTCCGGAAAATGCATCGGCCTTGTAGTAAAAAATAATGTACCGGGAACCGTCCTCCCGCGTCCAGTCCTTCATCCCGCAAAGCTTAGGGTGCTGAATGGTAAGACCTGTCTCCTCTTGCATTTCCCGGACCACAGAGCTCGTAATGCTTTCTCCCGCCTCTACATGGCCGCCGGGAAAAGCGATTCCGCGCCAGTCCTTCCCAAGCCGGTCCTGTACCAGCACCTTTGTGCCGTTCATGAGCATGCACATATTTGTCAGCTCTGTCACCGTTTTCACAGCGGCGCCTCCTTAAGGAAAGTTACAGCCTTACTCCAGCACAATCTGCCAGTCATTGGCCGGATCCTCCCGGTAATAACTGAGCTCGCTGATATCATCCTCGAAAAAGGCGCGGAAAGTCTCCTCCATGCCGCTGGATAGATTCATACTGGGCAAATCGCCTCGATTTGCCCAGAAAACCTCCCCTTCTTCCGAGGACTTCAGCTCCCCAGAAAACGTATCTGATTTATATAGAAAAACGATGTACCGGGAACCGTCGTCCTGGAGCCAATCCTTAATGCCGCAAAGCTTGGGATGGACTACGGTAAGGCCGGTCTCCTCCCACACCTCTCGGATTACAGACTGGGTAATGCTCTCCCCTGGCTCCACATGGCCGCCGGGAAAAGTAATCCCCGGCCAGCCATGGCCCCGACGGTTTTGAACCAGCACCTGGTCCCCCTGGCAGATCATACACATATTGGTTAGTTCAGTGGGTATCTCTCTGGACAAACCCCTCTCCCCCATTCTTAAAAACACTCGAAGCTCCTCTATTTTTCCCTGCTCGTCCCGGCGCAAAAAGAATTCGCTGAAAGACTCCTCAAAAAAGAGGGGAAGGAGCTGGTCCATGGTGTCCGCCAGCTTTATACCAGACAAAGCCCGGCAGCCTGCCCAAAAGACCTCGCCCTTATCGCAGGGTCGCAAATCGCCGGAAAAGATATCGAAACCCGTCCCGGTCCAGCCGCTGCTTTACACCGCACAACCGGGGCGCGGTTATAGTAAGGCCGGTTTCCTCATAGGCCTCCCGTATTGTCGTCTGGGTAAAGGCCTCTCCTGGCTCCACATGACCGCCAGAAAAAACAATTCCTGGCCAGCCTGGGCCCACCCGGTTCTGAACCAGAACCTAACTTCCTTGATACACCATGCACATGGTTACCAGCTCAGCCTCCACACGCCTGGACAAATAGGGTCGCTCCTTATGACAAAAATGAAAAAGAAGCGCCGGACTAACTCCAGCGCTCCCAAACGTGGCGGAGAGGATGCGACTCGAACGCACAATGCCTTGCGGCACACCACATTTCCAATGTGGCTCCTTACCAATTAGAATACCTCTCCGTATCCC
>CAJUSM010000035.1 GCA_910588935.1 uncultured Oscillospiraceae bacterium
CTGCGTTTCCTGCCTGGGGACCTGCAGCAAAACGTAGACCCCTACCTGCGCCCGCTGTACGACGCGCTGTTCGACATGCTGGGGGCGGAGACCTACCAGCGGTACGTGGAGCGCGGGAACATTGAGGTTGCCCCCCTGGCCTATATGCGGGGGCGCACCCTAGACGACAGCTTTATCATTCTGGACGAGGCCCAGAACACCACCGGGGAGCAAATGAAAATGTTCTTAACCCGGCTGGGCTTTAACTCCAAAATGGTTATTACCGGGGACGTGACCCAGATCGACCTGCCGGAGGGCAAACGCAGTGGCCTAAAAGAGGCTGTGCGGGTGCTTAAAGGCGTGGAGGATATTGCCATTTTCCGGTTTACGGAAAAGGACGTAGTGCGCCACAAGCTGGTTCAGGACATTATTCGAGCATATGAACGGGCCAGCCGAGGCAAATAGCTTTGGCAAAGAAAGGAAGATGCTGGCAAAGGCCAGAGAAAGGACTGGGAATCATGGAGAAAATTAGGGTCATCATTTCGAACCGGCAAAAACAGGTTAGGGTGCCTACCGGCGTGCGGATGCTGATCCGCCGGTGTTGTCACGCAGTGCTCCAGCTAGAAAATTTTCCCGATTCTGCCGAAATCAGCGTGAGCTTTGTGGACAATGACCAGATACGGGAAATGAACCGCCAGTACAGGGATAAGGACTCGGTTACCGATGTGCTGTCTTTTCCTATGGGCGAAAACGGCCATTATGACGTAAACCACGAAACCGGCGCAAAAATTCTGGGCGACATTGTTATTTCTGTGCCCAAGGCCATGGAGCAGGCCAAAACCTATGGCCATACCTTAGAGCGGGAGATGGGGTATCTTACCGCCCATTCCATGCTGCACCTGCTGGGCTATGACCACGAGGACGGGGGCCTGGCCCGGGTGCGGATGCGGGAGAAAGAAGAGCGGGTTATGCGCGAGCTGGGCCTGCCGGCCAGCAGCAGCTATGCCCCAGAGGAATAGGCGAAAGCTGGCAGCAAGCTTTCGCGACGCCTTTCGGGGCGTGTGGCGGTGCTTAAAATCAGAGCGGAACATGCGCATACACGCTGTGGCCTGCGGGTATGTGTTGTTTTTCGCTGCCAAAATGGGCCTGCCCCGGGAAGAACTGGCGGCGGTGTTCCTGGCCATAGGGGCAGTAACCGCCGCGGAGGCCATGAATACCGCTGTAGAAAAGCTGTGCGATTTTGTGCAGGACAAGCGTGACCCCAAAATTGCCGCGATTAAGGATATGGCGGCAGGCGCTGTGGTGTTAAGCGCGGTTTTTGCCGCGCTAGCGGGCGGGGCTGTTTTCTTGCGCCCAGAGCTAGGCCAGCTCCTAGGGGAAATCATGAGAACACCCTGGAAACTGGTGGCATTTCTCGCCTCGGCTGCGGCGGGGGCGCTTTTGGTCTTCGTTGTGCCCCGGCAGAGCCAAGAGTAAGGGGCGGCGCCTCTCCCCTTTTCGTCAAAACCGAAAGAATAGGATGAAATTATGGATAATCTAAAATCCGCCTGCATTGCCATTGTGGGCAAGCCAAACGTGGGCAAATCTACGATACTCAACAGGCTGATCGGCGAAAAAATTGCCATTGTTTCCCATAAGCCCCAAACCACCCGTACCCGGATTATGGGAGTGCTCACCCAAGGGGAGGACCAGCTGGTATTCTTAGATACCCCCGGCCTGCTCAAGCCCAAAAATTCCTTAGGCGACTATATGGTGAAATCTGTAATCGCCACAGTGGAGGGCGTGGATGCCTGCCTCCTGGTGGTCCAAGCCGGCGCGCCGGTTTCTAATGCCGACCAAGAGCTGGCCGCCCGGTTTCGCAGGGGGAAAATCCCTACAGTGCTGGCCATAAACAAGGTGGATTTGCTGGCGGACAAAACTCCTATTATGGAGCAGATTGCCGCTTACTCCCAGCTTTACAACTTTCAAGGGGTAATCCCGGTTTCTGCCCGAAACGGGGATGGAATGGGAGAGCTTTTGGCTGAGCTAAAAGCTCTTACCCTGCCTGGGGGCTGGATGTTTGAAGAGGACACCCTTACCGACCAGCCAGAGCGGGTACTGGCAGCGGAAATGGTGCGGGAAAAGGTGCTGCGCCTTTTAGACCAGGAAATCCCCCATGGGGTAGCGGCTGTCACAGAAATTATGCGGGAAGAGGGAGAGCTGCTGGAGCTCCACGTCACTTTATATTGTGAAAAACCCGGGCATAAGGGCATCCTAATTGGCAAGGGCGGGGGAATGCTGAAAAAAATCGGCACTGCGGCCCGGCAGGATTTGGAACGCTTTTTTAGCTGTAAGGTCAATCTCCAGCTATGGGTAAAGGTGAAGGAGGACTGGCGGCAAAGGCCAGAAACCCTTCAAGGCTTGGGGTTCGCCCAGCAGGATTTAAAGCTGTAACAGAAGGAATGCCATATGGGCAAATTTCCTGCCGCAGAGGCAAATGGCGCCTTTGAAATACTGCAATTATGGGGATAAAACCCGCCATCTGAATCCCAGAGCCACTGCGGATGAAATTGGAAAATACTCCAAGCAAAACGGCGCAACATGCCAGAGAGTGAACTTGGATTTTAACTGTCCAAACACTTTCCCGGTATCCCAGCTACGGAAAAACTAAGGCCCGACGCGTAAAGCGCCGGGCCTTAGTTTCAATTTTTTTACAAGCCACAGCTCCCACGAAAACGCGCTGTTCAGCGTTTCAGCTCAAAGCTTACATTTCCCTCCTCGTCTATTACCAGCTCCATGCCTTTAATGTGCTTATCGAAAAACTGCCGCTTTTCCGCCGGGGACATGGTCAGCCTGGTAACCCGCAGGGCTTCCTCAAACATCACGTTTACATTTAGCTGCACTGTGCCCTGCAGGTAGCGGTAAATCTCTTTAAATAAGGCGCTCTTTTTAATATCATCGGAATTCGCCGAATAAAAGTCGTCTATATAGCAATAGAAAATGCCGGAATCCACCAAGGCTTTCTTCATATCCGGCCCACATTTCTCCCGCTCTACCATCTCTAAAAACCTTGCCCCAGGCAAAGAGGAGATTAGCCCCCAATAGTCGGAGTCGCTGGAAACAATAATAAAGGAATCCACCTGGTTCTGGTAATGCTCTTGGCAGGCTCTGGCAGTCAGCTTGATGTCCACCAAAGACTTATTGTCTTTAATCCGCTCAATCAAAATGCGTTCTACCGGAATGCGGGTAAAGCTCTCTAGTATGCCCCAGGCCGACGCCGTGTGCACATCGTCAAAAAGAATTATTCTGGCAATTTTAGAGGTATATTGATAATCCAGGTTTTTCAGGGTAGCGCACAGCTTATATGGGTCAGAATTTTCGCAGTCCACCACCACTACAGTTTTTTTGCTTTCATCAATAAAATCATAAATATTTATCTTCACATAGCTTGTGGCGTCAGAAACCTTGCTCAGCTCTTCAAAAACATCATTATGCCAGCGATAAAGAAGGGTAGCAAACTTTTTATCTGTATAAAGTATATTGCCCTCGCTTTCTGGCCGCCAATTGATATACATTTGGTAAGGATACGCCCCTCGGTTGCTGTAGTAAAGCTCGGCCGCATCTTTTGTACCGGTCTCGGTTAAGCCGTTGGGCATAATAAAAAGCTCCCGGATATACTGCCAGTTTACCCAAATAGGAAAGAGATTGGCACAATTATTAATCCGGTCGGAAACCAGCCGGTTGAGCTCTACAATATGCTGGCAAAGCTTTGTATTGGTCCTTCTATAAAAATTTATGCCGTCCTCATTAAGCTGCCGGATACTTTCCGGTGGCACCAGCTCCGGCAAAGATAAAATGGTTTTAAACTCCATGCGCATGGCGTCGTTTATGGCTTTAAAATTCCGCTCAATTGCCGTGCGCAAAACACAGAGATGCCGGATGATTCTGGCGTTTTTGTCCACATCCATCCGGTTGTAGATCTCAATTTTTGGGGGTTCATGTTCATTTTCAAATATGCGCTTGGGCACGCCGATTAAATATGCCACCCGGGATATCAGCTCATAGGTGCTGCCCTTATCATAGGGGCGGTCGGATTCCAACTGTTTTTTTTCTTCTTCTCCACCGGTGTCCGGCCGCAGGTTCTGCTCCGCCTGTATTTGTTCATAGTTTTCCATTGCTGCACTCCAATCTGTTTTAAATTTTAAAAAAACTTTTTCTGCGTTTTTTTGAGAAAGCCTGCCCAGCAGTTCCCTTATGCCGCCTTCAGTGGTCTATCCCCCTTTCCCTGGCATGGCAAACTCTGCGCCCCTTCCCTGTTCCCGGCTTGCGGAAACGGGGAAAACCTTCTCACTTTATATTCTAGCACAAAACTACCGACATTACAATAAAAAAAGTTATCACCTTCCAGACATTTTTCGACCGGCTTTCCCTTTTTCGCCTTCTATTATTCTAAAAACACGGAAAGAACCGCCTAGAAATGCAGGCTTTGCGGGAAAATTCGCTCTAAGAATGTTGACACAGAGCCCGGTCATTGCTAAAATATATGTTGGAAAAGAACGGTCTGTTGGGCCGGCATAAAAAATATAGATCCCCGGATCACGGAGGAAATTGCGATGTATCATTGTCATATACGGTTCTGCTTCGCCGGCCGCCGGCAGGAACTGTTTGAACCCCTGCGGGAGATGCCCCCTCTCGAGGCTTTTTCCCATGAATTCTTGGAAGAAGCGGCAGAAACCCTAGAAAACGCTGACGCAGTGTTTGCCGACCTTTCCGGCCAGGATACCCTGGCCTCGGCTTGGGAGCTGCTTGCCCGCAAGCAGCCCGAGGCCCGGCTGGTCCTTCTGGCGGAAAAGGAGCAGGCCGCGGAGCTGGCCGCCGGCCTGGGAAACTCCCTTTCCCAGGTAGACGATATTTGGGTACTGCCCCTGGGTGGCGAGGAACTGCGTTTCCGCTTTTTGCGCTGGCAGCGCCAGTATAAGGAGCACATGGATCGCTGGGAGAGCGACCAGTTTTTAGAGGTCCTAATTGACAGCAGCCCCAATATGGTGTGGTACAAAACCAAAGACGGTGTTCACGAGAAGGTAAATAACAGTTTCTGCCAGGTGGTGGGCAAAACCAAGCAGCAGGTCCAAGGCCAGCGCCACGCCTATATCTGGGATGTAGAGCAGGACGACCCCGCCTGCATTGAGTCTGAGCGCATTGTAATGGAGAGCCGGCAAACCTGTGTTTCGGAAGAAACCGTGCTCAGCGGCGCGGAAACCAAGCTGCTAACTACATATAAGTCTCCCCTTTACGATGCGGACGGCTCCGTAATGGGTACCCTAGGCGTGGCGGTAGACATCTCGAAAGAACGGGCCTATGCCGATGAGCTGATTGAGAAAAACCAAACCCTAGAGGCATTGTTCACTACTATGGATTGCGGCATTATGCGCCACACCCTAGACGGCTCCCGGATTATCAGCATTAACCAGGCCGCCCTGGATATTTTGGGCTACGACTCAGAAAAAGAACTTCTGGCCGATGGCTTCTTCATGGTGGCCTCCTCTGTGGCAGAAGAAGACCGGGCCATGCTGGAAGAACGCATTGCCTCCCTGAAAAACCCGGGGGACAATGTAAGCCTTGAGTACAGGGTGCACCATAGGGACGGAGAGCTGCTCCATGTAATGGGCAATGTAAAGCTTGTGCAGCAAAACGGAGAGCTCTTCTACCAGCGCTACCTGCTGGACTGCACTGCACTGAAAATGCAAGAGGAGCAGCGGCTCCAAGAACAAGAGCGCCGGCAAATGGGGCTGATACAGGCCCTTAGCACAGAGTACAGCCTAGTGTGCTATTTTGACCTAAACACAGGCAAGGGCCGCTCCCTCCGGATTAACGAGTGTGAAAACAACATTTTGGACGATATCTTCTCCGGCGAGCTGGTATTGGAGGAATGTATAAGCAGGTACATCGACCAGGGAGTACACGAGGAAGACCGGGAACTGCTGCGGAATACTGCAACCAGAGAAAGCCTGGAGCAGGTGCTTTCAGAAAAAGCCGTGGGCTATCTAAACTTTCGTACCACATGCTGCGGCTGGCTGCGGTATTTCCAGATGAAGGTCGTGCGGGCAGGAAACTGGGACGAATCCCACGGCGTGGTGCTGGGTTTCCGCAGTGTAGACGAGGAAACCCGGGAAGAACGGGAGAAAAAGGCTCTGCTGGAAGACGCCCTTTCCCAGGCCAACCGGGCCAGCCGGGCCAAAAGCACCTTCCTGTCCAATATGTCCCACGATATCCGTACGCCAATGAACGCGATCATCGGCTTCACTTCACTGGCCGCTACCCATATAGACAACAAAGAACAGGTGGAGGAGTACCTAAAAAAAATTATGACCTCCGGAAACCACCTGCTTAGCCTGATTAACGATGTGCTGGATATGAGCCGGATTGAAAGCGGTAAAATACGGCTGGAAGAGCAGCCCTGCAGCCTGCCGGAAATCCTCCACGGCCTGCGAAATATTATTCAGGCAGATATCCAGGCCAAACAGCTGGATCTATATATGGACGCGGTGGATATCCAGGATGAGGAGATCTGCTGCGACCGGCTGCGGCTGAACCAAGTGCTGCTGAACCTTTTAAGCAACGCGGTAAAATATACTGGCCCCGGGGGCATGGTAAGCGTAAAGGTTGTAGAAAAGCCCGGGGCCCCTGCCGGCTATGCCAACTATGAATTCCATGTAAAGGATTCGGGCATTGGCATGGACGAGGAATTTGTGGCCCATATCTTTGAACCCTTTGAGCGGGAGCGGAACTCTACTATCAGCGGCATACAGGGCACAGGCTTGGGCATGGCCATTACCAAAAATATTGTAGAGCTGATGAACGGTACCATCCAGGTAAACTCCAAGCAAAATGTAGGTACCGAATGCATTGTAAGCTTTACCTTCCAGCTAAGCCCAGAGAAAAAAGAGCCTCAGGCCATCCCCGAGCTAAATGGGCTGCGGGCGCTGGTGGTAGACGATGACTTTAATACCTGCGACAGCGTCTCCTGGATGCTGCAGCAAATTGGAATGCGGGCAGAGTGGACCCTTTCTGGCAAAGAGGCTGTGCTCCGCACCCGCCAGGCAGTAACCCGTGCGGACAATTATTCTGTTTATATTATTGACTGGCTGCTGCCAGATATGAACGGGGTAGAGGTAGCCAGGCGGGTACGCCAGGAAATGGACCGGGACGTGCCCATTATTGTGCTTACCGCCTATGATTGGTCAGATATTGAGGAAGAGGCCCGGGAGGCCGGGGTTTCGGCTTTCTGCAGCAAGCCTATGTTCTTCTCAGACCTGCGGGGCTGCCTAAACGCCATTGTCTCTAAGGAGCAAAAGCCCAAGCAAACAGCGCAACCCCCAAAAATCCTGCGTACCGGGCATATCCTGCTGGCCGAAGACAACGAACTCAACCGGGAGATTGCCACAGCCCTGCTGGAGGAGGCAGGTTTCTCCTTAGAAGCAGCGGAAAACGGTCAAATCGCCTTGGATATGCTGAAAGCTGCGGAGCCTGGGCATTACCAGCTAGTGCTTATGGATATCCAAATGCCGGTTATGGACGGATATGAGGCCGCCAAGGCCATCCGCCAGCTGGAAAACCGAGAGCTGGCTTCCATCCCCATTTTGGCCATGACTGCCAACGCCTTTGAGGAGGATAAGCAAGAGGCCATCCGCAGCGGAATGGACGGGCACATTGCCAAGCCCATCGACGTAGCCAAGCTTATGGAAACCCTGGACCAGGTGCTGGGCCAGGAGAACCCGTAGGGACAGCGGAGGGATAGAAAAACCACAAGCTGGAAGTAAGAGCTTGGTACGGGAACCTGGGCACCGGCTGGTATGAGGCCACAGTAGAAAAGAAAAACGCCCAGTGGAGCCTGGGGCAGCTGGTACAGACGGCTGTCTCTTAAGCTCTGACTGCCGGGGCAGCAGGAAAAAGAATGGCTGGATGCCAAGAAATAGGGGAAGGGGAGCGGCTGGGCCGCTCCCCTTTTCTGTGATTCTATTTATTATTTCTCTCTCTTGCGGATGTAATCTAGATACGAACACACAATGGGAATCAGTGTGCTGGCTATAATTGCGCCCAGGGTTATAAAGGCATTGGCCCAAAGGGCGTTTACAAGCAGCACCACGCCTGCGGCGGCCATGCACCAGCCTGCTAAGCGATGGGTGCGGTTCCAGTTTTCGGAGTCGTGGAGGGTCCAGGGAAGCTTAAGGCCAAAGCTGTAGTTCTGCTTTACCTTTGGCATGAGATTGCCCAGCACAATTAGCAATACCCCCAAGAGGAGATTGCACACTATGCTGGCGTTTACGGACAGGCCTAAAGCGAAAGAGTACAAAATTGTGCTTAAAACCAAAGAGACAACTGGCACGATCCAGAATAGCAGGCCAATGGGTTTGGCCCCAATGTTAGGCGCTTTGGGATCGGCAGCTATGATGAAAATGCAGAACAGATGGGTGGCCAGCATAATAGCCGGCAGGGCAAATACCCCAAAGCCTTTGCTGCTCCACCCGTCTGCAATGCCCTGAAAGTTAAAGTGGGTGGCAATGGTATCCGGCAGCCGGTCCCACAAGAGCAGGCCGACCAGCGCGGGCAGCACCGTAACAAGGGAGGTAAAAAGCAGTTTCCCTCTATTCTGTTTCAACAGGGAGTTGGGCTTCATTTCTGTCTTCTCCTTTCAGCTGGGCAAGCCACAGCATAATTTCCTCTAGAACAGAGGCGTTTAACTGATAAAAGATAAATTTGCCCTCCCTCTGGTCCTGAACCAGCCCAGCCTCTTTGAGCAGGGCAAGGTGGCGGGAAATAGCGGCAGGGGTAATGGGAAAGTACTCGCCAATCTGTCCGGCAGAGAGCCTGCCGGGCTTTAGCAGGCAAAGGATTTCCCGGCGGGTAGGGTCGGCCAGGGCCCGGAGGGTTTGCTGCATGGCCATAAGGATCACCTCCCATTTAACAATTTACTGAAATGTTAAACATATAATACACCATGCCAACCAATTTGTCAAGAGGAAAGTTGCCGGCTGAGTGCCCAAAAGAAAAGCAAAAAGGGCAGCAGCCAAAAGGCCGCTGTCCCTTTCTATCGCTATATTTAACGCAGTTTAAAAGAGGTATATCACTTACGATACATCCAGGTTGGCATTCATTACAGGAATCAACAGCCAGCCAATCCCCGGCAGCGGCGCTGGTTTTTCTTACATAATTCCCCATGATTTTTGGGAGAATATGCTATGGCTATAGTGCCTCAGCTCATCCGATTTACGGGACGTCTTTTTGTCAGTCCTCCATCCATTGGCAGTACTTGTTATAGTACTCCGTCGCGGCCTGGAACTCATCATCCGTTGCGTCTCGGACGAATTTAAGGGAAGAAATGTGTTCAAAATAGGGTGGCTCTACCCTTACAATAAATTCATATTTTATTTCCAGCACCTGCCCTATTTCCAGCTCCCTACCCGCGTCAATAGACGAGTCAAGCAGAGAGATTACTTTGTTTCCATTACTATGTTCATCATCTTCTCTGTTGATTGAATAAGTTTGCCATCCAGACGCGCTGTGATCAACTATAATGATCTCATCTTCGCTGATGTTTGGATCAGGGCCAGGCATACTGTTTTCGAATCTGTAATAACCGGCATCGACGCGATACAATTGGGTACTGCCGAATATATAAACTGCACACAACCCTAATATAAGAGAGCTTATGCAAGATACGCGTAAAACAATCTTTCGCTTTTTCATAACTACTATCCCCGATTTCTACAGAATAACTTTTTCGCACATCTCAGGATTAATCTTAACACATAGTATTGTGTGTCAGTCCTGCATCCATTGGCAGTATTTGTTATAATATTCCTGCGCGGCTTGGAACTCGTCATCCGTTGCGTCTCGGATGAATTTCAGAGAAAAAACGTGTGAAAAAGAGCTTGGCGCTATCAGCAACCAACAATCATATTGTATTTCCAGCACCTGCCCTATTTCAAGCTCCAAATCCGGGGCAACAGCGTCAACATGGGAGTCAGACAGACCGATCACTTTGTCATGATGATCATCATCTCCCCTGGTGATGGAATAAGTTTGCCAGCCGTAGGCGTTGTTGTCAACGATAATGATCTCCTCTGTGTGGATTTTGAAGATATCATCCGGCATACTGTATTCTTCTTTATTGATAGTATAGCAACCAGCATCGACACGACACAATTCCGTACTGCCGAATAGATAAACTGCACACAGGCCTAATATCAGAGAGCTTATACAGGACGCACGTAATATCGTCTGTCGCCTTTTCACAACTAATCCTCCAAGTGCCTATAGTATGAGAATTTTGCAAACACATCAGAAGTAAACTTAACACAATGTGTTGACTCGTTATCCCCCTGAGATATAATTCCTATAATATAACCGTTCGTATCCCATACAGGTCCCCCGCTTTGTCCTTTATACGATTCTTGTAACACTGAAAACAGATAGTCCGTGCACCCACCTATTGATGAGTACATCCGTTTCATATTACCTCCATCGCTCGGGTAACCTGCGAAGTATACATTACTACCCATGATACTATTATCTACTTGCCGAAATCCCATAGCTCCAATGCTAATTGGATTTTTTAATTCCAAAACGCCATAGTCATAGTTGTAGTCTGAATTATGTCTCCAATATTCGTGAGCAAACATTCTACTTGCTACCTGATACGATTCACCATATGGATACACTTCGTTACCATTGTTATCAATTCGATATGCAGGCACGCATAAAATGCTACCTGCCCACCCCTTCAGAGAGTCCTCCGCGTTACTAATATTAAACAGACAATGACCAGCCGTTCCTAAATACTTACTTGTTATTGCAAATGCACTTCCAGCAAACATCTTACCGTCACTTTGCCGCCGGACAAACAACTTGAAAATCGTTTTTGTTTTGCTGTCATTCTGAGGAGATATAATTTCAGTTTCCCACCCTCTAGCAACAGCGGGTTCCTTTTCTGTATCTCCAATCAGTATAGGTTCAACCTGGCGTGCTTCTCCATCATCACTTGGCTCTATATAATCTTTTACATACCGTTCTTCGCCAGTTTGAATGTCATACTCATATGCCCCCCCATAGCCCTTATCTTCATCACTTTCAGCATGTTCTTCCATTGTCATCATGTCACTATCTTTTGATGGAGTTGTATCTAGAGGCTCTGCTACTTCTGAAAAGTAGTCAAGAATCACTCGTGCAGCGTTTTCATCTTGTTGCATAGCGCATGCTACGTCATCAAATGACACTGTTTCCGGATTTTCCAGAGCTTCATCTACGATACGAGCCACATCCTTGCTTACAAATCCTTTGTTCTCCATTGCTGCGTAGGAATTCGCTGAAACTCCTAGTAGTATGGCGAACGCCAGAACTAGGGAAAGCACCCTTTTACATGTTTACTTAAATTTCATAAAAGCCATCCTTTTCCTTATTGTTTAGCGCCACGCTAATTTACATTTATTTTAATACTGAATCGCCAAAAAATCAATTGCTATATGGTGCAATTTTCATATCAAGTTTTGTGCAAAATCCATAAATTGTAAAAAAGGGCGATCCATCACACGGAAAAAATACTTGTTGCCGCCCTGCTGGACTTCCTGAAATCTATCCCATTCCCCTATCCTTTGGCTAGGGCTTGTTTGAAAAATCGAAAACGCCGTCTTTTTGCCCTGTCCGGGCGGATTTGTGTGTGGAAAATCCTTGGCCAGGACAAAAATCCGTCATTTCCTCTATTTTCAAACAAGCCCTAAAAAACCAAACTTTTTTCTTATTTTTCTCCTGCTGCCGGCAGCCAGGGTTTAGGAGACTGCCGTCTGTACCAGTTGTCCCAAGGTCCACTGGCCGTTTTTCTTTTCTGCTGTGGCCTCATACCAGCCAGCGCCCAGGTTCCCGTACCAAGCCCTTACTTCCAGCTTTAGGCTGGCCTCTGTGCTGTCCCCTGTGGCCACTGTAATGGCAATGCCAGGGGCGGAGTCGTTCCAGCCAATCAGGCTATCCCCATCCTTGCGGATATAGCCCTGGTCTGCAAAATCCTCTATGGTTCCAAACAAAGGCTCTTTCCCCCGGCTGCTGGCAAAAAGCCATCCAATGGCTTGGCTCTCCTCCGGGGTTAGGCTTTCCACTCCGGAAAAGTCGAAACCAAGATACTGCAGCTCCTCCCAGTTTCCGTATTCGTCATCTATCAAAGCGGCCAGCAGCTCATAATACAGGCTCACCAGCCCATCGTCATAGGAGTTTACCTCCATACATGCCACCGTAATCTGCCCGGGGTAAGTTTCCTGCACTATGCCGTCGTAGCCAATATGCACAGTCATGCCGGGCTTCAGTTCAGTACCCAAAGCATCCTGGTCAAAAGACAAATCTTGTGGAACAGCAAAAGCCAAAAGCGAGGTATCTTCCGTTAAAACGGTGACAGTCTCACCATTTATATCCATAATTTTTGCCTGCTCCCATAGCCCTAGATCATCATTTTCTTCTGGCAGGCTGGCAGGGGTAGACACGGTTGAAGAGGTTTCCGCCGGTGTGTTCCCCTGGCTGGCCCCCTTTTTCGGTCCGTTATATTCCCCATCGCCGCAGGCGGCCAGCAGGCAGAGCAGCAGGGCGCAGAACAGGGCGACCCCTTTTTCTTTTTTCATGGCGCTCTCCTTTCCCTCAAAAAGATGAGGCCTGGTAAATTCTTGTATCTACAAACATCGCGCATAGAACCGCTCGTCCGTCAAAAAGAGTCCAGTATCACGCCGCTCAGTCTTTACTCAGCCCACAAAGCTGAGCAAGTTAAAGTTACTTTAGATTCCGTCATCCCGCTTTCCAAGCTTAAAATTGGTTTCGAGTGGATCGCCATAAGTGCTGGCTCGAAAACCAACCACTGGAACATCATTTCCATACACGGGGCCAGAGAGAACATCACCAGTCGCACATGTAGCCCAATACTTTGAACTTCCATCGCTCTCATTGGTGATACCGATATTTACACGCCCGTAATTCTGAATACGAGACAGACAGGCAAGAACCACACTTCGTGTCCATTGATCTATGGGCCAAGTTTTAAACGAAGGAGTAATCGTGTGAGGTACAAAAGCGGGAACCAAATGGGTCCGATTATATACAATTATATACAATCGGTATGCCCTGGATCACTTCTCTTGTTGCCCGCTCTGCCGCGGTTTCCCCTTCCTCCGCTGCCTTAGCCCTAGGCTTGTCCCAGCCAGGGAACAGCTCGCTAAACCTAGGCAGCTCGTACCAGGTTTTTGCTTCGCTGTTGGACTTTACAAAGCAGCTGTCATCGTCCTGCCATTCCGAAGCCCAAATAATGGCTTCCCGAGCGTCCAATATCTTTTCCTTCTGTTCCGGCGAGGCAGAGTCCAGGTCAGAATAGGCCAGGTCATAGGTCTCCTGGTCAATCTCCGCCCCAGTCTCACAGGGCATAGCCGGGGCAACCTCTGTGTAGCCGTAAGAGGCCATCCGCTCCCTCGTCTCTTGCCGGTCTCTTTCTAGCCGTGCCGCCAAGTCCTCAGATTCCGCACACGCGAACACGTTCAAAGCCGCTATGGCCAGAATTGCCGCAAGAAAGGTTAGTGCTCGTTTCATTTATTTACACTCCTTTAGCTCGCGGCGCGATACTGAACACTAAGAGCCTGGATTCACAGACTATGAACGCCGTCTAGGCGGGCCTTTTGCCCCCCGGCCGCGTTAAAAAATCTTGAAATACGGCAAGTATTCCTGCAATTTTTTGCCTTGCCGGGCGGCAAAACCCCTCGCCTATCCGGCATTCCTGCCCATGAATCCAGGCTTTTAGATTATACACTTAATCCCATATTGTGTCAATGCTGCATCGAAAAAATATCCAGTTCAAAATCTAAAATATTGTTCCAAGCAGAAAAATTCATTCAGCAAACAAAATCCTAGGCCTTGCAAAAATCATTCAGGTACCGGTCCAGGCAGGAATCAATCACAGCCCTAGCCTCTTCTGGACCCCTGGCCTCGCTGATTTCTGTGCTCTTATTGTTTTCCAGCTGCTTATACACCTTAAAAAAGTGGCGCATCTCCTCAAAGATATGGGGCGGCAGCTGGGAAATGCTCTTGTAGCTGTTGTAAGTAGGGTCGTCGAAGGGAATGGCGATGATCTTCTCGTCCTCCTGGCCGCTGTCATCCATAATAATAACCCCAATAGGGTAGCACCGCACCAGGGACATGGGGATAATATTTTCAGAGCAAAGCACCAGCACGTCCAGAGGGTCCCCATCGTTGGCGTAAGTGCGGGGGATAAAGCCGTAGTTGGCAGGATAATGGGTGGAGGTGTACAGCACCCGGTCCAGCTTCAGCAGGCCTGTCTCCTTGTCCATCTCGTACTTAGATTTACTGCCCTTGGTGATCTCAATCACCGCGTAGAAATCGTCGGCCTTAATGCGCTTTGGAGAGATATCGTGCCAGATGTTCATAATGTTGCCTTCTTTCATTTTTATATTTTGGGTACAGTAGAGGGTACAGCCCCCATAGCAAAAGTCCTTATCAAAGAAATTCCTTCCCATACCACCCGCTCTTCTGACAATATGCCCCGGGCAGGCGTTTTCAGAATCTGTAAAAAGCCCGTATCAGGGCGGGCATTGATAAAATCCTCTGCAATAGCCGGCCAAAATGGCAACCGGCGCAGAGCGGAATTTGCCGGGCGCCGATTTAGGCAAGCTTGCCACAACTTTTTCCAGAGCCAAAAATATTTCCTGCCAGGGAAACCTGGGAAAACCGGCAGATAAGTCAGCTTCATTTTTTCTCCTATCCGCCAGCAGGTATGCGCCCCACCTCCTGTTTTTTCAAATACCAGAGCATATTCCTCCCTCCTCCCCCATATAAATCCCCTGGGAGGGATGCATATGGCTTGCAGAATGGCCGAACTGCGCTGCAAAGAGGTGGTCAGCATAAAGGACGGTAGCCGGCTGGGCTATGTATGCGATGTGGAGCTGGACACCCACACCGCCGCTCTCACCGCCCTGGTAATCTACGGCCAAGCCCGGCTTTTTGGCCTGCTGGGCCGGGAAGAGGACACTGTAATTCCCTGGCGGGATGTAGAAATGATCGGCGGGGACATTGTCCTGGTAAAATGTCCTGCTCCCCATCGGGAGCCCGGTTTTTTCACCCGGCTTTGGACCAAGCTGGGGCTATAGGGTTTTCCGGGTCAGCCCTTCAAATAAGCCCGCAGGGCCTCCAGCTGCCCCTGGCAGGCCTCTCGGCCCATATGGTACAGGGCGGTAAGTTTTTCCACATCCCGCTCGGTTCTGGCCACGGTTACTGGCTCTGGGGGACGGATTACAAAAAGCTTGCCCTGGGCTTCCAGGCGGTCAATTTCGTCCAGCTCGGCATTATAGTGCCTGGGCACATTTACAATAGCCCTAACCAGTTGGGGATACTTCCGGTAAGCCCTGGCATAAAGCCTGGCCGCTCCCCGAGACACAGGGGCCTTGCGGTACCCATGCTCCCGGGTGGTTACCACCACCACCTTACTGTAGCCCTCCTCTAAGGGGCGGGCATAGGGAATGGACACCGAGAGCCCGCCGTCTAGGCAGGGCTCGCCCTCCACGCTTACCATAGGAGAAAGCATTGGCAGGCTGGCACTGGCCCGAATGGCCGCGTAAATATCGGCACAGCTGCTTTTCTCATAATAGATAGGGCCCCCGGTGCGGCAGCTGGTAGCCACAGCAGTATATTGAAGGGGAGAGCTGGCAAAGGCCTGGCGGTCCAGGGGAATCAGCTCGTCGCTGAGCTCCCCAAAAAGAAAATCGAAATTAAAAATGCTCCTATGAAGCAGCAGGCTGCGCAGCCCCATATACCTGGGATCATTCACATATTCCAGGTTCACCTGAGCGGTACGGCCGGCCTGGCCAGAGACAAAGTTAACCCCGGTAAGGGCCCCGGCCGAGACACCGAACACGCCGTCATATTCCAGGCCCTCCTCCAGCATTACATCTGTAACGCCGGCAGAAAACAGGCAGCGCAGAGAGCCGCCTTCCAGGGCCAAAGCTTTTTTGTCCAATTCCATCACACTCCTTTCCAAGCCTCCAGGCCACATAAGGCCGGCGGAGGCTTGCTTTATTGTATTCTACACCACATAGCCAAAACTTGCAAGGGAATCCATTCAGCTATTTGGAAACGAGCCTTACGCATCCTCTTTTCCTGCCTAGAACCCTGCCGAAACTTCTCTCCTTATGTTGATTTTTCCCCGCCTTTCCTGTATAATACCCCCAGCAAATATCAAGGAGGCCTTCTATGCGGATCAGAAGAAAACCCTGGGCCAAGCCAGAACTGGCACAATGCGACTACTATATTCCCCAACCAGAAGCCATAAGGGGCGCCTGGCAAAACTGCTTTGCCGCCTCCCGCCCTTTGCACCTGGATCTGGGCTGTGGAAAATGCGTATTCCTGGCAGATATCGCCTATGCCCAGCCTCAAATAAATTTCGTAGGCATCGATATCAGCTACGATATTCTAGGCGTGGGCAGGCGGAACATCCAGTCGGTTTTTGGGGAAGAGGAGCCAGGCAATGTTGCCTTATGTTATTACGATATTCAGCGCCTGAACCAGATTTTTGCCCTAGGCGAGGTGGACAGGCTTTACATCAATTTTTGCAACCCCTGGCCTGCCGCTGGCTGCCACAAGCGCCGGCTAACCCATACCCGCCAGTTGCTTACCTACAAGCCTCTGCTGGCCCCAAAAGGGGAAATCTGGTTTAAAACCGACAACAGCGACCTTTACCTGGCAACCAAACGATACCTCACCCAAGCCGGTTTCCAAATATTTTTCGATACCCAGGACCTTCATGGGGAAAATGACCCAGAAAATATTCTCACCGAACACGAGATTATGTTCAGCGCCCAAGGTATCAAAATTAAGGCCCTGCGAGCCCGGGCTTAGCCAATTCTCTGGCGCTTTGCCCAATTCTCCAGCCTTTGAAAAACCCAGGGCAGCGCCTCTGCCAGGTCTGTGGGCAGCATGGCCCGCTGAGAAAGCTCTTCCCGGCAAAGATCCCCTGCCATGCCGTGAAGGAATACCCCTAACCAGGCCGCCTGGAAAGCCTCTACTCCCTGGGCAAGCAGCGACCCAATGATTCCCGCCAGCACATCCCCGCTGCCCCCCTTGGCCATACCAGGATTGCCCGTAGAATTCACCGCCACCCGGCCATGGGGCTGAGCTACCAGGGTGCCCGCCCCTTTTAGGGCCACCACCGCGTTGTTTTGGTCCGCAAACGCCTTAGCTGTAAAAAATCTGTCCGCCTGTATTTCCGGAATGCTCCTTCCCGTAAGCCTAGCCATTTCACCTGGATGCGGGGTAAGCACCACCGGAACAGGGAGCGAAGTCAAGTCATAACCTGTTTTTGCGCAAAAATTTAGGCCATCCGCATCTATTACCAGCGGCGAGGCACAGTGCCGGAAAACAATGGGGCAAACCAAAGCAGCCAGCTCTCCCAGCCCGCAGCCCGCCACGCAGGCGCTCGCCGCTTTTAGCGCCTGGGAGAGCGCCTCTCCCCCTTCCTCCAGGTCCTTAGGATGATAAACCGTAAACACCGCCTGGGGCAGCGCGGGGGCAAGGATGGGGTAGATGTCCTTTGGACACGCAACCTGAACCAGCCCGGCCCCAGTGCGCAAAGCTGCCTTTGCCGCCATTATACAGGCGCCTGCCATACCGTAACTGCCGCAAACCAACAGAAGCCGGCCTTGATCCCCTTTATTGGCCTGTGGGTCCAAGGAGGGAAAGGCTTGGGCCGCCCGGGAAAGCTGGGGAACAAAGGCGGCAGTCTCCCAAGCGTCCGCCAGGGCACCCGGGATGCCCACCTGCCGGACCACTGTTTCCCCACAGTACCCTTTGGCAGGAAAACTGCGATGGGCCGGCTTTTCCCCGGTAAAGGCTACGGTCACATGGGCCTGGAAGGTATCAGGGTCTGCCTGGCCGGAGTCGCACACAGCGCCGCTGGGCAGATCGGCGGAAATGCGGCAGCAGGGCAGGCGGTTTGCCCGGCGGAACAGAGCCGCCATATCCTCCGGCAGCCTGCCCCGAAACCCAAAACCATATACGCAGTCTACCAAAATCTGGGCATGAGCCAGAATATCCTCACGCCCCGCCTCCCAGGGGATAACCGGGAGCTTGGGCAGCCGGAGAAAGGCCTCTTGGGCCAGTCCCGTGGTTGGAGGGCCCTGAACCAGCAATACAGTACAGTTTGCCCCCCAGCCGGCCAATATCCTGGCGCAAACAAAGCCATCGCCGCCATTGTTGCCCTTGCCGCATAAAAGCAGAATCTTCTTTTTTGCCACTGGGCCCCAACGGTTCAAAATCTCCCTTGCAATGGCCTGGCCGGCCTGCTCCATCATATCGGAGAGAGGGAGGCCTTCCTGGGCGGCGGCACTCTCCAGGGCAGTAATTTCCCGTTTTGCAAACAGTTTCATAATACAACAGACATCCTTTCTCCTTGATTTTCATTATCATAGCATCTCGGCCGGCAGCCGTCAAGCCGTATTCCGCCGGTGTGTTCTTCCACCGCCTTGAAGCCGGGCGGCTTTGGCGCCCAGCTTAAAAAATCGGTATTTACCTATTTTTATAGATGATTCCCATAGCAAAAGCTCCTAGCCTTCCGCGCTGGGCTCATTTTTCTACAAAAGCCGGGCAAAGCATATGCTTTGCCCGGCTTTTGCATTTAGCAGAAAATTATGTTGTTTTACGCTTTGTCAATCCGCATAGAGCCAGAGGTGGTATTCATCTTAATCTTCGTTTCCCCGTTTCCGTATACCGCCCGGCCTTTCCGTTTCTTTTCTGTGTTGACCTCAGCAGGGAAATCCGTAGCGAAACCGCCGGAAATAGAGCTAAACTTGGCGGTAAACCCGTTGTTCTCCGGCAAAACCAGGCGCAGTGCCCCTGATACCGAGTTCATTTCCGCCTTTTCCGGGCATTGGTCTACCACCAGCTCTGCCCGGCCAGAGGTAGTGTGCACTTTAAAGCTCTCCGCATTGCCGTGAGCCCGCAAAGTGCCGGAAACCGTGCCCAGCTCTGCCCGCTCCGCATGGAATCCCTCAGCCACAAGGGTGCCGGAGACTGTGTGCAGGTTCAGCTTTTCTGCCGAACTGCCCTGGAAAGTAAGAGTACCGGAAACAGCGCGCAAGTCCATGTTTTCCGCCACCAGGCTCTGGGCAGAGAGCGTGCCGGAGGTGCTGGAGATGGAGAAGTTTTCCCCAGCCAGCTCCTGGGCCACCACTGTGCCGGACACTGTACTTACCCGGAGCTTTTCCACGCTGCTGCACTGGGCCCGGGGAATGCGGATAATCAGCCGCTTGGAGGGAATGCTCCAGCCCCAGCCAAAGCTTCCCCTGTTTTTGGGGCGGAACTGGATGGAAAGCTGGCAGGCATCGTGGACATATAGAATCATCCTGGCTTCCAGCGGCAGCAGCTTTTTGCTGTATTCCGCTACGTCAATGTAGTCTTGATCCCAAGGCTGGAGAATCACGGTTCCGCTAAGCCAATCTACATATAGCCTCTCAATCTCCCACAGCTTCACTATGCTGTGGTAGGCATACTCATCCCCTTCCAGCTGGGGCTCTTGGGAAAGGATAGGGGTACCTTTCTCGCCGTCATCGCCGGTTTCCTCGTTATCATCATTCTCAACAAATGGTATATTATCATCTTCTTCATCACCGCCAAAGGGAAATTCCTTGCCAAAGGCCTCGTTTATGGCCTGGTTTACCTCTGTGCTGATTTCCTGCCCCAGGCCGCTGAGCGCCTGGGAGAGTTCCCGGCCAATGGAGCCCAACGCGTTTTGCCAGCTGCCCCATGGCTGCCCCTGGGGCGGCACAGGTGGCATAGCATTCCGCTTTTTGTTCTTAGCCTCCTCCACAGCCTGGCTGGCAGCCTGAACCGCTTGCTCGCTGAGCTGAGAGGTCTTATTTTGAAACTCGGCCTGATCCTCTCCCTCCATCAGCTGGGCATAGCCGGGGTCGAAAACAGCATGGTATGCCTCCGCGTAGCTGTTGCCGGCCGCTTGGGCCATTTGGCCGGCCTGAGCAGCTTGCTCGTTCAGCTTATCAAACCGAAGCTGGTAATCAGAGTTTTCCCCCCGGAATTCCTGAAACAGCCTGTCGTACCCAGGGGTATAAACAGCATCGTAGGCCTTGCCGTAGATATCCTCATACTCCTCCTCTGTTAGAGGCCAGTAATGGGGCAGGTTTGTCCCTGAGGCAGGGGAGCCTGCCATGTGCTCCTGGTATTCTTCCTGCTGCTGAGCACAGGCCTGGTTGTATTCCTCTAATCTCTCCTCATACTCTTCTTGCCGCTGGGCAAAATCCTCCTCGTACTCCTCCTGCAGTTGGGCACAGGTTTCGTTGTATTCCTCAAGCTGCTCCTGATACTCTTCCTGCTGCTGGGCACAAGCCTCATTGTACTCTTCCAGCTTTTCTTGATACTCCTCCAGCTGCTGGGCATACTCCTCATTCCGGTTTTCCAGCTCCTGCTGGTATTCCTCCAGTGCCTGGGTATAGCTCTCATAGCAATTCATAGCGTCCTGGCTGAAGCGCCCCATTTCTTCCAGATCTTCTGTAGATGGTGGAGTAGGGGGAGCTGGAGGCGCGGGCGGCGTTGGGGGTGTGGGCGGCGTAGGCGGCGTGGGAGGCGTGGGAGGCGTAGGCGGCGTGGGAGGCGTGGGAGGCGTAGGCGGTGTAGGCGGCGTGGGAGGCGTAGGAGGCATAGGCGGCGTAGGCGGCGTGGGGAGCGTTGGCGGTACAGGAACACTTCCTCCCAGAGTAATGGTAGTCGTTTTTCCATCCTCCGTATTTGTCATTACCAGTACGCTTTTTCCTTCTGCCTGTTGTTCTTTTTCCTTAGGCAAGGAAATCACCACATGCTCGCCTTCCTCACTGGTTATATTCATGCTGAGCCCAGCGTGTTCCCCCTTCTCCGTCTGGGATTTCCCTGGCAGGGGCTGGTCAAAGGTTGGGGACTCCTGCTCATCCAGTGCTTCCAGCAGCTGATTTGCCTCCTCCTGAGAGATTTTCCCCTGCTGGAGCATTTCCAAAATTCTGCGATGGCTGTCATTCATGGTATATAAACTCCTTTCTCAGTTGCGGCGGCTGTTTTTAGCCTGACGGTTCCTGCGCTCTTCTCCAGCCATGCGCACCAGCTGCGCGGCCCTTTCCTCTGCCAAAAAACGGCTGGCGTCCTCTCGAGTTACAAAGCCTTCATTCATCATATGGAGCATTAGGGAGCTGTTCATTTTCCTTCCGCCTTTCTATCGCATAAAGATATATTCTATTATTAAAGTTTTTCTAGGCAACCAGCAATTTTTTATACCATGCTGCTGGCTATTTTCCTGATTCCTCATTCCTGCCCCGCCTGCGTCCAGGTCCGTGCCAGGCGTTCCCCAAGGAGTTTCTCAAAATCAACTGTTCCCGGCACTCTTCCGCTAAAAACCAGCGGACATCATCTTTGGTAACAAAGCCTTTGCGGAGCATATCCAGTTTTAAGCGGTCATTCATGTTATTTCCCACCTTTCAGTTGATTCAAGGCCTCAATGGCAGCGGTTACATCCAGTTCCCCTTGGCTCAGCCGGTTCAAAATTTCAGACCGTTCCTCGGCGGTGCGCACCAGGCGCAGCTCTGGCTTTTCGTCTAAATGCAGGGCAGCCAAGGCAGCGTCCAGCATATTTTTTACCGTTGGGTAACTAACCCCCAGGGCTTTCTCTACTTCCTTTATGGAGCCCCTGCACCGGAGAAAGACCTCTACAAACTGTAAGTTTTTCTCATCTAGGGTACAGAAACGGCAGGGAGCAAAGCTGCCAGAAAGGGTTGTGCCGCAGTGGCTGCAGGAAAGGCTTGTTACCTGCATGGTTTGGCCGCACACCGGGCACAGGGCGGGAGCGTGATAAGTGGACTGAGATTGATTATTAGCCATACCGGTTTCTCCTTTTTTGTGTTGTCTGGTTTTTCGTGTTGTCTCTTCTCTATGTCTGCATTATACTCTTCCAAATTAACAATGTCAATAGCTTGTTTAATTTTTTTAAGATTTTGATTCAAATACTTTAAATTGCAGAAAAACGGTTTGCATTATATAAACACTAGTCTGTTTAATGTCAAAATACAAAGCTCATCTCCAAACTCAAAAGGCTTCCTGCAAGAATTTCAGAAGAACAGAAGATTGTATCATTTTTATTATATATCTTTTATTGTTTAAAATCACAAACAATAAACCATAAGCTTTCTTCCAGACCCCATTCTTTTCAACCCTCTGATGAAACTTATACCAAAGTCCTCCTCCATCTAGGGCGAGTTTCCATTCCTATACCCTATTTTCCTGGTCCCAATTATGGGCCTCCTAGAAGGGAATGCCCGAACGAAAGATATTATAGCAAAACGGCCCTTTGCGGGAAAAGACAAAAACCAGATACTTGTAAGGGAAAGCGTGAAGAATTAGGCTGCGGGACAGTCGGGATTGCATCCCGAATTTTTTCTTAACGATTATAAGGCCTACGGCGCTGCCCGCCTTCGGCAAAGTCAAGACCTTGGGGCTCTGGGGCTCGGCCGGGTTAAAGCGGCCCCCACTAGAGGCCTCCCCTCAAACCCTACAGCCCTGAGAAAGGCAGGACTTCGCTTCGCGAGGTCCGCAAACTTTTTGTGTCGCGCTCCGTCATCGTTTCGTTGCGCTCTTTCTTCATATATTCTTGCTTTTTATCTCCTTGTTCAGACACTCCCCGCCTAGAAAAACCTCTGTACACCTTCCCCGTTCTGTGGTATGATAGGGACAGCTTTATTTCCCGTAGACTAAGAAAGGATGGTTCCCCTATGAAAACAAAACGAATTCCCGCTCTTATTCTTGTCCTTTCCATGGCGCTTGCCTTACTATCCGGCTGTTCCAACTCCTCCCCTACCGGCGCTTTCTCCTCTTTCTCTGCCAATACGCTAGATGGCTCTGCCTTTACCCAAAAGGATATAGCTGCCAAGGACGCTACGGTAATCAATTTTTGGGCTACCTTCTGCGGCCCATGCCTAGCGGAAATGCCCGACCTGGCCGCTTATGCCCAGTCTCTGCCAGAAAATGTGCAGCTGATCACCGTATGCCTAGACGGCGCTGGAAACCCAGTGGGAGTAAAGCATACTTTAGACCAGGCCGGCTTTCAAGGAATCACCCTGCTGGATGGCGATGAAAACTTTATGGCCCTGTGCCAGTCCGTGCAGGCCGTGCCCACCACTGTTTTTGTAGACAGCAGCGGAAACACGGTAGGCGATGCCGTAATCGGTGGGCAAAAGGATCTGGCGGCCAGCTTCACCCAGGGGGTAAACCAGGTGCTAAAGGCCAGCGGAAAGGCGGAGATTTCCATTGAAGGCAAATAAAAGGCTCTGGGTTGCCCCCATTGGCCTGCTGACCCTGGCAGCCGCGCTGATTGTAATTGGTGTAATCCGCCAGGAATATACCGAAGTTTTTCAAAAGGCGGTGAAAATATGCCTAGAATGCATTGGAATTGGGTAAAATCCCTCCGCCCGCGGCCTCAGCGGGCCCTCCAGTTCATGGCCGCGGCTTTGTTCAATGGCTACGCCTTGGGCTTTCAAAAAGGGCAAATCTTTACAGGCAAAACCAAGGCCCTCTGCGTCCCCGTGCTCAACTGCTACTCCTGCCCCGGAGCCTTAGGGGCCTGCCCTATTGGTTCCCTTCAGGCTGCTTTGGGAACCCAGGGCCGGCGGTTCCCTTTCTATATATTAGGTACGCTAATGCTGTTTGGGGTCCTGCTGGGCCGGGGAGTCTGCGGCCTGCTCTGTCCCTTTGGGCTGGTACAGGATCTGCTGCACAAAATCCCCCTGCCAAAGTGGCGGGTACCTAAAAAAATTGACCAAGGGGGGCGCTGGGTAAAATACTTGGTGCTGCTAGGCATGGTGCTGGTTCTGCCAGCTTTGGCCACAGGTGTAGCCGGGGCGGCTATCCCTTATTTTTGCAAATACCTATGCCCGGCCGGTACCCTGGAAGGGGGCGTTCCCCTGCTCATCTCCAACCCATCCCTGCGGCAGGCAATGGGAGGGCTGTTCACCTGGAAACTGCTTGTATTGGTGCTGATTCTGGCGGCCTCCGTGGGAATCCACCGGCCCTTCTGCAAATATCTGTGCCCTCTGGGCGCGTTCTATTCTCTATTTAACCGGCTAAGCCTTTACCGGATGAACCTGGACAAGGGGAAATGCGTAGGCTGCAAAGCTTGTGAATCCAGCTGCCCAATGGGTGTAAGTGTTACCAAAAACATTAATAGCACAGAATGCATCCGCTGCGGCAAGTGCAAGGCCCAGTGCCCCGCAGGGGCAATTACATCTGGTTTCCTGCCAGAAAAACAGCAGGAAAATAATCGGCAAGAAACCCAGGGATAGCCAGAGGGGAAACTTTTATGTTTCTTCTTGTTTCTTCTTGTTTCTATTGGTTACCATCTGTAGCCAAACATGGCTGTATGAAAGGAGGTGGTGGTATGTTTCTGCCCAATTACCGGGGCTTCTGCTTCCGGATTGGTTTCACAGGGCTCCGCACAAGCCTGACGGACTGAGTTGGTGATCCATTGTGCGGAGCGACTAAGAGCTTGCCCCGGCAGAAATGCCTTTTGGGCGACAATAGCTCTTTGGATCGCTGACAGGCCTCAGGCGTACCTTTTTCAATTTTTTTGTAAAGGAGCCTTTGGCATGATAGAAATAGGAATTCATAATGTTACAAAAAACTACGGGTTCAAAAATATTCTTTCCCATACCTCCATGGAGATTATGACCGGACAGCGGGCTGCCATAGTTGGCCGTAACGGTACCGGAAAGACCACTCTTCTCCGGCTTATTTCCGGAGAAGAGCTTCCAGACCAGGGCAGTGTCAGCATTCGTCGAGGCGCCTCCATGGGCTGCCTAGACCAGATTCCCCGGCTGCGCGCCCCAGGGGAAACCGTAAGCCAGGTGCTTATGGAGCCCTTTGCTGATCTGCTGGCTTTGGAGCAAACCCTGCGTCAGCTGGAAAGCCGAATGGCCCAGGAATTTGACAGCGGCTTAATGGAGGAATACGCCGCCGCCCAGGAAAGCTACGAGCAGAAGGGCGGTTATGGCATGGAAGAACGCCTGGCAAAAATCACCCAGGGTTTCCGCCTTTCCTCCCTGCTGAACCAGGAGTACAATGTGCTCAGCGGCGGGCAGAAAACAGTGGTAAACCTGGCCCTGGCGATGCTTTGCCAGCCAGATATTCTGCTGCTGGACGAGCCCACCAATCACCTGGATGTGGAAACCCTGGAGTGGTTCGAAAGCTTTTTGGCCAAGTACCGTGGCACCGTTGTTATGGTTTCTCACGACCGCTGGTTTTTGGACCGGGTAGCAACCAAAACCGTGATTTTAGAAAACGGCCAGTGCCATAGCTATGAAGGGAACTATACCTTTAGCATGGAACAGAGGGAGAAGGAGCTGATGGCTGAATTTGAGCAGTACAGAAATCAGCAGAAAAAAATTGACGCCATGAAAGCCGCCATCCGCCGGTTTCGAGAATGGGGGGCGCTGAACAAGCAGAACGATTCCTTTTACCGCAAGGCCAAGGAACTGGAAAAGCGCCTGGAAAAGCTGGAGCTTCTCGAAAAGCCCCAGCTGGAAAAGCCCCGGCTGCCGATTGCCTTTGCCGGCTCCCGTACCGGGGAGGAGGTGCTGAAGCTTACCGGTTTTTCCCTGGCCTTTGCAGAGGTTCCCCTTTTGACGTGTGAGGAGTTCACCGTGCGCGAGAAGGACCGGCTCTGTCTATTGGGGGGAAACGGCACTGGAAAAACCTCTCTGCTCAAAGCAGTGCTTGGCCAAGTGGAACATAAAGGCCAAGTTCAATGGAACGCTGGGGTACAGCTGGGGTATATCCCCCAAGAGATCCGCTTTTTGCCTGAAACCGATACAGTGCTGGAAACCTTTCGCCGAGAGTCTCTCTGTACAGAGGGGCGGGCCAGAGGGCTGCTGGCCAAGTTCTTTTTCTTTGGCGAGGATGTGTTCAAACGGGCCGGCTCCCTTTCTGGCGGGGAAAAGGTCCTGTTAAAGCTGGCCATTCTTCTTCAGCGTCAGGTCAACATGCTCATTTTAGATGAACCCACCAACCATATCGACATCCAGACCCGGGAAATGCTGGAAGAAGCTCTTTTGAATTACCAGGGGACCATGCTGTTTGTGTCTCATGACCGCTTTTTCATGGAAAAAACCGCCACCCGCATTGCCTGCATCCGAAACCATGGGCTAGAATGCTTTGAGGGCGGATACCTGGACTACAGACAATACCTGGAAAAGCTCCAGGGCCTCTAGGGCTCGGCTCCAGATTTTCACAAGACCCCAATGCCCTTTGGCAGCCAGTTATATAACCATAAAAAAAGCCGGCCATCCTAATGGGATGGCCGGCTTTTGGCATACCGCTCCTCTTTCTCTTCCGCGTGTTTTCAGGCATACACCTATTTCATGTTGGTTTTCCAGGGGCATACCGTAACCCGGATAGCGGCAGGGGAATGGGGATACTGCCGCCCAAAGGCTTTTACAGCCCGTTGGCATACCATTTGCCCATTTTCAAAGCTTGCCCTGGGCAGCAAAAGCACATACTGGGCAACACTGCACCTGGCCATGGCATCTCCCTGGCGAAGCAGCGGGGGTACCAGCTGCCGCAGATTGGCCATAACCAAATCCAGGCTATGCTTGCTTAGCTCCCCACCCTGCCTGCCTGTTGCGGTAAGCACAGCAATGCAGCCAGTTTTCTTTGTGCGCTCAGCGTCTCGTACCTGAAGCTTATAGAGGGCCCGAAAAATATCGTAATCGCAAAAAAAAGCCCCGCGCTCTGGTTCTTCTTCCAGCTGCTCCATAATGTTGGCTGGGGCCAGCGTGGGGCTATTCTCATTGCTTAAGGCCCGGCGGTACACCGCCTGAATTTCCTCCGAAGGCATGGCCCGGTGACGGCTTAAAAACAGCTGGCTCATATCCTCAAATACATGGGCGGCTTTTCGATTTTCCCCCAGCTGAATAAAGGCCAGCATCCGCCGGCGGTAAAATTCCTCGTCTAGGGGCCGGTGACGAGCGGCAGCCTGGCAAAGATCAGCCGCCTCCAGCCACCGCTCCTGCTGTTCTAGCAGAGGCAGGGCTCTTTTTACTGCCGAAAGGTACAGCTTTAAATACTTCTTTGCTGTATCCGCCGCCCATATATGGCTGGTTATTTTGGGAATAAAGCCCTGGCCAAACATGCTGGCAGCCTCCAGCCAGCATGCCAAGCCCCCATTGCCGGTGCAAAGGTCGCTAAAACGGTCCAGATCCAGGGTTAGGGGAATCTCGTTATTCCAGGCGTAACCGTTCCCCTGGTGAAGTACCAGCTGGTGGCCAGCCCCTTGCCAGAGCGCGTCTAGGCAGGCCCGGGCCCGAAAAAAGGTGGTTTTTATAGCATTGGGGGGATTGGAAGAGCGTCTTTCCCCCTCCCAAAGCAGCTGGGCCAGCTCCTCCCGGGAAATACTGCGCTCCCGGCTGCAAATTAGGTAGGCAAGGAGAAGCCAGACCTTTTTGGAATGGCCGCTGGTATCGCTGACCACATTATTACCAGCCCGGATGGTAAGACCATCCAGCATATTTACTTCTAGGGGTACAATTTCCATAGTATGCCTCCTGTTCATATTAAAGAGGATACCACAACTGAAGAAAATTTGCAAGGGGAGCGCCATGGAGGGGAGCGTGCAAACGAGGAGATAAAGGTAAGCAAGAGAAGAAAAACCGCAGCTCTCAGATGCCGTGAGAAA
>CAJUSM010000036.1 GCA_910588935.1 uncultured Oscillospiraceae bacterium
AGAGAAGAAAAACCGCAGCTCTCAGATGCCGTGAGAAAATGGGAAAAGTTTCGTAGACTTCGGGTTGTGGGGCGGCGCCCCGCGACCTTGCCGCAGGGGGAAGGTCCCCGGTGGGGACCGTTCTGACCCGACCGAGCCGGCAGGCGAGACCCCATCCATCACAAAAAATAATTCGGGATGAAGTCACGACAATCCTGCAACCTAACGGAAGTTTTCCACTTCCCTTCATAAAGTCCTCGTTTCGGACACGCCCGGAAAATCTCCCATGGCATATGAAAACAAGCTGTTTACAGATTGGGTATTATTTAAGATGGAATAGAAAAGGAAAAAGGGCGCTTGCCCTGCCCCCCGCAAAAAAGAAAAAGCGAAGCCAGCCTTTTCGCTGAGCCTCGCTTCCCTTTTGCGGCATAACAGCCTTAGCCCTCCTGAGGAGCGCTAACCGGGCACACACCGGCGCAGGCGCCGCAGTCCAGGCACTTGTCAGGATCGATTACATACTTGCCGTCGCCCTCGGAGATGGCATCGGCAGGGCACTCGCCGGCGCAGGCGCCGCAGGCAATGCATTCATCATTGATAGTATAAGGCATAGGGAACACCTCCATGTATTTAATAAGCCTATTCTAACATATTTCCGTAAAATTGCAACTGTTTTTCCAGATTATACTCACGAAATTTTTCTTTGCGGCCATTCTGCCCTGTAAGCAGGGCCGGGGCCGCCCTTCCCAAAAGGGGATAGCGGAACATGAAAGCCTTCTTTTTATTCTGGGCTACAACAATTTTTTGTTGTGGAAACGGGTCTTCCTTACTTTTTGGATACGCGCCATAATTTTGGGCAGATGGCCTAGGGCATTTCCATAGACTGCCTAGCTCCAGGCCCTCACTCTAATTTTTTCAGCTGTTCAAGTTCCTGCTTGTCCACCTTCACCCGGCCGTCCTTAAGCACCTTTACCTGGTCCACGGTGTACACCTTAGGCGCGGCGTCCGGGTCCTTATCTAGGCGCACGGTAAGCCTGTGAGTTAAAAGGTTTTGGTCAATGACCACGCCCTTGCCGTCTGGAGTAGAGACCAGGGCATTCACCTTTGGCGTGGTGCGCAGCAGATCCTGGTAGGCCTCCTGCTCGTATTTCAGGCAGCACATCAGCCGGCCGCAGGCTCCGGAAATCTTTACAGGGTTCAGGGAAAGCCCCTGCTCTTTGGCCATTTTAATGCTAACCGGCTGGAACCCCCCCAGAAAAGAGCCGCAACAGAAGGGCCGGCCGCAGATGCCCATGCCGCCCAGCATTTTGGCCTCGTCCCGCACGCCGATCTGCCGCAGCTCAATGCGGGTACGGAACATGCCGGCCAAATCCTTTACCAGTTCTCGGAAATCTACCCGGCCGTCGGCGGTAAAATAAAAGAGAATTTTGCTGTTGTCAAAGGTGTACTCCACCTCTACCAGCTTCATTTCCAAGCCTCGGCTGGCAATCCTGCGCTCACAGGCCTTAAAGGCAGATTTTTCCTTTTTGTGGTTTTCCTCTACCTGCTTCAGGTCTTGGGGGGTAGCCCGGCGGATCAGCCTGCGCAGGGGCTGGACAATGGCGGAATCCTTAACCTCTCGGTTTTCCATAGCCACCTCGCCGCACTCAATGCCCCTGGCGGTTTCCACAATGGCCATTTCCCCTTTTTCCAGCTTTTCTTCCCCTGGATCAAAATAGTATACCTTTCCGGTGCTTTTAAATCGTACGCCGATTACTTCTGCCATTTGTTTTCTCCTAACAAAATCATTTCCTTTGCCGCCAGTCTACCCCAAATACCCGCGGTAGAATACGGTAGGGCATTATAGGCAGGCGGCAGACTGAGTTGGCCTAGTTCCGGAAAAACCAGCCGCTGGCCTCCCCGCGGTGCTCAAATGGTATTATATTTGGTATAAGCCCAGTACTTGGGCACAGCCGGCTCTCTCTGCCAAGCATAGGCTTTACGGCTTGGCTTCTGGCCCCCGCCCTAATTTATCAGGCGAATACTCTTACCTAGCCAGCTCGGCGCAAAGACAGGTTGCCAGCAGGCTGCCGTTGGCATTGCGTTCCAGCTTCTGCCGGTAGCTCTCCGCGATTTCTGGCAGGAGAATGAGGCGGCTCATGGGCAAAACACAGAGCTTGTCGGCCGCCTCTGGCGCGCCGCCGAGTAATTCTTCCCCTTTGCACCGCAGGGCGCAGGCGTCCCGGAAGATCAGCTCCAGGCGGCCCAGCACCTCCTGAAACAGGGCGCGGTTTTTCTGCAGGGGGGCGCAGGCCTTCAGCAGCCGGTGGCCTCCGGCGGCAAGCATGGCGTCCGCCATTTCCACCGCAATGGCATAAGCCTGGCCCGCGCTGCCGCCCTCCAGTTCTTCCCTCATTCGGCCAATATTTCCCCCGCAAAGCCTGGCCAGCTCTTGGGCGCGGGGAGAGCTGGCGCCACAGTTTTCCACAAGCCATTGGGCGGCCTCTTTCTCTTCTGGTGGGCGGAGGGTAAAAACCTGAGCCCGGGAACGGATGGTAGGCAGCAGGGATTCTGCCGATGGGCAGAGCATAAGAAAGACGCCCCCCTTTGGCGGCTCCTCAATTAGCTTAAGCAGCTTGTTTTGAGCGGGATCTAGGGTTCTGCTCCCCAGGTGGACAATATAGATATTGTAATCAGCCTCCTCTGGCATACGGTAGGCGTCCTCCAGCATTTCCTTAGCTGCCTCTACAGTAAGCGCCCCGGTTGCCCCTCCGCCCTGAATCACCCGGATGTCTGGGTGGCTGCCTGCAGCCGCGCGGATACAGCTTGGGCACTGGCCGCAGGGGGCGCGCTCCTTGTTCCGGCAAGCCAAGGCCTTGGCGATCAGCGCCGCCAAGGCCTTTTTGCCACAGCCCTTTTCCCCCTGAAGGATCACCGCGTGGGGGAAACGCCCAGAGGAAAAGGCCGTGCTCAGGCTCTGCTTAACCTCTTGGTTGCCCAAAAAGCCGGGAAACTCCATATTACACCTTTTCGAAACGGTCTACGTTTAGAACAAAAATGGTGGAGCCGCCCACAGTAACCTCTACAGGGAAAGAGGAGTACATGCCTACCTCCATAGTGGAGGAGTGGGGGACAATCTGGGTACGGCGGCTGCTGTATTTGGCAATAATGCTGATTACATCATCCACCTTCTCGTCCTCCACGCCAGAGATAAAGGTAGTGTTGCCAGCCATTAGAAATCCGCCAGTGGTGGCCAGCTTGGTAACAGAAAAGCCTTCCCGGGTAAGGGCGGAGGATACTGCTCCGCTGTCGTCGTTGCTGACAATAGCCAATATAAGTTTCATAAATATGCCCCTTCCTGATTTCCTCAGGTTATTTTTAGCTTATTTTAGCATAAATCACCGGAAAATGCTAGCCCTTATCCTGGAATTTTTGCAACATGGGCGAATCTGTAAGGCGTTGGGCGGATGTTGGGAAAGCGCCGCGCAATGGCCCGGCCGTGCCAATGCTTCTCTAATTGTGGCTATCGCCTCTTAGCAAGGGAGGGCCATCCTCTGCCAAAACCTTTCTGCTCAGGTAAAGCAGGGCAAAAATGTTTGGCAGGGCCATAAGCCCGTTTAGGGCGTCTCCCAACTGGAACGCTGCCCGCAGGGGCGTTAGGCACCCCACCCCAGCGGCAAGGCCGGCGGCGGCCGGGTATGCCCATTTCCACCGGCCGCCCCCCAGGTAGGCCAGCCCCTCTTTGCCATAGCAGCACCAGGCCACTACGGTAGCCAGGGCAAACAGCGCCGTGCAGGCGGAGACAGCCCAACGGCCCCAGTCTCCCAGAGCGGACTGGTAGGCGTAGAAGGTGAGCTCGGCTCCTTCCAGCCCAGGGGCAAAGCCGCACAAAATGCACAGCCCAGTTACTGTACACATTACAATAGTATCGGCAAAAACCTGGAAAATTCCCATGCATCCCAGGCGAGTTGGGGTTTCTCCCTGGATTCCCTGGTAGGCAAAGGCCGAGCTCCCCAGCCCGGCCTCGTTGGTAAATACCCCCCGAGACACCCCGGCCTTCACCGCGGCCAACATGCCAACCGCGCCTCCCATGCCAGCCCGAAGAGAGAAGGCCCCCTGAAAAATGCTGGCCAATGCCTGGGGGAGCCGGTCCCTGTGTACCCATAGCACCCCGAGAGAGGCGGCGAAGAAGAGGATCGTCATAAAGGGTACCAGCTTTTCTGTGATCTTCACTGCCAGCCGCAGACCTCCTCTTGCTACAAAAAATACGGTAAGACCCATGGCGGCTGCCACGGCTTTGCCAGGCAGGCCCAAATCCCGGCAGGCGGAGGCCAGGGCGTTCATCTGCACCATATTGCCCATGCCAAGGGAAGAAAGGCAGCAGCCCGCTGCGTAAACCAGGGCCAGCCATTTTCCCCATTTTCCGGCAGACTGTATGTAGGAAAGGGGACCGCCCTGCCGCCCTGCCGCCAGGTAGTTTTCAGCAAACACAGTCATCATGCCCAACAGGGCGGAAACCCACATCCAGAAAATCGCGCCGGGCCCTCCCGCTGTAATTGCCGCCGCCACACCTACAATATTCCCTGTGCCAATGGACCCGGCCAGGGCTGTGGAGATGGCCTGAAACCGCGTGACCCCGCCATGCTTTCGGGGGGCGGCGTCCATTCCCAGGGCTATTTTCAGCCACATGCCCACCCGGCGCACTTGGAAAAAACCAGAATTCCAAGTGAACAAAACGCCAGCCGCTAGGATGAGGGCCAGTACATGCCAGCCCCACAGCACCTCCCGCAAGCCCTCCAAAAGGTTGTCAGTCCTCAATGCCGTCTCCCTCCAGAAAATCCTTTACAGCCTTGGCCAGTGCCAGGGCAATGGCCTCTACATTGTTTACCAGCCAGGCCTCGTCCTGAGGGTTGTCGTGGTAGCCAAGCTTAACCGTTACCGCCGGTACCTTTGCGCTGCTCAGCTCTGCCTGCGCCGCGGTGGCAACCACCTCTACTAGCTCTGGCTGGGGATAGGCCTGTTTCAGCCGGGCTGCAGTGACCTCTGCCGCCCGTTTTCCCGCGGGGCTGTATTTATAGTAAAAGACCTCTGCCCCCTTGATTTTCCCTTCAATCTCCTCTGGCGCGGCATGGCTGCCCAAAGAGAGGAGGAGCCCGCAGCCTTGGGCGGGCTCTTCGCCCCCCTCCCCCCGCTGGCAGAGGATTTCCAGGCTGTCCAGCATGGGAGACATGGACTTGGCAATTCGCCCCATCCAGTAGCTCTCATCTCCGCCATTGGGATATTTTTCCTTTTTGGTAGAAGACTTCAGAAACATTTTTTTCATGGCTTTTCATTCCTTTCTTTATGTTGTATCCGGTGGAGGGCGCTGTAAGGGCCAGTATAAAGGCGGCGCCCCTTTTTATGCTTCTGTCGGCACGCCGCCGGTTTTACCCGGCTTTTTCCAGCTTTTGAAAAAATGCCTGGGAGCTGACCCCCGATGGCCGGAGGAAACGTCCCAAATTATACAGTGATTCTTCATCCCGGCGGATTTCATTTACCCGCTCCCGGCAGGTCATTGTCGCCTCAAACCCCATTTCCCGCACAATCTCCGGGCTCTCCCGGCTGATGGCTCCAAAGGGGTATACAAATGCTGTGGGCCTTATGCCCAAATGCTCTGCTAGGGCTTCCTGGGCCTTGGTCAGATCCGCGGTAAGCAAAGCCCGATACTGTGAGGCGGATTCCCCGGCCAGCTTTTCGGCCCCCACTCGCCCGCCCTGGCTCTGGTGCAGGTTATAGCTGTGGTTCTGTATTTCCACCAGCCCAGAGTCCGCCATCTCCTTTAGTTGGTCCCAGTTGGCGTGGGTATAGTAGGCGTTGCACTCCCCGGTTTCACTATAATGCTCTGTCCAGCGGATGACAGGGGAAATTACAAATTTGCACTGGTATTTTTGTGCAATGCTGTAGGCATACAGATAATTGTTGTAATAGCCGTCGTCAAAGGTTAGCAGAATCGGCTTTTCCGGCAGCTGGCCGCCGTGCTTGGCGTAGTCAATCAGATCCTGCACCAAAACCGTAGTATATCCATTCTTTTTTAGATACAGCAGGTCGTTCTCAAATTCGCTGGGAGAAACCACATACTTTCCGTGCCGCGCCTGGTCTTTCAGCACCGCGTGGTACATTACTACCGGCACCCGCACCGTTTCCCCCGCTGTCATGGCGCTTACGGTGAATACCGCGCCTAGGCCAATGGCTGCCGACAACAGGGCTGTTACCAGTACCCGCAGGTTTATCCGCAGCGTGGCAAAAAGCCCTGGGGGAAGGGCTTTTTTGCCTGTAGTTCGTTTTTTCTCTGCTTGCGTCATGGCTGCACCGCTTTCTTTCCATAGAATAAAGGACAAAGCAGCAATTCGTTCCCTTGGCTATTTATAGTCTGGATGATGGGAAAATATTCTGCCCATTTTTCCTGACAAGATGTGAAATTTAGGTGGAAATATCTGGGCAGACGTGATAGAATGAAGTATCAGATACTGTAAAAAGCGGACTTCTAGGAGAAGTATATGAAAAATACCCTTTATATTACAGACTTGGACGGTACCCTGCTGAACCGCCGGGACAGGCTCTCTGCTTTTACCGTTCACACCCTAAACCGCTTGCTGGATAAAGGGATGCTTTTTACCTTTGCCACGGCCCGCTCCATGCTCTCTGCCCGGGTAGTTACCCAAGGCCTTTCTCCCCGGTTTCCCTGGATTGTTTACAACGGGGCGTTTATCATAGACGGCGGAACCGGAGAGCCTGTGTTTCAAACCTTTTTTACCCAGGAGCAAACAGAATATCTTCGGGCCGAAGCTGGCCTCTGGGGCTTTTTCCCCTTGGTATACGGGATTGTAGAGGGAAAAGAGCGGGTTTCCTTTTATGAAAACCAGGCCTTCCTTCATCCGGGCATGGCCTATTATTTGGAGTGCCGCCAAAACGACCGGCGGATGCGTCCGGTACGCGCCCAGGACGAGCTGTACAAGGGTCGGGTCTTTTACATGACCTTTATCCACCAGAAGGAAGCCCTTGCCCCCCTATGGGACCGGGTAAAGGATTTTTGCTGGCTTAACGGCACCTTTCAGCAGGAGCTTTACCGCCAGGAATATTGGCTGGAGCTAATGCCCCGGCAGGCAACGAAGGCCCAAGGGGCAAAGCGGCTGAAAGAATCGTTAGGCTGCAGCCGGATAGTGGCTTTTGGAGACGCCATGAATGACCTGCCCTTGTTTGCCGCGGCTGATGAAAGCTACGCGGTGGCAAACGCCAAGGAGGAGCTGAAAGCGGCGGCTTCTGCTGTGATTGGCAGCAATGAGGAAGACGGTGTGGCCAGGTTTTTGCTAGAGCGCTTGGGGGAGCCATAGGGACGAAAAAGGATGAACCAGGTATGGCAGGCAGGCTAAAGGCTGGCTGGGGCTGGCCCAGCCAGAGCTAATTGCAGGCACAAAAAGGAAAATTTACAGAAAAGAGGCAATGTGCAATGAAAGCGGCGATACAGATTCTCCGGGGGATGCTCTTCCTCCTGTGGCTTCTTTTGCTAGGGGGAAACCTTCTGCTGTTTTTGGATGAGCACCAGCCCCCGCGGCTGGCGGGCTGGGTGGGCTGGCATGTATCTGATACCCAAATGGAGCCAGGCCTTTCTCAAGACGACTTGGCTCTAATCCGGCTGGACGCGCAGGCGCAGCCTGGGGATATGGTGCTCTATTCCCAGGGGAATCGCCAGGAACTAAGCCGGATTATTGGCACCAGCGAGGGCCAGCTGATCTTAAAACCAGATGGCGGCGAGGAAAGCCTGCTTGTAGCCCCCCAAGCCATTCAGGGGGTCTGCGTTACCTATGTCCCCGGTTTTGGCCCTGCCGCCCAGGCTATGCGCAGCTTGCCAGGCCTTATTGGGATTTTTGTGGTGGGATTGGTTCTGGTGGCGCTGCCAGGGCTGCTTCTTCGTCCCGCCCGTCCTGCCAGGAGCAACGGCCGTTATTCGGCCAGGCATTAGCCGGAAAGGAGCGCGGTTATGGCGGAGCTGCCCAAAAAATACAAAAAAGATTTTGCCCATTCCTATACCCTTGGCCCCTTTCCTACCTTTGAGCTTTTAAATCATCGCCCTGGGCAGGCAAAGGCCTGCTATTTTCGAGCGGATTTTCATGAGAAGGAAAAGCTCGCCCAGCTGTGCGCCCGGCTGGGCGTGCCCTGCCTGTGTTCCCCTAGGGCCTTAGACCGTATTTCTCAAAAGGAAATTTGCTACGCTGCCGGGGAGTTTGAAAAATACTCTGGGGTTCTCCGGGCCCAGGCGCCCCATGTGGCTCTTGTGCAGCCGGCGGATATGGGAAATTTAGGCACTATCCAGCGAACGCTCCTGGGGTTTGGGATTCGGGACCTGGCAATGATCGGCGGCGGCGCGGACCGGTGGAACCCAAAGACAGTCAGGGCCTCTATGGGCGCGGCGTTTCAGCTGGAAATCCAGGAGTTTCCAGATTTTTCAGCCTACCTGAAGGCCTATGGAGCTGGCAGAGAGATCTTCTCCTTTATGCTGGATGGAGGCAGGGTGCTTACCCCGGAAAGCTGCCCTGTTTCACCTCTTTACACCCTTGTGTTCGGCAACGAAGCCACTGGCCTGCCCCCAGAATTCAAGAGTTATGGAAAAACCCTGTTTATTGCCCAGAGCCAGGCGGTAGACTCTCTGAATCTCTCTGTGGCGGTGGCTGTGGGAGCGTATTTATTTACCCAGAAAAACGGTGGTCTGGCGAAGAATGGAGGAAACGAATGGCAAACACCCTAACGGCGGCTGTACTGGCCGATGTACATGGCAATTATCTGGCGCTGAAGGCCTGCTTGAGCTACGCCAAAAAGCGAGGAGTGAAGCACTACCTGTTTTTAGGGGACTATATTACAGACCATGCTTTTCCCCAGCGGGTGATGGAGCAGCTGTACGAGATGGAACGTGAATATGACTGCCGGTTTATCCGGGGCAACCGGGAGGAGTACATGATTGACTACCGCGGAAACGGAGGCCGCCAGCCGGATGGCGCGGTATGGGGGGAAGGCTCTGCCCAAGGGGCTTTGCTGCATTGCTACGAAAACCTTACCCCAAAGGATATTGACTGGTTTGAGAAAATGCCAATCTATGATGAATGGCGCCCAGAGGGGGCTCCCCCTGTTTCTCTCTGCCATGGCTCGCCTCAGAGGGTGCGGGGAGCAATGCGGGGGGAACCGGACTTTTTTAAAGAGCTGCCTCAGCTGGGCCCGGATCTTCTGCTTAAGGGCCATAATCATAAGCATTTCTGCCTAGCATATCAGGGCAAGCGGGTGGTGTGCGCCGGGTCGGTGGGCAACCCCATTGCCCGTAGGGCTAGACTAGGCAAGCCAGAGGCCACCGAGCTGGCAAAGTCGGCCCAAATGCTTTTTCTCCGGCTGGAGAAGGGATGCTGGGCGCTGGAATATGTGAAGGTTCCCTACAACTGGCAGGGGGCAATCGAAAACCTGGAGATCTCCGGGCTAAGCAGGCGGGCCCCGGTGTGGGCCGCAATGCTCAGATACAATGTGCTAACAGGGTGCGACCCCTTTATGGTGGTGCCCAGCCGGGCGGCAGAGCTGTACCACGAGGCCTCTGGAATAACGGCGCTCTGGCACCAGGTGCCAGAGCCTTACTGGCGGCAGGCGGCAGAGGAATTCGGGGTGCCTATGTTCCGCTGACAGGGAAACAGTACCCAACGAAAAGATGCCGAAGGGCAGGCCCTGCCAGCGCTTGGGCAGGGAGACTCTTTAGAGAAAAGCCCTGCCGGGGCTTTTCCCTGTTTTCCCCGCGGCCTTTGGGAAAAGCGGAACCTTGCAAAAGAGAGATTACAAAATTTTTCTTTGGGGAACTGGCTTCATGAAAGAAGCTTTTCTGTATTTATACTTTATCTGCACCCGCGCGTTTTTGCGATTTGAAAAATAAGGAGAACAAAATGTCACAAAGAATCCGGAACATGACCGAGGGCAGCCCTACCCGGCTGCTCATTACCTTTGCGCTGCCTCTTATGCTTGGCAATGTGTTTCAACAACTATACACAGTGGTAGATACGGCTGTAGTGGGCCAGGTGGTGGGGGTAAAGGCCCTGGCTGCCTTAGGCGCGGCCGACTGGCTGAACTGGCTGGTGCTCAGTGTGGTTCAGGGGTTTGCCCAAGGCTTTTCTATTTTAATGGCCCAGTATTTTGGAGCCAAGGATTACCGGCAGCTCTCTCGGTCGGTGGGCCTTTCTGCCACGCTATGCGCCATTGTAGCGGCTGTTATGCTGGCGGCCAGCCAGCTGGCTGCTTTGCCTGTGCTTCGGCTGCTGAACACACCGGGAGATATTATTGGCGATTCTGTATTTTACCTGCGTATTATTTTTGGCGGCATCCCAATTGTAGCTGCCTATAACCTGCTGGCCTCCATCCTTCGGGCTTTGGGAGACAGCAAAACCCCTCTTTACGCTGTAATTGTGGCCACGGTGGTCAATATCGTTTTGGATCTGCTTTTCGTTATGGGCTTTCGCTGGGGAATTGGCGGCGCGGCGGCGGCTACCATCATTGCCCAGGGGGTTTCCACCGTGTTCTGCTATTGGAATGTGCGAAAAATCACCATGATTCGCCTAACTGCCCAGGACTTTGCCCCTGAGGCTGCCATGGCGAGAACCCTTTTAAAGCTTGGTTCTCCTGTGGCCCTGCAAAACGGCATTATCTCTGTAGGGGGCATGGTGGTCCAGTCAGTGATCAATCAATATGGAATGCTGTTTATTGCCGGCTTTACCGCCACAAACAAGCTATACGGCCTGCTGGAAATTGCGGCCACCTCATATGGCTACGCGGTGACCTCCTTTGTGGGGCAGAACCTGGGCGGCCGGCTGATTAAGCGGATTAAACAGGGAATGCGTTCGGCAGCTATTATCGCCCTGATTACCTCTGCGGTTATCGCGGCGGCCATGCTGCTGCTGGGCAGGCTGTTCCTGGGAATGTTCATTTCTGGCACACCAGAGGAGATAGAGGGCTCTATGGCTATTGCTTACCATTACCTGGCCATTATGAGCTTTTGCCTGCCAATCCTCTATATGCTGCACATTTACCGCTCTGGCCTGATGGGCTTGGGGGATACTGTGGTACCTATGCTCTCTGGCTTTGTGGAGATGATGTTCCGGATCGGCATTGCCCTGCTTTTGCCTCTGGCAATTGGCCAGGAGGGGATCTACTACGCGGAGGTAGGGGCCTGGACCGGGGCCGCGGTGCTGCTGGTGGCGGCCTATTTTGTACGGATCGGAAAGTATCGGGAGCAAAATGATAACGGCAGCTGAAACCTGGTAAGGCGCACTTTATTTGATCTGGTTATTGTAAAGCGCAAGAAAGCCCGGCAGCAGGGAGAGACCCTAGCTGCCGGTTTTTTTATATGTAACGCAGTCCAAAGGAGGGTACACCTGTTTTAAATTGCGTTGCCTATATGTGCTGAAAACTTTGCCTATGCAGTAAAATGGACTGTTGAGTTTTCTGTGTTAGTATAGATTCCTTTTTGGAATTATTTTAACAAAAATGTTTTTGTGGAATACTATTGACAAAATCCAACAAATAGGTTATGATTGTAAATGCAAAATAAATCCAAAAGGTAGGTGAAAGTGATATGGTGTTTTGAAATAGAGTAACACATTGGATTCGTGCACTTAGGAAATGGCAAGTTTGTTTATTGAAAGGAGATATTATGAAACGAAAGCAAGCCCTAGCTGTTATCTTGGCGCTGGCCATCCTGCTCTCTAACGTTGGCGCTTCCGCCTTTGCAAGCACGGAAAGCCCCGTTTCCCGTGAGGAGCGCAAGGAGGAGATTATGGAACGATATATGGAGGAACTCCATAACACTCTCACTGCCAGGCCTGCAGGACGTTCCGTCACCTCGTCATTTGACGATGTGGCAGAGGATACTGTTGCGCAGCTGAATGCTTTAGGGTATACAGCATACAATGTGAATCCTCAAAATGTTGAGGAAGTCGAAGTGGCCTTGAACACCGACCTGGAACAAGCTGGTCTTCCTACGGATGATTCCTATATCATCTTGATTGAAGGAGAAGATGAGGAGGACACACAGGGAGCGATAAGTCCACATATGGATATAAAGACCTCTGATGAATTTAAGTATACATACAATGGGAAAACGTATCGTATGCGTTGGATGAGTGTGTATCCAAACGAGTATGGCGGCGACTCTACGATGACAGTTACAACAGACGATATCATTTTTTTTGGAAAGAATGTGCTTACTGCTGCAACGGTTACAAATACTTTAGGCAAGGTAATAAGTGTATCAGGAAGAAAGGCTGGAGTCCCTCAAGTTGTAACAATTGGGTCTATCCTATCTATCTTCAGTTCTCTTGTTGAAAAAGGCATAAAGGCAGTGCCTGAAAACTCTAAACTGTCTGGAATGGCGAGTAGCACATGGATAAGAAGGTACACCCAGGTCTTCGATAATAATCGAAGCATTTGGTTAAATCGATGCTTTGTAGAGGAAGTTAATACAAACTTATCTGTGATGTCGTTTTTCTGGAATGTAGAAAAAAAGAACAATGACACGAATAGCAAAAAGTTTGAAAACACTCTCTACTCTTCAAAGCGCAATGACAAGACCTGGAGGAAGACTGCTGCTGCTCAAGCACATGAAATAGATAATATAAAGAAAGACGAGTTTCCTACTGTTTATTATGAATATGGAAAAACAGAAGAGGATAAGAAAGTAGTATGTACACACAGCCGCAAGCTCCCCTCCTAACGCCCAAAGGCATCCGGAAAAAACTCATCCGCGGATTCGGCATCGCGGCAGTCATTCTAACTTTGGTTTTCACTCTTTACGCAGGCTGCCATTACTACAACGGGTATATAGAGCATAACTTCCAGGGCGTTCTGATCCAGGAAGACGGCACAGAAAGGGAGGCCAATTTTTCCCTTCTGCTTCGCCGCTCAGATTTATTTTGGAGCAGGCGGAACGAGAGGTATGCCTTTTTGTATGGGAAACTTCAGGTTGAATTTGAGTATGATCCATCTATTTATAACTATTATATCTCCAACGAGTGTGCCCTGGTGATTCGCCCCGAGGGGGGATTTACGTCCTACAAAGAAGAATCCCCTTACGGATTCCTTTGGGCCAAGCGGTATACCTTGCCGGGAAAAATGAAGCCGCGGCAGGAGGAAAACGTAAGTATTTTCTTTGACAGTCTCACTAGCCCAAAGAATATTGTTGTCAACTCGGAAAGGGGATACCAATTCTATTCCTTGCCCATAGACCAGTCCTTCCATGATCTTGTCGCGGCGCAAAGGCCGGCTCCCTGTGGGGGTACTTATGAATGAGAGACCGTAAAGGAAAGACAATAGAAATAGGCCGGCCGCCTTGGCCGGCCTTCCTTTGAATGAAACTCACGGGAGGTGAGAGAAAATGCAGCTGTCCCCACAGGCACGCTTAAGAATGACGGAAGGGACCCGGAAAAATTTTACCCGCTGGTTCTCCGTTGCCATGGCCCTGCTCCTGCTGATTGCTTTCCTCGGCTGGCTCTTTGGAGACATAACCCAGGAGTTCCGTGGAACGCTGATTCAGGGAAACGGAGAAGAACGGTATGCGAACATTCAGTTTCGGTACCGCCGCCTGGATATGTTTTTTTCTCAGCTGAGGAGAGACCGTTCCAGGGATCCGTTGGCTCCGACGGGAAAGTACCGTCTCCGGGGGGAAGTTCGCGCGCAGTTTGAAGATGACCCCACCCTTCATTCCTATCCCTTTATAAGTGACCCCAGTGAACCTCGAGGGTTCGTATTTGGTTTCTATACGGATGAATCCCCCTGGGGCTATATTTCCGCATGGACATGGCATTTTCACAACTATACATCCGCGGATATCTACTTCGATAATCTTTTCGAAACAAAAAATCTAGCGATACTCGTGGACAAGGTGAGCTATCAGGTTTATTCTTTGCCTATGAACCAGGCTGTGGCCCTTTTGATCAATGGCCACAGAATTGCCGAAAAGGCTTATAATATTGCCCAAGGCGTGGTTTTTCCAGAGGAGACTTTTCCTATAATCATGGGGCTTTTTTTGCAGACAAAAAGACCGGCCAGGGAGGCCGGTCTTTTTCGCTTTTAGAGCACTGGCTGTTGTCCCTAATCCGCTTTCTTTACAATTTTGGCATACTGGTCCAGGCTCCGCACGTTTTCCTTATACTCCTCCAGACTGTCCATGCCCCGCTCATAATTGCCCCGGTAGGTCTCGAGCTGTTTTTCCCGGTAATAATCGGGGTCCGGCTCTTCTTCCAGGTGGGGGGAGATCAAAGCTTCCCCGGGTAATTCCTCCCCAGTCCCCACATTTCGGTATACCGCATCCTCCCCCAGCACATAGGCCCCTTGGACCTGGCCGAACAAGCGGTAGTAGTCCCCCTCTGTGTGATATGCGCCGCCGCAGTTTTCGTTAACCAAAAACAGTAAATACTCGTCCTCCTGGTTCAGCTGGGGAGATCCGTCATACACCTCGGTAAAAAGCCCCACGCTTCCGCCTAGCACTCGGACGGAGACGGTTTCGGCATAGGGCTGGCCCTTCAGCACCTGGTCAATGGTAAAATCGTACTCGGAATAAATTCTCGTAAGCCCCGGAACCGTGGCATGTTCAATCTCTACCCCATGAGGCCCGCCGGTAATTTTCCCTGTGGCGATTACGGTAGAGTCACTGAGCAGCTCATCCATGCTCCGCTCTGCCAAAGAAGTGTGGATGTATACCGGCTGAAGCATTCTGGCCACATAGCCCAAAGAGCTGTGCATGGCCAGCTGATGGGATTCCAGAAAGCCGGCGACGGCCTTTTCCCGGGCCGCCCCTTCCGCCGCCGCAGGGAGGGCGGGCAGACAGAGGAGCAGGGCTAATACTGATGTCACAATACGAAGACCACATTTCATTCTGTCCATCATTGATAGGACTCCCTTCGTTTATTTCTAATACTTCTGAGCGAGATATTTAGCTCCAGCTCTATCATCTGAAGTTAAGTCTCTTCTCGTATAATTTTTGAAGGCGTGATAGTACATAACTTTTGGCAAATCAGTGCTCAAATATAAATCTTTTAGGCCTAACGCATGGCCTAATTCATGGAGTATGGTGGTATACGAATCGTAACAACCAGGTTGCGCACTATTCGCAAAATTAGCGTTGGAATTTAAATTAACGTCAACTTCATAATAAGCACCAGTGGACATGTTAAAGGATGTTGGGTATGTACAACCAACTATATCGTCCTCATCCGGTACTTTCCATATCCCATTTTGACTATCAGAAATCCGAAAATTCCCTTTCTTTGAGTGTGTCGAGCTTGAGATAAGAAGTTTTGTCTTTCCAGAAGCCACATTCCATTTGTTAGTACTCTCTCGTATGCCAGTACGCGTTGCAGTGGAAAAACCAGAATAGGGCACTAGAGTAAGAATGCCTTCTGCATGGTAAGCTAATTCTTCATATGCCGATGCCTGTGGAGCTACCACTGCAAACAGCAAACAAAGGCCGACGCAAACGCATACGAACTTGGATTTGACTTTTTTTCATCCTTTACACTCCCTTTAATATCTTTGCCTTGATTTTCTATTTTAAAATATCTCGCCTCTTCAATTTTTATAACGGATCCTATAGAATTATTATATCTTATTAGAATCAATTTGTAAATGCTATTTCTTGATAAAACAAAAACATTCTATTTTTGCTTCTGAATTAGGAATATAAAAATTGCAGAGACATCTTTTCGCCAGTCTTTATGTCTTTTCATCCTTATCCTTCCCGAACAGCTGCCCGCACCCAATCACCAGCAACAGTCCCCCAAACAGCCTGCGCAGCAGGCCTGTGTCCATCCCCGCCGCCAGCAGCGATGCTCCCACGCTCACCGGCACCCCCGCCAGGGCGCACCACAGCAGGGCCTGGTACTGGATGAGCCCGTTTTTCATGTGGCCCACTGCCGCTGGCAGGGCGCAGCAGAGGAAATAGACCAAGTTCGCGCCTCCGGCCCGGAGCTGGTCCATGTGTTCGATCATGGTCAGCCACAAAATCAGCAGCGTGCCCCCGCCCACTCCAAACCCAGAGAGCACGCCGGTAAGGAATCCAATGAAAAAGCCCAGCAATTGGTTCATAGCTGAAACACCGCCCGGATTCCGCCATAGATCACCAACAGCCCGAAGGCCCTGCGCAGCCAGTTTATTGGCACTCTGCCAAAAATTTTTCCTGATACCAGCCCGCCGGCAAAGCCTCCTGCCAGATAAGGCCAGAGCCCTTGAAGCTGCAGGGAGCCCTTAACCAGATAGACGCCGGCCGAGGCTAGGGAGAGAACAAGGGCTATGCCCACCGAGGTGGCAAAGGCCTGCCGCTTGGAAAGCCCAGCCCAACCCCCCAGCAGCGGTACCAAAAAAAGTCCGCCTCCCGCGCCGAATAGGCCGTTGGCCAGGCCAGCCAACGCGCCAGTGACAGCATACTTCAGCTTTGGGTTCAAATTAAACATACAAGCCCCCCGCCTTTTTGTTTTGAGGTTAGTTTTCCCGGCAAAAGGGAGAAAATGCGAATTTCGCCAGGGAAAAGCCGCATAATAACCTGGAAAACAAAAAGGGGGCATGGGGATGAAAATAAAAATTAAGGCCTATATTGTGCTGGGAGCGCTGCTTTTGCTGCTGGGATTGGCCGGGCGCTCTATGGCAAATATTTCTGGCGATGCGGAATATGTGGCTGCGGCAGGGCAGCAAAGTATTTACAAGCTGGACGTGGCCAAGGCCAGGGGGACCATTTTTGATTGCCACCTGACCCCGCTGACCGGCAGCACTCGCCGGCGGGTAGCAGCGGTAGCCCCAACCATAGAATCCATTGGGGCCATTGAATCTGCCACCGCAGGGAAATACCGGGACCGGCTGGCAGCGGCCTTGGCAGACGGGAAACCCTTTGCCATGGAAATTGACCGGTGGGTAGAGGACAACTGTGTGGATATGTTTAATGTTCCTAAGCGCTACCAGGAAGACCAGCTGGCACCCCATGTGGTAGGGTATCTGGACAGCCTGGGCCGGGGCGCGGCAGGGATAGAGCTGGCTATGGACGACGCCCTGCACATGTACAGCGGGGAAATCTCTGTGTACTACACAGTGGACGCCTTGGGGCGGGTGATTGCCGGGGCCCAGCGCCTGGTGGTGGATTCCTTAGAAAAGCCGCTGGGAGGCGTGGCGGTTACCCTGGATGCTAAAATACAGCAATTGGTCGAGGAGAGCTCCAAAGAGCTGGGCAAAGGCGCGGTGGTGGTGACAGAAGCCCCAAACTGTGAAATACGGGCGCTGGTAAGCCTGCCGGATTTTGACCCCAACCGCATTGGGGAAATCACTCAGTCTCGAGAGGCGCCTTTGCTGAACCGGGCCTTTTGCCCGTATTCGCCAGGGTCGGTTTTTAAGCTGGTAGCCGCCGCGGCAGAGCTGGAAAACGGCAAGGCTGGGGCTAGCTTTGAGTGTACCGGCTCTTTAAACGCCGGGGGCCTGGCCTTTCACTGCTTCGATGGAAAGGCCCACGGCAAGGTGAATTTAAAAGCCGCCATTGAAAAATCCTGCAACTGCTACTTTATCAGCTCTGTGCGGGCTATGGGGGCGCAGCCGGTGCTGGCAATGGCCTATAACTTGGGGCTAGGAGCTGGGCAGGAGTTTGGCCGGGGCCTGTACAGCGATGCAGGTCTGCTGCCAGAGGCAAAGGAGCTAAGCGGGGCCCGTGCGCTGGCAAATTTTTCTTTTGGGCAGGGGACGATTACAACCACCCCCTTGCAGCTATGCGGAATGCTGAACGCCATTGCGGCAGAGGGGGTGTACAGTACCCCAAAGCTTATTGCCGGGCTGGTCTCTGAGGACGGGGAGCTGATTCCCCAGCAACCGGTAACAGATGTGGTGCTGCAGGCCATGAGTGGAGAAACAGCCAAAAAGCTAAGGGAGTATATGATCAACGGGGCAAAGCAGGGCACAGGCGCGGCGGGTGCTCCTGCGGGGATTACGGTGGGGATTAAGACAGGGACAGCCCAGACAGGGATTTTTGATAACGGGGAGGAGCTGTGCAATTTTTGGTATTGTGGTTTTGTGGAGGATGGCACCGGGAAACGGTACTGTATTACAGTGCTAAAAGAATCGGCGGCAAAAGATGGCGGGGCAACGGGAAGGGTGTTTCGGAAAGTGGCGGAAGGGCTGGCTAGCCTGGACACTAGCTCTTAAAAATGTGGAAGGGCAAAAAAGTAGGGCAAGGCCCTGTGGAGGCCTTGCCCGTAACAAGCTTTACAAATTTTTTGCTGGAAAGAGAGACTTTTGGTCCTGTGTAAGAATGGAAATTGCCTACAGCACAGGCAACGAGGGGATTTTATATTACTCTGAAATAGATAGATCATCATCCAGCTGAGAAGAGACTGCTGATGAGGGCCAGGTGCTGGGTGGCGCAGCCGGCCCAAAGGGCTGACCCGTAGGCGCCGAGCTGGGCTTGGCGGGGCTTTGATTCTGGCTGTTGTAATCTGTCCAACTTCCCAGAGCCTTTTTTCGCGCTTGGGCGGCAGATTCCTGAAGATCCGGGATCAGCACCTGGTCTGTATCAAGATCCACCAGCGACAACCGGGTGAACCAATCGGAAATGGCGGGGAAATCATATTTATAAGCTTCTTCTGGATAGCGGAGATAGATTGCCGACCCAAAAGCTGTCTGGCCTGTAGAAGAAAGGGCAAACTCCCACGGGTAATACGCGCCGGATTCGTCCTCTGTAGGAGAGCCCACCTGCCAGGTAAAGAGGGTGGTTTCCTCGTTTCGATAGGCCAAAATGCCCAGGTTGCGGTAAGTCATGTCCTCTAGGCTGATCAGCTGAATCAATTGGCCAGAAGAATCGAGAAAAACGTCTTCGTTGCTGTTCACGCCAGCGCAGAGAAATCCGTTTTCAAAATCGCCATGGGGGGCGCTCTCCCTGGAGATATCCACCTTTTCCCGGTACTCTGCCCTATAGTTCTCGCTGGTATACACCAGCCCTTGGCTGGGCTCTATGGTGAACTCTGCCAGTACCCGGGGATTGTAATCATCTGGACAGCCGGTTCTATCAAAATTTGAACCTTCCGGCGTTTCGTAAAAGGTGAGCACCAGAGGAGAATCTTGATTTTCTGGCTTTCTCAGGGTGGTGAAGCTATAAACCAGGTGGTTTGTCTCCCCCCAGGCCTCCGCGTTGTAGGAGATGCCGCTTTCATCGTTAAGGCTGATCAGCCCTCCCCGATAAAAGCCGGGATGATCTGCCGTGCCTGTGTCCTCCTGCCGGGACTCCACGCTACCGTCTCCCTCTGGCGGTTTTCGAACCAAGTCGGCATAAATGCCAAGGGGCTGTGACGTATCCCAACTGGCGATGGTGGAAGAGGAGGAGATCATCAAGTCCGATCCCAAGCCGATATCCGGCAGGTCGGCCTCTAAAATCACTTCGCTGGGAGTATACGTGATTTTACGGAGGGTGACGCCATTGTCTTCTGCCATTGGCTCCATTACCTGGTTTTTGACATGGTCGATCTCCAGCTGGAAATTAACATTGTAAAAGGGCTGGAAAGAGTCGCCGGTGATTGGGCCATCGGCCCCCTTGGGAGACTGAACTATGGTGAGGCTGGGGATGGTGAGGCTGATATCCATAAGCTCCTGGCCTTTTTTGCCAGAGCTGTCCAGGTCCTCTGAGCTGGCGGTAGCAGGGGCATTTTCAGAAGATGTATTCCCATCCACTTCCCCCTGCGCCTCTGCGGGAATAATGGGGATATAGAAAGACGCGGTGGGCATTTTCCTCTCCTCGTCCCAAACAAAGCCAGGGGAGGTGGAAAGGGAGGCAACAATGCCGTTTAGAATCAGCTCGCTGTCACTGACCACATCCATATACATTACGTCATCTATGCCGCTACCCATGCCGCTACCCATGCCGCTAGAGGCGGGTGACCCAGGAGACAGGGAAAATACCGGCTGAAGGGTTCCGCTAGCCTCATCATACGCCATATCGGCCAGCGTCTCCTTCAAGGACGCGTCCTCCAGATCCAGGCTCATTTCCAGCCAGAGGTAACGGCCGTCGCTCCAGGCGTCCTCGATAATCAGATCGCCAATGGGCTCCTCGTTGGGGTGCACAGTAATCGGGCGGAAGGCAGGCTGGGGAACAGGCGTGGGGGTAGCTTCTGCCTCCAGCATAAGGTGGCTACGGTCGTCGAGCGGCTCCTGGTTGCGGCTATTGATTGCCTGAAAGACCATGCCCAGGCCAGGCAAGGCCTCAGTGAGCTGAGGATAGGTGGTGTTTACCCCCAGCAGGGCCAGAAAGAGCAGCCCACAGGCAGCAGCGGCAGAGGCTGTGCGACGCAGGAAGGTGCGCACGGGGCGGTAGGCTACAGGCATATCTAGGGGGAGTTCCTGGTAGGTTTTTTCCATTGCCTGGCGGAAGGATTCCGGAACCGTTTCCACCCCCAGCTCTTTGGCCAGCTGAGCCCGAAAGCCTCGCCTTTTTTTAACGCCGGCGCTATGCTTGCCTTGATATCTCATATACCCGCCTCCTGTTCTCTGGCCTGAAAGATTTCTTTAAACTTTTTTCTTCCGTGAGAAAGCCGCATTTTTGCCGCGCCCTCGGTAATAGAGAGCAGCTGGGCGATCTGCTTTACCGGCAGGTCGTTTAAGTAGTATAGGGTTAAAATCAGCCGGTCGTTCTCGCCTAGGGCTTCTAAGGTTTGGCGTACGTCCAAAGAAAGCTCCCGATCATCCTCCCGGCCCTCCTCAGGCAAAAGCTCCAGGGGAACCAGCCCCTTTTGCTGGCGGAGCAGATCGTAGCAGCAATTGATGACTACCCGGGTCATCCAGGTTTTAAAAAATTTAGGCTGGCGGATGGTGTCCATTTTATAAAAGGCCCGGCAAATGGCCTCTTGTACCGCGTCCTCCACATCCACCTCGTTGTGAAGGATTGACTTGGCCACGCGGTACATGGCAAGCTCGTTGGCCTGCATCAAGCGCAAAAAGGCGTCGCGGTCACCGTTTTGCGCTTTTTTTACCCAACGTTCCATGGGCTCACCGCATTTCTGTTTATTTTAATAGGGAGGGTTTCCCTGTTGTTTTTTCGTCTCCTAATGAGTTGACGGTAGGAAAAGGAGATTGGTAAGACGAAAAGGGGAAATATCCAAAAAACTTTTCCGGCTATATTATGAGCGCTAGGCAGAGGATTGTCAAGAAAGAAAGGGAAAAAGGGCCAAAAAGGGGGCACTCTGTCTGCCGGCGCTTTTCGCCCTGGCAGACAGAGTGCCCCTTAAAAAAACAGGGTTTCCGCCTTATTTTGCGCTGAATTCCTGCTTGTAAATTTCGGTACCATCGTGCTGGGCATAAATTACCACCACTTTGGGGTCGGCAATCTCAACCACTTCCTTCATAGAACCGGCAATGGTCTCAAAGGTAGAGGCCTGGGAGGTCATGCCCTCTTCCAGGGTAGCGGCAATGCTCTCCATGTCTGTGCCCTCGGGCAGAGCAGAGTCGGAGAAAGTGAAAGTGTATACCAGCTTGTCGCCGTCGGCTGTTACCGCAATATTCATCTGGTCGCTGGCCATGGCCTCCATCATGGAGTCCAGCTGGCTCTTTACAGCGGCATCCTCCAAAAACTCCTGGATAGAGGCAAACTTGCCCTCGGCCACGGATGGGGCAGAGTCTTCAGAAGAAGAAGGATCGGAAACGGGCTGGCTCTCTACCTGGGAGCTTTCCCCTGCGTCACTGGCCATCGAGCTGGAGCCAGCAGAGCTAGCATCGCCCGCGCTGGAGCCGCCATTACCGCCGCAGGCGGCCAGAGAGAGTACCATGGCTATTGTCATGGTGCCGGCCAGAAACCGAATGAAATTCTTTTTCATGATCAATCACCTTTCTTTAAATATTAGTTGCAATATGCAGTTTGTATTGGCCAGCGCCCTAAAGAAAACCCCGGCATTCCGGCCGAGAAAGATTATAACTCTTTTGCGCCTTCATGTCAAGAAATAAATAGTTACAGAAGAGTTAACGCTGCGCGCAGAGGGAATATTCCTTTCGCTGTTCGGGAAAACTGTAAAGAAAAGTCATAATAAAGAAAGGGGCCGCCCAAACGGCCGGCCATGGTGAAACCATATGAAAAGAACCGGAAAACAGACTATGGAGTTTCAAACCCCGCCCACGATTATTGGCCATGGGGCAGTGGGGGGCCGGAAAGAGGCCCAGGGCCCTTTGGCCGCGGATTTTGACCAGACCTTTGACGATACGGCCCTAAATACCCAGAGCTGGGAAAAGGCCGAAGCCCAACTGCAAAAGGAGGCCGTGGCCCTAGCCTTGCACAATGCCGGGCTAAAGCCAGCGCAAATCGACTTTATTTTTGCCGGAGACCTGCTGAACCAGTGTATCTCCTCCACGTTTGGGCTGCTGAACTATCAGATTCCCTTTTTGGGGCAATACGGGGCTTGCTCTACAATGGCCCAAACCCTGCTGATGGCGGCCATTATGGTGGAAAGCGCTGCCGGAAACACCGCGGCGGCGGTAACCAGCTCCCATTTCTGTACCGCGGAGCGCCAGTTCCGCACGCCGTTAGAGTATGGAGCCCAGCGCACGCCTACCGCCCAATGGACTGCCACTGCCTCTGGCTGCGTGGTTTTGGGAAAAGGAGGGAAAGTGAAGGTAACCCGGGGCCTGGCAGGAAAAATTGTGGATCTGGGGGTAAAGGATCCGGCCAATATGGGGGCCGCAATGGCCCCTGCAGCCGCGGACAGTATTTACCAGTTCCTTTCTGATACCTCTACTTCGCCCAAAGATTACGATGGTATTTTTACCGGCGACCTGGGGGAGGTAGGCACAAAGCTGCTGCTTGGTACCCTAAGGGACAATGGCGTGGATCTAAGCAAGATACACAATGACTGCGGACTCATGCTTTACGACCGGGAAAAGCAGGATGTTCATGCCGGGGGCTCGGGCTGCGGCTGCTCGGCCAGCGTGCTGTGCGGCCATCTGCTTCGGCGGATGGAGCGGGGAGAGCTGGCAAATATCCTGTTCTGCGCCACAGGCGCTCTTATGTCCACCACCTCTCAGCAGCAGGGAGAGGCTATCCCGGGCATCTGCCATGTAATCCAGCTGACTACAGAAGCAAGGGGCTCATAAAAAACGGGTTTAAAGAATTGGGCTTTCCTCTTTTTTAAGCGATGTGAACGAAAAAGAACAGAAAAAGAGCCGGCTGGGGAGCTTTGCGCAAAGCAAGGCTCAAACCAGCCGTTTTTGGTCTTTTTTAGTGAGATTACGCGCTGTATCCCTCTGCTTTTTCCCTAAGGAGACAGAGAGCGGAGCTTACTAAGAATTAAAAGTAATACCTGCTGCCGCTATGGTAAGACTGGTACGCGCCTACCATAAACTCGGTGAGTGCCAAGGCGTCTTCCAACCCATTGGGGGCCTCTCCCTCTCCTGCCATGCTGGCAATCCAGGCGTCAATGGGCATGGTAGAGGGCGGGGGCAGCTCTTTCATCTCTACCAGCTTATTGTCGGTTTCATCGCAGCTGTACTCTAAAATGTTGTTGTGTACCATTAAAGAGCCCTTTGTGCCGCTCATCTCTAGAACATAGGGCATACCATTGGTAACAAAGCCGGTTTCAGAAACACCAATGGCGCCATCGGCAAACTCCAGAACCGAAACCGCGTTGTCCTCCACCCCTTTTCCGGTTACCTGGGTAAACATAGAAACAATAGAGCGGGGCTTGCCCATAAACCAGTTTAGGGTATACATGGGGTGAGCCCCCAGGTCGATCATTGCCCCGCCGCCGGTTTGGGAGGCATCGTAAAAGTGGGGAGGCAGCCAGCCGGCGGTAGAGCCGTTGTGAGCGTCCCGCACCCGGGCATATGTAATTTTCCCCAGCTTGCCGCTGTCTACCAGCTCTTTGGCGGTTTTTAGGGTAGGCCAGGTTTTGTGAGGATACGAGATAGTGAACTTTACACCGCTTTCCCGCACGGCAGCGGCAATTTCCTGGGCCTCTTTGTTGGTAAAGGCCAGGACCTTCTCGGTAAAGATATGCTTGCCTGCTTTGGCGGCGGCAATAAGCACCTGGGGGTGCTGGCAGGTAGCGGTGGTAATCTGGACAGCCTCAATGGAGCGGTCGTCCCAGATAGCCTGGAGATCGGGCTGGAAGGGCACCCCCAATTTTTCTGCGGTTTCCTTGCCCCGGGTGGGGTCGTCGTCCCAAAGGCAGCAGAGCTGAGAGAGAGGGTTGTTCTGGATGGCGGTGGCATACTCCATGGTATGGACATGCCAGGCGCCTATGGCGGCTATTTTCATGTTATGGCCTTCCTTTCGTTTTAATTGGCAGCCCAACGGCTTGGGACAAGTGTACATCATTATGAAGGAATATGCAAGGGGGAACTCAGAGATTTTAAGGCGGGGCCTGTTCCTCTTATACCGCGGTCTCCGGATTTGCGCACACATTATCTCTGCCTGCATATTCTAGCCACGAGGGACAATCCCAAATAAACGAAAGAAAGGGGCAATTGATATGGCTGAAGAGTTTATGAGCGGAGCGCCTGGGGCAAACCCCAGGAACTGTGGTGAAGACCCCGCTCCCCTGCCTGCCAACCCTGTGCCGGCTATGGCCTATGTGCCGTTCCAGCAGTGGAGCAGCAGCCTGCACAGCGCCGAACGGGCACTGGACGTTGGTACTCTGTTTCCTGTTCTTGACAAACCGTTTTACGGCAGAAGAGGAGGCGAACCCAGATGAGCGAAAATGCCGAGATCATACTGCGCCGGCGGATAAGCGCCATGAAGTTTGCCTGCTGGGAGCTCCACCTGTTTTTGGATACCCACCCCAACAACTGCGAGGCAGCCCGGCGGCTGGAAGAATACAGGCAAAGGCTGGCCAGAACGGTGAAGGAGTTTGAAGACAACTACGGGCCCTTAGGCGAGAGCAGCAAGGATACCAGCCGATGGGAATGGATCAATGGCCCCTGGCCCTGGGAAAAGGAGGCGAATGGCTGATGTTTGTCTATGAAAAGCGGCTGCAATACCCGATACGCATTAAGAACACCAACCCCAAGCTGGCAAAGATGATCATTACCCAATACGGCGGGCCCCACGGTGAAATTGGCGCCTCTCTGCGGTACCTGAGCCAGCGCTACTCTATGCCTTACCCAGAGCTGGCGGCGATTCTGACGGATATTGGTAGTGAAGCCCCTGAAATGCGGCGCTTTTGACGGCAGGGCATTTTCAGGGGCAAATGCTTTTTTTAGCTGTCCACCTTGTGGACGGCTTAGGCTGCTTGCAACCGTAAAGCTCCATTTCATGGGGAGCAGGTTCAGATAAACGTCTATATTATCCCGGTCATGCACCACCATCTTATCCAGGATCTGTGTGTAAAACTCATCCTCATACTCCACGCCGTTTATGATCTCGCTGACCGCTTTGGCAATTTCCGCCATCAGTTCTTGCTGCCCCCGCACCATCTCCTGCCGTTTTTCCATGCTGTCGATCACCGACTGCAGCTCGGCTATCTCACTATCGCATTTTGTCCGCGCGGCGGCAAATTCTTCTTTTGTCACGTCACCGGACATATACAAATCAATCAGCTTCGTGCGCCTTTCTTCGACAGCTTTTATTTGCGTTTCCAGCTTTGCTACGTCCGTGCCGGTGGTGTCCATGGCAATAATCGATCTGATAACGGAGAGCAGATTATCCGTGATTTTCTGCCGGCTCAGCTTCAGCTCCCTGGTGACAAGGCACATGATATGAACCGCGTCCTCGTTGCGGATGCTCGGCCCGGAGCAGCCCACTTGATTACCCGCCTTGTCAATATGCGGACTGCCGTGGTTTGCCGCTTCATAGCAGCGCCACGCCTTGTATCTGCTTCCGTCCTTGCGGGTTTTATATCGGGCGACATAGCTGGCCCCGCAGCACCCGCACTTGATTTTGCCGGAGAAGGGGTAGCGGTTGCTGTGCTTGGCCTTGCCCTCTTGGGACAGGGAGCGCTCGTCTAAAATGCGGTTGGCTTCATCGAACAGCTCCCGGGAGATGATGGGCTCATGATGATCTTTGATGATGACAAAATCCTCCTGACCCCGGTTGTACTTCTTTTCGTGGGAGAGAAAATCCGGGGTATAGGTTTTCTTCTGTACCAGATCGCCGCAATACTTTTCGTTGCGCAGCAGCCGGAGGATAACGGTGTTCTGCCATTCCTTTACCCGCATGGGTCGTATTCCTTCTTCCCGCAGCTCACGGGCGATAACATGAGTACCTTTTCCCTCGTCCACAAACTTGTGGAAGATAAGCCGCACGACTTTAGCCCCTTCCTCGTTGACGGTCATTTTGCCGTCCTTTACATCGTAGCCCAGCATACTGCGCCCAAACACAACTCCTTGCTCCATCTGGCGTTTCTGTCCCCATTTCACACGCTCGGAAGTCTTGCGGCTTTCCTCCTGTGCGATAGAGGACATAATGGCAAGGCGAAGCTCCGCATCGCCGTCCAAAGTGTTGATGTTGTCGTTTAGAAAGATAACGCCGACACCGTGCTTTTTCAGGTCACGGGTATAGAATATGCTGTCCAGTGTGTTGCGGGCAAAGCGGGAGATCTCCTTGGTGATAATCAGGTCGAAATCGCCGTTCTTAGCGCAGGTAATCATGCGGTTAAATTCTTTCCGCTTTTTCGTGTTCGTTCCAGAGATGCCCTCATCCGCAAACACCGCATATAGTTCCCAATCAGGATTGCGCTCAATATACTGGCGGAAATACCGCTGTTGGCTTTCAAAAGAATTGGCTTGGTCTTCGTTGTCCGTGGAAACACGGCAGTAAGCGGCCACCCGTTTCTTTTTGTCTACCAGCTTATATTCCTGGTTCATAATCTCATACCGGTTCATGGTTTTACTCCTTTGGCGGATATTGCCGCCGTTATTTCCATTGCAAATAGCATGCCGTTCCGTGTCAAACGTGCAAAAATCCGCTATGCAAAAACGCCAAGCTATGCTCGGCGTTGTCCTTTTTGACTTTGAGTATACCGCTTTTCCAATTCCTCCACACAGCGCTGGCGCTGGGAGGCAGTCAATAATTTTCGCTGCTCCAGTGAAAGCAAAATAGCATTTTGAACGTTCAGAAGAAATCCGGCGTGTTCCTCCGCGGTCAGCTCCGGAACAGGCGCGCCGGCATATACAAACTCCCTATGTTTCAGTAGCGGACACCTCCCTCGTTTTCACTATATGAGCTGCGGATTGTCCCATAGTACGAGGGTATTATTGATACTGACAGCCAGGGTATGTGGCGCGGCTTTAAGTGACCGATGTACTTGTCCAGCCTGTGTTTGCCGATGGTACGCAGTTGCTCCATCAGAATAACAGAGGGCAACCCCAGGGAGTGTCCAAAACCAGGATTTTATGAGGAGAAGTGGAAAAATTGCGTTATTTCGGGATTTCATCCCGAAATAATTTTTTGTGATGGATGGGGTCTCGCCTGCCGGCTCGGTCGGGTCAGAACG
>CAJUSM010000037.1 GCA_910588935.1 uncultured Oscillospiraceae bacterium
CTCTCCGGAGCCATAGCGCTGTTCATTGTATCCTTGTACTTTTCTCCGATCCGGTAAACGCGGCCAACCCGGTAGGCTCTACGATTCCCCCCCGAGGCTCCCACATAAACCGCAACATGCTTTGCCATGTCCTTGTTGTCATTGCATAAGCAATGAGCAGCTGTCATGAGATGTCCTCTGTTAATCAAAAAGCCGGTCCCCCTTGTGACTCCCTCAGGGCCGTCAAAAAAACGTGCGCCGATCAAGCAGGTGCTTGCAAATCGGTCCTTAACCTCTGTAACGACTTTTCGATCGTCGTTTCCAATAATAGCATACGGTTCCGGCTCTTCTTCCAGCAAGTTATCCGAAGCGGGAATGATAAGTTCCCCCTGAATATCCTCTGTGGATTCTGCCGGAATATATGTTTCAGTGATCACACCGGGTGTGGATATATCATATTCATAGCAGCCATATTTCCCCGCGTCCTCCACAACCACTAGTTCCTGTTCATTTTCTTCCTCTAAGGCAGAACTGCTTATGCTGATACTCAGCACAGCCACCACACTCAAAACCAAAAAGCAGAACGAAGAATATTCCTTGTTTTCATAAAAACAACCTCACTTTTCTTAAAATTTAGGACTGTCCTTGCAGGTCAAACATAACGTCCATCTCACAGTACCCTAGATCTTTCAGATAAACGCGGTAAAGCCCTTTACGGGCAATCAGCCCTGTCGGAACCTTCACCTTGCTCTCAACATTTGCCCCGGGCTTATAGGAGATGGAGATGAGGCGGGAAAAAGGCTCATAGTAAATGGTGTACCATTCCCCCTCATATTGCTTGTCTATCCGAAAAACATCCCCCACATTAATTTCGTATCTGTCGCTGATGTTTTCCAGCCGGAACAAAATATGGTCCTGGGAATAGTCCTGCCCGGAAACCGGCACATCGAAATCAATGCCGGTAAAGGTCAGCCTGGCATTGGAGTTGACCTTATCCCTCATTGTAACCTTGTCCCATGCCGGGTACACCTCCCAGTCAGGCTTCTCTTCCTCTGCTTTTTGATCCGCAGACATCCTTTGACCCAAAACAAAGCCAGAGCCCACAAGGAAAATGGCCGCAATGACACAGCAGAGGACACGAATAGAAGTACGCTTCATGCTGGACATAATTTAATCGCCTCCTTTCTCAGATGTAAAATGCCAAATTCTGTTAAAACTTACAAATATACAATAACACATTATTTGAACTACGTCAATATATTTTTGTCTTGAATAAAATGTTTCGCCCTCAATGCTGCGCTTAATCCCCATGGACGCTTCTAAATTTTTTCTATTAGCTTCTTCGTTCTGCATTTGGCTTTTCATTTCCCCTGAACGCAAAAAAAACGGCGTAGCCCCCCAGGGCTACGCCGTCTCTTTTTTGTTAGTCCAGAATCATCAGGTCGCGAATGTACTTAATGGTATACCGTACGCCCTTGTCGCCCTTCTCCCCCATCCAGGTAGGGCTGTGGGGCTCAATGGCCAGGTAGCCGTCATACCCGTACTTGTACAGGATGGCGAAAAATGCCCGCCAATTGATCACATCGATACCCGCGGGGGGATTGTCATAATCCGGGTCGCCTCCAAAGGCCTGGGGCAGCAGCTCGTCCTTTAGCTCAGGATGCTTTACCACAAAGTCCCGCATGGCCCAGTGCTCGGCCTCGTGGGAATCCCCCCGCTGAATAACGCCCTTTACATGGCAGTACTTAAAGCGGGAGCCCCACTGCAGGCCTTCTTCCAGGTAGGCGCCGTTCTGGCCGCCATGTACAAAGCTATGGGAGGGGTCGTACTTAATGCCCAGCCCGGGCACCTCGTCCAGCACCAGTTTCCACTGCTCGGGGGTGCGGATGTAGTTGTCGCCCATCATGCAGTTTACAATAGCGGTTTCCATGCCGTGGTCCTTGGCATAGGCCACAATATCGTTGAGCACCTTGATGGCGGCGGTGATGTTCTTATAATAGGAGATGGACTTTACGTAGTTTACGCTGCACAGGTAGTGCTTCGCGCCTAGAAAAGCACCGAAGTCGATCACATTTTTAACCTCGTTCCACTCTTCCTCCACCACATTGCCCTCACTATCTATAATGTGGCTTGCCCAGCGGCCTACCGCGCCCACCTCAATGCCGGTGCGTTCGCTGGCAGCCTTCAGCTCTTCCTTGGCGGCCAGAAGGTCGGCGGTAGGCACGCCGAAGAAATCGGTGGGATTGCAGTCAAACTCCAAAAAGTCCAGGCCCAGGTCCTTGGCCCTGTCAAAGCTCTCTGCCTTGGGGGGCATGATGATACCAAGCTTCATTGTGTTTCCTCCTACTGGATTTATTTGCTTTTCAGCAGTTCTCCGTCCCCGGCCATCAGCTCTGTCATCTCTTCAATCCGTTCCAAGGGGAAGGGGGGCCGGGCAAGGGGACGCATGGCAATGGACATCAGCTTCATAGGGTTATCGTCTGCCGCCACCCGGTTGGAGCTAAAATGGCCGCAGCGCCCGCACCGATGAATTACGGCCCACTCGCCGTTTTTGCGAACCCACACCCCCACCGCCTCCATAATTCCGCCGCAGTCGGCGGCCCGGTCTCCAGGCTGGTCGTCTACATGGAGGCTGGCAAGGCAGTTGGGGCAGTGGTTCCGGTGCTGGGTGCCGGCGGCCTCTGGGGTTACCAGCCGGCCGCAGACCTTGCAGGTAAAGCTGTCGTTGCAGGGATGGTTCTGAAAATAGCCTTTTTCATACCGTTTTCTTTTGTTTTCTCTGTTCAAGTGGGAGATCCTCCATAAAAGTGTTCCTCTGGGAGGCCGCTGCCACCGATTCATCTGTTTTATTTGCGGCAGAGCTCCCGGCTATGCCACACTCTCCTTTTTCTTCATCACAAAAATCAATCTCCCTTTCGCAATATGCTAAAAAGGCGCGGCCGATGCTCATACCGGCCGCACCTTCTTATTTATTATACCTCAAAAATTCTTCACTTGCAAGAGGGCGCAAAAGAGAATTTGAAGGAAAACTCCTCTTCCTCCAGCCTGTATTTTGGCAAGAGAGCCGGGCCGCAGCTGTTAGAGCCCAAGCCGCTCATCTTGTAATCCACGCAGAACACCGTTTCCCCACAGGGAACCAGCTCATAGTCGTGCTTTTTCTCCGCCAGCTCCTCCTGGGTGTAGGGAGAGGCATTCATAGAGAAGCCCTTGGGCCCGGCGGCAGTAAGGGTAAACTCCCCATCGCTAAGCTTTGCCCACCGGCAGCCATAGCGAGAACCATTCTCCTGGGGCTTTAGGTAGTGCTCGGTCAGGCTGTCCACCGGCGCGGCAAAAATCCCCAGCCGTGAGGCCTGCCGCTTATCCATGTAGCTCTCATAGGGGCCATACCCAAAGTACTCCGCCTGATCAAAGGTATTGGGTATAAAGAGCCGCAGGCCAAACCGGGGCAAAAAGGGGAACCGGCTGTCCCGGCGGCACTGGAGGGAACCGGCAATCCGGCCGGTTTCGTCCACGGTCCAAACAGCGTCTACCTCAACAAATCTGGCAATGGTCAATGCCGCAATGCCCAGCCTGCACCGAATAACCGCTTCGCCCTGCTCTCCCTGCTGGGCAGAGCAGCTGTATACCTTTACGGTGTGCCGGTGGTAGCCAGCCTCTGTCCACTTGGGGTTTACATATTGGTCGTTGTCCGTAGGGGCCCTATACACGTTCCACTCTATGGGCCGGGTGATTAGGGCCTTGTTTCGGTAAGAGAGCTGGGAGAAATTCCCCAGGGATTTGTCAAATTCATAGCGGAAACCCGAGGCGCTGACCACAATTTTTGCCCTTGTTTCGGCAATGGAAACCTGGCCGGGGGCAGGGGCGGGCAGCGGCTGCTCCTCATCGCTGAGAATCAGCTGGTCAAAGCCCAGCTCATGGCCGGCGGCAAAGAAGGGGCCGTCCTCTTTGGCGGTGTAGAAAAAGGTAACGGTGCTTAGGCCTCCCTCCGGCAGGCCCTCCAGGGTAATCTCCGCCTCCTCATGGGGGGCAATGGCAGGCATTTTCAGCTTGCCGGCGCAAACCGGCTCTCCGTTTTTGCAGGCTTCATAGCCCAAGGCAATATAGTCTTCGGCATTGGTAAAATCCAGATAATTGTGGAGGATAAAGCGGTTAGGGGCTGTCTGCCTGGCCCGAATAGGCCGGATGCAGTTTTTAAACTCCAGCAGGCCGGTGTGGGGCCGGCGGTCTGGGTAAACCAGGCCATCCATGCAAAAGTTCCCGTCGTGGGGGAACTCCCCAAAGTCCCCGCCATACCGGTAAATTGGCCGGTTGTCCGGGGTCTGGCCGCCATAAACGGCGTGGTCGCACCATTCCCATACAAAGCCGCCGCAAAAGCCGTCATATTTCATAATCAGCTGCTGGTAGTCCTCGGCGTCCCCTGGGCCGTTGCCCATGGCGTGGATATACTCGCACTGAATAAAGGGCATCCGCCGGCCGTGAAGGTTTTCGTCCAGCTCGCAGCCGTTAAAGTAGCCGTCAATGGTAACCTCCTTCCCCGGCCAGGGCATATCCTGGGGCTCGGTGGGGGAGTACATCCGGCTGTACAGGTCCAGCATAGAAAAATCGGGAACGCGGCCTGTATGGTAGGTAAGGAAGTTCTCGTAGTGAAGCAGCCGGGAAGGATCGTATTCCTTTACCCAGCGGCCAGCAGCCTCTAGGTTTTCCCCCCAGCCGCTTTCATTGCCCAAAGACCAAACAACCGCCGCCGCCTGGTTTTTATCCCGGATTACATTGCGCTGGCTCCTGTCCACAATGGCCTCCTTAAACTGAGGATCATCCGCCGCGTCCGCGTAGTTCTCCAGGCTGTAGGCGCCAAGCTTTAGGGCAAAGCCATGGCTTTCCAGGTCTGCCTCCCCAATTACATAAAAGCCCAGCCGGGAGCAGAGCTCCATAAACCAGGGGGCATTGGGGTAATGGCTGGTACGAATGGCGTTAATATTGTGCTGCTTCATCAGCAGCAGGTCCAGGCCGGCCTGCTCTTTGCTAATGGTGCTGCCGGTTACCGGGTCGCTGTCGTGGCGGTTGACCCCCCGGAACTTAATGGCCCTGCCATTGAGCAGGACCACCCCGTCCTTTACCTCAATTTTCCGCAGGCCCACCAGCTGCTCAATGACCTCTTCCCCGGTGGAGAGCCGCAGGGTGTACAGATGGGGCTGCTCGGCGTTCCAAAGGATGGGATTGCCCACCTGGAAAGTAAGGGCGCCCTCGCCGCCCTGAAAGGCCCGCTCCCCCACCAGCACATTATCTGGGGTATACAGCTGGGCGCTAAGCTCAATGGCGCCCTCTGGCTCCAGCTCTACAGTAAGGCTTGCCTGAGAAAAATCTTCCGCAAAGCTTTCCTTTACAAAGAAATCCCGGAGGAAGGCCGAGGGCCGCTGAAGCAGGTACACATCCCGGAAAATACCGCTCATGCGCAGCTTGTCCTGGTCCTCCAGGTAGCTGCCGTCGCACCATTTCAGCACCAGTACCGTAAAGGTATTGTCCCCAGTGGCCAGCATGCCTGTTACCTCAAACTCGGAGGTGCTGTGGGAAACCTGGCTGTACCCAACAAATTCGCCGTTTACCCACAGGTAAAAGCACGAATCCACGCCCTCGAAATTCAGAAAATACCTTTGCCCCTCCCGCTTCTCCAGGCAGGCATGGCGGTGGTACAGGCCGCAGGGGTTTTCATCGGGCACATAAGGAGGATCCACGGGGAAAGGATAGCGGATATTGGTATACATATGCCTGTCGTACCCGTGGTTCTGCCAGCAGGCGGGCACAGGGATGGTATCGCGGGCAGCCTCTGGGTCCAGGCACCCGTTTTCATCCAGTGCCTGGGCAAAGGCGGGAAAGTAGCGGAAGCTCCACTCTCCGTTCAGGCTGATCAGCCGGCTCTGGCCCTCTGGGCCCTGGGGAAGGTAATAGGCCCGGCTGGGCTGGGCGCCAATGTGGAGGGCTGCGGGGTTTTCGTGATAAAAAGCATTAAGCTTGACCATAAAAATGTTCCTTTCTCTGGGTAAGGGGTTTGACTTTCCGCCCGGAAAGCACTATACTTGAACATATTGGAATAAGGCAGAAGCAGAGGCCTTGTTCATAGATTACATGGAATCCGGGGAATAGTCAATACTTTCTTTTTGGGGGGAATCCCTGGGAGGGAAAAAAGCGGCGGATGCAGGGAGATTGCAAGGAAGATTCCAGGCTCTCCACAGCCCTTCCCGCTCCGGCGTCTATCAGCGCGCCTCTCTCCTCCAGCGTTCCCCCGCTTTTGGCTATTGTTTTGCCGGCAAGAAAGGACAGAAAATATGAGCGTTTACATTCTGCTGGGCGGCCTGTTTACAGGCGGTGTCCTGGCCCTCTCCGCCGCCAGGCTGGAGGACCGGAAGGCCCGGGACTTTGCCCTTTGGGCCGGGGTGCTGTTTCTGGCGGCCCTGGTAATGCGGCTGCTGATGGGATACTACTCAGAGGGTTTCAGCGTGGATATTGGCACCTTTAAGTCCTGGGCCTATACCACCAACCAGGTGGGCTTTGGGGAAATCTACCAGCAGGACATCTTCCTGGATTATCCCCCTGGCTACCTATACGTGCTTGTGCTGCTGGAAAAGCTCCGGGGGGTTTTGGGGTTGACCATAGAGGGCCAGGCCTATACCCTGGTGATGAAGCTGCCCTCTATTGCCGCCGACCTTCTCTGCGCCGGGGTACTGCTTTGGCTGGGGAAAAAAAAGCTGGGAGAGCTTTCCGCCCTGCTGGCCGCGGCCGCTTACCTTTTTTGCCCGGCAGTGTTTGTCAACTCTGCCCAGTGGGGCCAGGCCGACTCCTTCTGCACCATGATCCTGCTGGCCTCGGTGCTGCTGCTCTATGGGGAAAAACACATCCCCTCGGGCCTGCTCTATGGCCTTTCCATTATCTGCAAGCCCCAAATGCTGGTGTTCGCCCCTCTTTATATCTGCTTTACCATTAAAAAGAGGAAATTCCTCCAGCTAGGCATTGGCATGGCCTGCGCCCTGGGGGCCATTCTGCTGGTGGCCGCGCCCTTTACCAAAAACTTTAACTACTGGTGGCTGGTAACAAAATACCAATCCACCATGAATTATTACGACTACTATACGGTAAACGCCTGTAATATCTGGGCCCTTATGGGCTGGAACTGGCGGGGCATGCCCCAAGGGGCCGCCGGGCCTGCGCTTACAGTGCTGGCCCCTATCCTGGCCACTGCCGCCTGCGGGGCCCTTATGCTCCTCTCCCGGCGGGAAGATACCGTATTCGTTGCCCCTGCGGTGCTTATGGGGGTGGTCTACATCTTTGCGGTGAAAATGCACGAGCGGTACCTTTTTCCCGCCTTTCTGTTTTTGCTGCTGGCCTATGTGTTTACCAAAAGCCGGCGAATGCTCCGGGCCTTTGGTTTTATGGCCGGGGCAAACTACTTAAATGTTTCCTATGTGCTCTGGCTGTTCCGGGAAACCGGGGGCAGCTACGACCCCAATTCCTTCGCTTTTCGGGCCATATCAGCCCTGCAGGCCGCGGCCCTAGGGTACCTGCTTTACGCCTGCTGGCGGGTATATCTTGCGGGAGAAAAAGAGGAGCCTGTAAAAACCAAAAAAGCCCGGAATGGGAGCCAGAGAAAAGAACGGGTGATTCCCTTACCCCTAACCAAAGAAGACCGGCAAATGGGACGGGCCGACTGGATTGTAATGGCGGCGGTCACCCTTGCATACGGAGCCGTGGCTTTCTGGAACCTGGGGGGGACAAAAATGCCCCTTACCACCTGGACGCCCCAAGAGGGGGAGCAGGCGGTGCTTCGCTGCGAGACCCAATGCAACACCCTGTGGCTTTTGCCGGGGCTGGCCCCAGATGAAAACCACTACGCGGCCCGGGTAGGTTCCAGCCTGCTGGTGGAAACCAGCAATGACGGGGAAAACTGGGTGGAATGCGGCTCTATAAACGACGGCTTTGTTTTTGCCTGGAAAAACTTCTGGTTGGAAACCCCTGGAAAATACGTGCGCCTAACCGCCCTAAATGGCAATGTAACCCTTGCCGAGGCCGGAATGACCCCGGCGGGGGCTGAGGCTGCGCCCGCCATAACGGCAGCAGGCCCGGGAACAGAGGCCTTAACCGACGAGCAGGACACTGTCCCCCTTTACAAAACCTATGAAAATTCCAGCTATTTTGATGAAATTTACCATGCCCGCACCGCCTACGAGCACATTCTGGGCCTAGAGCCCTATGAAAACACCCATCCGCCCCTAGGAAAATACATTATCGCCCTGGGCATTCAGATTTTTGGCATGAACCCCTTTGGGTGGCGGTTTATGGGCACCCTGTTTGGGGTGCTAATGCTGCCAATCCTTTACCATCTGTGCAAGCGGCTGTTTGGAAAAACCTGGCTGTGCGGCCTAGCCACCCTGCTTTTTGCCTTCGACTTTATGCACTTTACCCAAACCCGCATTGCTACCATTGACACCTACTCCGTGTTTTTCCTGCTGCTCATGTACGACGCCATGGTGGTCTTCCTGCAAAAGGATCTGGTGAAAGACAGCTTAAAAGAGCTTCTTCTGCCCCTGGGCCTTAGCGGTATTTTTATGGGGCTGGGCGTGGCGGCCAAGTGGACCGCCGCCTATGGGGCGGTAGGCCTGGCGGCGCTGTACTTTGGCAAGCTGATTGCCGCCTATCTTCACGAGGCTAAGAGCCGCCGGCCCCTAACCCGGGTGCGAAAGCGCTGCGGGGTGCTCTGTGCCTGGTGCTGCCTGCTGTTTGTTGCAATCCCCTTTGCCATTTACTTCTGCGCTTTTCTGCCTATTACAACCCTTCCCCACAATGCAGGGGACCCATGGTGGTCCTTTGCCAATTACCAAACCAATATGTTCAATTACCACTCACAGCTGGTAGCCGAGCATGATTTTGCCTCCCCCTGGTACGAGTGGCCCTTAGACCTGCGGCCTATCTGGTTCTTCAGCGGGGACCCTGTCAATACCCAAGGGCAGTACAGCACCATTTCCTCCATGGGCAACCCCTTGCTGTGGTGGGTGTGCATCCCTGGGCTGGGGCTCGCGGTATACCTTTGGTTTAAAGAGAGGCGGCTGGCCTGCGGGGTGGCCCTAACAGGCTTTTTGTCTGTATACCTGCCCTGGGTGCTGGTGCCCCGGCTAACCTTTATCTACCACTATTTTACAGCAGTGCCGTTTCTGGTTATCGGGCTGGCGGCTGGTTTCCAGTGGCTTTCAGAGCGCGAGCCCTTGGCCGGAACCGTGGCGCTTACCCTAAAGGGCGGGAAAACACGCAAGCTGGAAAAAGCCCCCCTATGTATGGCGGGGCTGGCGGCAGCCTGTATCCTGCTGTTTGTCATCTATTTCCCGGTTATATCCGGAAAACCTACCAGCCATGAATACGCCAATGGGCTGGAGATGTTTAAAACCTGGTTTTTCAGCGCGTAAAGCGGAGCCCGCCGGCATTGTGCCACCCACACTGAAAGGAGCAACCCCTATGAAGGTTCTAATTGTAATTGATATGCAGAACGACTTTATTACCGGCCCCTTGGGTACAAAAGAGGCCCAGGCCATTGTGCCCAAGGTAGCGGAAAAGATTCAGGATTTCGACGGCCCGGTTATCTTTACCAAAGACACCCATGGCCCCGACTATCTGGAAACCCAAGAGGGCAAAAAGCTCCCTGTGCCCCACTGTATTAAGGGTACCCCAGGCTGGGAGCTGGAGCCCTCCATCGCCGCTCTGCAAAAGCTCACGCCTATTGAAAAAAACACATTTGGCTCCATAGGCCTGGCCCAAGTGCTTAAATCTTACCAAACCCTATGGGGCCTGAATACCGTGGAGCTGGTAGGCCTTTGCACCGATATCTGTGTAATTTCCAACGCCATGGTAATCAAAGCCACCATGCCCCAGGTGCTGGTCCAGGTAGATGCCTCTTGCTGCGCGGGGGTAACACCGGAAAGCCACCGCCGGGCCCTAGAGGCCATGGCTGCCTGTCAGATTGAGATTGTATAAGCCCGGCATATATTATTGATAGAAAAGGAAGAGCCGAAACTCCCGGCTCTTCCTTTTTGCCTTCCGGCAGCTTTTAAAGCCTGGCTTTTTTCAAAAATCAGAAGCCCGAGATACCCGCCTCTCCGTTTTCAGGGGATCCATGAAAATTTTCCCTCTTTCTGCTCTTCCCCCCTCTTGACATCCTTTCGAAATGATATTATAATAATATCACAAAGAAATCGAGGCCAAACAGGCCTCTTACAGGAAAGGGAAAGGTGTACTATGAGAAACAACGAGGAAACAGAGAGAACCGTTAACCGCTACACAGAAAAAGCCGCCAAGGCTTACAACGGCTTTGCCATGCTGCTGGTAATCCTTCTGATCATCGCGGCGGGCATTGGGCTCATTGTGTGCGGCGTTATGGAACTGGTTCACCACTCAGAAACAATGGGCAGCAGCGAGGCTGTCTCTGGCCTGGGCATGGTCATTTTATTTGGGGGCATTCTGGCCATTGTGCTGGGGCCTTTTCTCTGCTGCGGTTTTAAGGTGCTAAACCCCAACGAGGCCCTGGTGCTCACTCTCTTTGGCAAATACTATGGCACCCTGAAAAAGGACGGCTTTTACTGGACCAACATCTTTTGCACCGGCATTAACCCTGGCTCAGAAAGAACCGGCTTTACCATGGTGGCCAATGGCAGCATGAGCTACGTGGGGGGCAACAAAAAAATCAGCCTAAAGGCCATGACCCTGAATAACGAAAAGCAAACCGTCAACGACGAAAGGGGCAACCCCATTATCATTGGCACCATTGTTATTTGGCGGATTGTAGACACCACCAAGGCTGTATTCAATGTGCAGAACTACCGGACCTTCCTCTCTACCCAGTGCGATTCCGCCACCCGGAACATTACCCGGATGTACCCTTACGACCTGTTCGATGAAGATGACCAGAACGAAAAGACCCTGCGGGGCAGCAGCCAGGAGATTGCCGCCATGATGACCAAAGACCTGCAGGAGCGGGTATCCATTGCCGGGCTGGAAATCTTAGAGGTGCGCATTACCCACCTTAGCTATGCCCCAGAGATTGCGGCGGCCATGCTTCAGCGCCAGCAGGCCGAGGCCGTTGTGGCAGCCAGAAAAAAGATTGTGGAGGGTGCTGTGGGCATGGTAGAAATGGCCCTTGACCAGTTGAACGCCGACCAGGTGGTAGAGCTGGACGATGAACGGAAGGCGGCAATGGTCAGCAACCTGCTGGTGGTGCTTTGCGGCAGCAAGGACGCCCAGCCAGTGGTTAACAGCGGCTCCATTTACTAAGCCTTGCCTATGGAAGAGAAGGATTATAAAGGCAAAAAGCAAATTCTGCTCCGAATCTCCCCCACGCTTTGGAAGGAACTGGCAGCCTGGGCAGAGGATGACTTCCGCTCCATCAACGGGCAGATTGAGTTTTTGCTGACAGAGTGCGTGCGAAAGCGCAAGGGCAAACCGCCCAGAGAAAAAGGCCCGTAATTCTTGTATAGAAAGAAGAATTTGAATGCAGTACTTGCCTATGCTTGGTATGGGAATCCTGCTCATAATCACAGGCATTCTAAACCTGATGGGACATATTGGAACCATTCACTGGTATAACCGGCGCAGGGTCAGTGAGGAGGACGCCCCTGCATATGGCCGGGCTATGGGAGCAGGAACGCTGATAATAGGCGTCTCTTTGGCTGCGGCGGCAATTCTTCGGATGGTTTTCGATTTGGACTTATTCGATTATTTAACGCTGGCCGGAATAGTCATTGGGTTGGCGCTCATGCTTTTCGCACAGCTTCGGTATAATCGGGGAATTTTTTAAAACAAAAAAGGAACGGCGGGAGCAGATGGTCAGCTCCTGCCGTTCCTCTTTATAAGCTTGCTTTCCTAGGGCGGCGCCCTTTCCATCTTGTGGGGGAAATCCCCCGCTCTGTCAGGTCTCTTGTTTCCTCTCCAGCAGCCTGGCCGCCACTTGGGCCAGCTCCTGCCTGGTTACAAAGCTTCTGCCCCGAAAGCCTTCCCTGTCTCCCATCATAATTCCTTGGGCCCGGCAGGCCTCAATCCCTTCCCTTGCCCAGCCAGCCGCCTCCTGCTTGGCCAACTCTGCCCAGTACCGGTCCAGGTATGTTTTAAATTCCTGATAACTCAGCATCTTTTCCTCTTCTCCCTCCCTATATTTTTCCACCAAATTCAGAAACCGTTCCCACCCCAAGTCCAGCGTGCGGTGGGGACAGTACTTCCCATCGTAGTCCTGGTGCTTTGTCACCCGGTCCAGCCCCCAGCCATACTCCTTTAGCAGGCCGGCAATCAGCCTAGCGCCGTTTTCCTCCGCCTTTTGAAACCGAGGCCCGCCGCTTTTTGACCAGCATATTTCCAGGTGAATGCCCAGCATGTTCCCCTTTCCCCTGCCGTCTCCGCTGGCCCAGGCGTTTCGGTCCAGAGGCAGGCCCTGCACAGCCTCCTCTTCGTCTACAGCAAAGTGAAAGGAGATCTCCTCTGGCCGGCGGAGCATGTACTGTATCTCGTTGGCTGCGGGGGCGTCGTTGCCGGTATTGTGGACCACAATCCGGTCCGGCCGGCGAATAAAGGGGCACTTGGTTGGGTAAGCCTCCGGCGGGCAAAGGTTTTTCTGTATTTTCATCCTCATTCCCCCTTTCCCTTGCCGCTGTCCCCCTGTTCCTGCAAAGCCTCCAGCATGTTCCGGAGAAATTGGGGGTATGGCACGCCCATCAGCCCCAAGTTTTCCAGAATAGACAGGCCCTCGTTGGCAATAAAGAATATACACACAGCAGGGCGAATCCATTCGTTTCCAGTGGCTCTGTCCAGCAGTACCGCCAGCAGCACCAGCAGGAGCACCGAGCATTTTCGCACCAGGCCCAAAAACCCGGCCCGGCTGGAAAGGGCGCCCCCCGGGGTTTTGCCAGACCGGCGGAAACATCCCGCCACTGTAAGGCCGGTCAAATAGTCTGCCGCCATAAAGCCCGCCAGTACCTGGAGGAGCATGTCCCAGCCCCCCAAAGCCTGGGCCACCGTGGCGCTAAGGGCGGCAAAGGCGGTAAGAACAAGGTTTTTAATTTGGTTTCCGCTTATGTTCATCCATTCACGTCCTTTCAAATTATTGTTTTAAATACGTTCCACCCAGCAGCTCCAAGCCCCCTCGTCTTTCATTCCCTCATCCCGTACATGGTAGGCAATGGCCAGCGCCATCACACAGTCGTCATGGGCCCCAGCCTGGGCCTCTGCCCTTCCCCGGCTGCTGCGCACAAAGGTCAGCATCTCTCCCAGCGTGTCCCCATCGTTCAGCCATGCCGGATGCTCCCGCACAATCTCCACCAGCCTGGCCAGAATTACCGGTCGGGTGGCCGAGGTGGTGCGAAAGCCCAAAGACCCGTTTGCCCCTGCGTACTGCCTTGGGTACCCCAGCTGCTCCAGCCGGCGAATGGGGTAGCTGGAAAAATTGGACTCTACCGCCACCAGCGCCCGATTGTACCAAATTCCCAAGCAAAAGAGCTGCTGGGCATATAGGTCCTCGTCCATCTGCCCCCGCAGGGTGCATACCTGCTCCCCAGTATCCAGCCGGACCACCTGGGCCCCGAAATAGTCCGAGCCCTCCCCTGCCGTGTCCCCGCCGATAACATAAGCCACGCCCCGTTCTGGCCGGCGGTAAACAGCGATGCAGCCCTGGTCCTGAGAAAAAAGCCGGATGCTTCCCGGGTCAATCAGCCCATGGGCGCCGGAAAACAGAAATTCTCCCCGGTCAACCGGCGGGGCCAAATGGGCAAGCCTTTCCATCACATTGCCCTGGTGAAACACTGTGCGCCCCAGCACCCCCCACTCCCCCAGGCAGTACACCTGGTAATAATAGGGATCTGAAACCCTGTAGCTCTCTAAGGTCTGCCTGTAAGCCTGGTCTAAAAACCGGTTATCCTGGTAGGTGGTTTTCAGCACCGCCGCCCGACCGTCGGGATGGTCGAAAAAGCGCTTTTTCAGCCAATGCATTGCCGATACCGGATTAAATGTCAGGGTCATCTGCCGGTGAGGGCCTTGCCCCCGCAGGCGCAGATCCAGCTGGTTAAACTGGGCCTGGGTGATCTCCGAGGCCTCCTCTACCCACACATCTGTCAGGTCGCCCTTGGGGAAAGTGATGGACTTTAGCTTTTCCGGGTCATCCAACCCCTTAAACACCACCTGGTTGCCGTTAAGGCATACCACGCGCATGCTGGAATTGGAGCACCGAAACAGCGCCCCCAGCCCCCAGGCGGCAATGGTCTGCTGGAACAGGGCATAGGTGGAATCTCTGTGAGAAACAGCGGTGGCCCTTATCACCAGCAGGTTGCACATGGGCTGCTCCAGCAGGCGGACCAGAAACCGCTGCACAGCAAAAACGCTTTTGCCGCTGCCCGCCCCTCCATACAGCACCAGGTACCGGTGAGAGCTGTCCCGAAGCAAAGGGCGGTAGCAGGGGTTAATGGCCCTGGCGGGAATACTCACCCTCATGGTTCCTCCCCTACAATGCTGACCACAATCTCCTCCGGCGGCTGCTCCCGGGTCTTTTCGCTGTAGCCAAAGCCGTTTTGCAAAATAAACTTGGCGCTGGCCGCCGAGTCTTTTTTGTACGCAGACTGGATATTGGCCTCCTCCACCCGGGTTATGGCCCGGCGGAGAAGTCCTGCCGCCTCACCGGCGCCCTGGGCCAATTTCTCCAGCTCCCGGCGGCCCTCTAGGCCCAGCCCTAGGGCCAGCCCGGGCAAAGAAGGATGAAGCCCCTCCCTATCGCACCGGTCAAAATAGTCCTGGGCCCTGGCCCGCAGCCGGCCAGGCCCTGGCTGTTTTTTCCCTTCCATCCTGTTTCTCCTCTCTGCTTTCCGCCTCAGCAGCCTTGGTCCCGCAGGCTGGCCCGGCGCTCAAAGCTCCGCCGGTTGCCGCGCTGCTCCAAATACATGCTGTAGAGAATGGCGTTTTCCCGCTTCCAGCTTAGCTCATGGTCAGGCGACCGGGGCCCCGCTTCCTTGCGGGCCTGAAGCCGGCGGTGCAAAGCCTCCTGCTCCCTGGCCGCCTCCCGGGCCATCGCGTGGTAATCAAACGCTGCCTGGCAGTTTGCATACAATAAGCCTTCCATTCCTGCTCTCCCTCCAATTTTGATAATTGAATTGTCAATTCGACAACCTATAATCCATTATAGAGTCTTAACGACAACTTGTCAAGAGGTTTGGGCACATTTTGTTGACATCTCGCATACTTTCAAGGTATAATATGCCCAAAGCAGGCCGCGGCAGGGTGGGGGCGCAAACCGCAGGCCGCCTGCCCCCACTGTGTACTGCCCCAAAAAATCCAGCCCTAGGAGGGAGCACCATGAGTTTTCCTGAAAAGCTGAAAAGCATTCGTACCGCCGCTGGCATTACCCAGCAGCACATGGCTAACGAGCTGGGCGTGGATAAAACCACCTATTCGGGCTACGAAACCGGCCGAAGGCAGCCGGACATCCCTAAGCTGCGGCGGCTGGCCCAGGTGCTTCAGGTGCCGGCGGACCAGCTGCTGGAAACGGAATCAGGGTGGGGGGCTACAGCGGAAGAGCTGCGGCAGGTCCACAAGTACCGGCTGCTGGACCTGCACGGCAAAGAGCTGGTGGATTTGGTGCTGGATAAGGAATACAGCCGCATGACCCAGCAGGCCGAAGAAGAGCAGGAGCCCAGAGGCTGGGTGACCTATATCAATTGCTACGACCTGGCGGTAAGCGCCGGAACCGGAGAGCCCTGGGTGGACGCGGCCTACAAGACCCGCCTGGAAATACGGGGAGAGCTGGTGCCGGAGCGGGCCCATTTCTGTGTACGGGTAAACGGCCGGAGCATGGAGCCCGCATACCGGGATGGAGACATTGTGTTTGTAGAGCGGATTGACGGCTGTGTAAACGAGGGGGAAATCGGTATTTTTTTCCTCAATGGAGAAGGGTATATCAAGCGCTTGGGCAGAGGGGAGCTGGTCTCCCTTAACCCAGAGTACCAGCCTATACGGCTTCATGATTACGACAATTTTCGGTGCCAGGGCCGGGTGCTGGATAAGCTGGAGCGAGGCAGAGAGAAGGGGTAAGCCCCGCTTAGGCCAGAGTATGGAAAAGGGCAGAGGGCGGGACGCCCTTTTTACCCTTGGGGCAAGGTTGCGCTTTTTTTAGGAATATGCTATAATGACTGCTAAAACCAGAACCTTTTTACAGGGTGGAGTTTTCCTCTCCCGGAAAAGCCGCTGCTTTTTCTTTGCAGCTTTTGCCGCGGCTGGCTGCAAAAACGCCAGAAAACTCCAGTCGGGTTTATATGATCATCGCGCGGCAAAGAAAAAACGTCTTGAAGAAGGACAGGGGTGCCTATGTATAGAATCGTAAGAAAAGAAAAGCTGAACCCAACTGTAACTTTAATGGAGATTTTAGCCCCGGCTGTGGCAAAAAAAGCAGAGCCCGGGCAGTTTATCATCCTGCGGGTGGATGAGGACGGGGAGCGCATTCCCCTAACCATAGCGGATTTTAACCGGCAGCAGGGCACTGTCACCATTATATTCCAGATTGTGGGGGCCACCACCGAAAAGCTGAACCACAAGCTAGAGGGGGAGTTTATCCAAGATTTTGTGGGCCCCCTGGGCGTGCCTACCCACACTCAGGGCCTCCGAAAAGTGGCTGTGGTAGGGGGCGGCGTGGGCTGCGCCATTGCCTACCCTGTGGCCAAAAAGCTCCACCAGCAGGGCTGTGAAGTCCACTCCATCATAGGCTTCCGCAACCGCGACCTTGTGATTTTGGAAGAAGAATTTGCAGCCGCCAGCCAAAAATTATGCAGAATGAGCGACGACGGCTCCTGGGGGGAGAAAGGCCTGGTAACAGACGCCCTAACTAAGCTGATCCAAAGTGGGGAACAGTACGACCGGGTGATTGCCATTGGCCCGCTAATCATGATGAAATTCGTTACCAAGCTTACCAAGGAGTTCCATATTCCCACCACCGTAAGCATGAATCCCATTATGATCGACGGCACAGGCATGTGCGGCGGCTGCCGGCTAAGCCTGGTGCAAAACGGCAAACGGGTAACAAAGTTTGCCTGCGTAGACGGGCCGGATTTTGACGGCTTTGAGGTAGACTTTGACGAGGCCATGGCCAGAGGCGCCATGTACCGAGACTTTGAGCGCCATGCCCACGAGGAAACCTGCAATCTGTTTAAGGGGGGAGAAACCCATGCCTAATATGTCGCTGAAGAAAAATGAGATGCCCTCCCAAGAGCCCCATATCCGCAACAAGAATTTTGAGGAGGTAGCCCTGGGCTACACAGAGGCGCAGGCCATAGATGAAGCCCAGCGCTGCCTAAACTGTAAGAACAGGCCCTGCGTGGCAGGCTGCCCGGTGAATATTGCCATACCAGACTTTATTGCCAAAATGGCACAGGGCGAGTTTGAACAGGCCTACCAGATCATTGCAAAAAGCAGCGCCCTCCCGGCGGTGTGCGGCCGGGTTTGCCCCCAAGAAAGCCAGTGCGAGCAAAAATGCGTTCGGGGAATAAAGGGGGAGCCGGTGGCCATTGGCCGGCTAGAGCGCTTTGCCGCGGATTGGCACAACTCTCACTCTGCCCATACCCCAGCCAAGCCCGCGCCTAACGGCCACCGGGTGGCCGTGGTGGGCTCCGGCCCCTCGGGCCTAACCTGCGCCGGAGATCTGGCCCGGCTGGGCTATGAGGTCACAGTGTTCGAGGCCCTGCACACAGCGGGGGGCGTGCTGGTATACGGCATTCCCGAGTTCCGGCTGCCCAAGGCCATTGTACAAAAGGAGATTCAGGGGCTAAAAGCCATGGGCGTAAAAATCGAGACCAACATGGTAATCGGCCGGGCCCTCTCTGTAGACGAACTCTTAAGCCAGGGGTATGAGGCTGTGTTCATTGGCTCCGGCGCGGGCCTTCCAAGATTCATGAGCATCCCCGGCGAAAACCTAAAGGGCGTGTACTCTGCCAATGAGTTTTTAACCCGGGTCAACCTGATGAAGGCCTATCTTCCAAACTCTGACACCCCCATTCACCACGCAAAGCGGGTGGCCGTGGTAGGAGGCGGCAATGTGGCCATGGACGCGGCCCGGTGTGCCAAGCGCCTGGGGGCGGAGGAGGTCTACATTGTCTACCGCCGCTCGGAAAAAGAACTGCCCGCCCGGGCCGAAGAGGTAGAGCACGCCAAAGAGGAGGGTGTCATCTTCAAGCTGCTGAACAACCCCACCCAAATCCTGGGGGACGAAACTGGCAGTGTGAAGGGCATGGAGTGCCTTCAAATGGAGCTGGGCGAGCCGGACGCCAGCGGCCGGAGGAGTCCTGTGGAGAAGCCTGGCTCAGAGTTTGTGCTGGACCTGGACTGCGTGATTATGGCCATTGGCACCAGCCCCAACCCCCTGATTAAGTCTACCACCCAGGGGCTGGAAACCCAGAAATGGGGCGGCATTGTGATCAACGAGGAAACCGGCCTTACCAGCCGGCCCAATGTGTATGCCGGGGGTGACGCTGTTACTGGCGCGGCCACGGTAATTCTGGCCATGGGCGCGGGGAAAACAGCGGCCAAAGCCATCCACCAGGCCCTGGGAGGGGAACAGAGTGCTTGAGCTGTGCTTATTCCACAAGGGCCTGCCGGAAAACGGCAGCGTGTTCCGCCGCAAAGCGGCCCGGGGCGTGGTGTTTCGGGAGGGAAAGCTGCTGATGATCCGCACAGACCGGGGGGATTACAAATTTCCCGGCGGCGGGGTGGAGCCAGGTGAAACCCTGGAGCAGGCCCTCTCCCGGGAAATAGAGGAGGAAACTGGCTTTCAGGTGAACGGCCAGGCAAGGCTTTGGGCAGTGGCCCACGAGCGGCGGCAGGGAACAACAGCCGATATTCTGGAAATGGATAGCTACTATTACCTGTGCAGCATAGGGGACTCCCAGGGGGAGCTCCGGCTGGACAGCTACGAAATGGAAGAGCATTTTCACCCTGTATGGATCACTCTGAAGGATGCCCTGGCGGCCAACCAAAAGGTCTCTGAAAATGCCTTTGTGCCCTGGGTAGATAGAGAGATTGCCGTGCTGCAGGCCCTAGAAAAAGAAAGCTGGAATAAAGAGGGCTAAGGAAAGAGCTCCCTTCCATCCCTCGTTTCTCCCTTTTGCACATTTACCCAACATATTTTGTCAGCTTGCCCGCCTGCCTATCAGGCGGGTTTTTCTTTAATCTGGGCATAATTTGAAAATATTTTTTAACAATCTATTTATTTTTCAAAAAACGCCTTGCACTTCCCCGCCAATCCTGCTATAGTTAACGCAGTTCAAAGCAGGTTATTTGAACCGGCGGCAAAACCGCTCCCTTTCGTTCCCATAATACCGCCCCATCATAATCCAAAGGAGGTCCCATCTATGAACGTGATCCCAAAAATCAACGGGCCTGCCGCTCTTGCCACCGGCGCCTGTACCCTTACCTCTCATTCCCCCGCTGTCCAGGTGTCCCGGGATCCCGCGCTGCCCCAAGAGGGCTATACCCTCTCGGTCCAGCCCGACGCCCTGCTTCTCTGTGCCGCCGACGATGCCGGCGAGTTTTACGGGATGCAGACCATTGCCCAGCTCCGGGAGGAGGGAGAGGTTCCCTGCGGCGTCTATCAAGACGCCCCCAAGTACCCTTTCCGTAGCTATATGCTGGATGTTAGCCGCCATTTCTTCCCTGTAGAGGTAATCAAACGCCTGCTGGACCAAATGGCCCGGCTAAAGCTTAATACCTTTCACTGGCACCTTAGCGATGACCAGGGGTTCCGCATTGAGAGCAAAAAATTCCCCCAGCTCAACGAAATTGGCTCCTGGCGGATGGAAGGGGAGCAGAAAGTGGGGGGCTACTATACCCAAGAGGAGATCCGGGAGATTGTGGCTTACGCCCAGGAGCGCTTTATCAATATCATTCCTGAAATCGACCTTCCCGGCCATACGGTAAGCATTGTAGCCACCTTCCCAGAGCTCAGCTGCTCTGGCGAGCCCCTGGCTGTGGCCCATGGCTCTGGCATTTTCCCCCGCATCCTCTGCGCCGGGAACGATAAGGTGTACGATTTTCTCTATGCCCTGCTGGAGGAGGTATGCGGCCTGTTCCCCGGCCCCTATTTCCACATTGGCGGCGACGAGGCCCCTAAGTCGGAGTGGGAGAAATGCCCCCGCTGCCAGCAGCGCATTCAGGCGGAAGGACTGAAAGACGAGGAAGAACTTCAGGCCTGGTTTACCAGCAAGCTGGTAGAGTTCCTTGAGGCCCAGGGCAAAACCGTCATCGGCTGGAACGAGATCCTTACCTCCGGCACAGTCAGCCCCAAGGCCATTGCCCAGTATTGGGTGGAAACAGGAGCCGAGGCCGCTGCCAAAGAGGCGGAAAAAGGCCGGCGCTTTGTGTTTTCCCCGGTTTCCTCCTTCTACCTGGACTATCCGGCGGCTTTGGTCCCTCTGAAGAGCACCTACGCCACCGAGCCCTGTATTTTAAAAGACCAGCCCATTCCAAAGGATCAGGTGCTGGGCCTGGAGGCCCCTTTGTGGACCGAGCGGGTAACCACAGCCGACCACATAGAGCGGCTTACTTTCCCCCGGCTGCTGGCTCTGGCAGAAAATTGCTGGACTTGGGAAAAGGATTGGAATGACTTTAAAGCCCGGGCCAAGGCCTATACCGCCTGGCTGGAAAACCAGGGAATTGCCTATACCCCTGTGGACGAATGCGATCTTCAAGGCGCCGAGCGGGCCAAGCTGGCCGGGGCCCAGATTGTGGACGTGCTGTACGGCTTTACCACCAGCATTACAGACCCCCAGGAGCGGGGAAAAGCGATGCGGGAGCGGTGCGGCCAGTTCATCCGGGAATTTATGAAGGACAAGTGCAGCGAGGAAGAGCTGCAGCTGGCAGAGAAAGCTGGGCTGGAGCGCGTTAAGGCTCTGGGCTTTTAAGGGCTGCTATGGCAAAAATCGCTGTTTTTTACGACCACCTGCTGGAGATCGCTAGACAAGAGCGCATCCCTCTGGCCCAGGCCCTTCAGATGGCCCGGCAGATGGGTATTGATTATGTGGAGGTCTCCAGCCACTGTATTTCTCCTGGTCTTGGGGAAGAGCTGGCTGCCGCCGGGCTGAAAATCTCCTGCATACCCTGCTTTTTCGATTTTGGCCGGGATCCGGATCCCCTTGCCTCTGCCCTGCCTGTGCTGGAAACAGCAAAAAGCCTGGGCGCGGACAAGCTCCTCTTGGTGCCTGGCTTTTGGGGGGAAGAGGACAGTCTTGCCCAACAGGAGCAGCAGACAGAGAACATGCTCAGCGCCATACAGGCTCTGGTTGGCCCAGCCGCAAAAAAGGGGATTACCCTAACCATAGAGGATTATGACAGCCGGCTGGCCCCCTACGCCACCATAAAGGGGCTGCGGCGGTTTCTGGCCCGTTGTCCCGGGCTGGCCCTCACCTTCGACACCGGCAATTTTCGGTATTCAGGAGAAGACGAAAAGGCAGCCTGGGCCGCCTTAGGGGACAGGGTTGTCCATGTCCACCTAAAAGACCGGGCTCTTACCCCCGCCTATGGCAGCGAGCCTTTGGCCGCCGCTGGGGGAGAGCGGCTTTTTCCCTGCCCAGTGGGCCAGGGCGCGATACCAATATGGCAGCTAATCGAGCTGCTGAAAGAAAACGAGTATTTTGGGGTTTACACAATAGAGCATTACGGGGTCAGAAATATGCTGGCCTGCCTCCGGCAGTCAATAGACTGGTTAAGGCAGAATCTGTAATGGGGAAAGAGGCTTCCAATCGGGGAGCCTCTTTTCTGTTTGCCGGACTAAAACTTTTATACTCTGTGCATGCTTTCTCATCCCCTTTCCCCTTCCTGCTTTTGGGCAAGGCAAGGCTTCCTTTGGCAAAGTTTTGGATATTTTTCTTTAGGCCCTCCCCTCTCTTTTTCCTCCTTGACAAATCTCGCCTTTTTTTGTATAGTATGTTCATTGCGTTTGCATCTGTAAACGGCCGCGCTTTTAGGAGGTCCGCGGCTATAAAAGCGGCCCGGTTTCGCTGCTCCGGCCTGCCCTTACTTAGGGGAGGACCTAAAATCCTTTGCGGGAGGCAGCGGCAGAGACAGTGTTTCTTGCTTGTTTCTACTCCGGGCTGGGTTATGTTGTGAATAACGAAAGACACGCAACTAATTTTCACCAAACTCCCTTAGCGGATAACCGAACCAGTAAGGGCCTCTGCGGGAATTCCCTTTTCCCCGGATCCCCAGAAAGTTCCCCGCAGGGAACCCTTGGTGCCGCAAAGGAGATGCACATACTTTGGAAAACTCTATCATTTTGCTGAAAGACATCGCCGTTTCCTACGATGGCGAGCAGGTGTTGTCTGGGTTTTGCCTAGACATCCGCAACGGTGAATTTATCACCCTGTTAGGCCCTTCGGGCTGTGGAAAAACCACCGTGCTCCGCACAATCGGGGGCTTTATCCGCCCCGATTCCGGCGAGGTCTTTTTCTCTGGCAAAAACATCACCGCCCTGCCTCCCCACAAGCGAGAGGTAAACACCATCTTTCAAAAGTACGCCCTTTTTCCCCATCTAAATGTGTACGATAACATTGCCTTTGGAATGCGCCTAAAAGGAAAAAGCGAGCGGCAGGTAAAGGACACTGTTCACGAAATGCTGGCCATGGTCAACCTAACCGGGTATGCCCACCGGGGAATTGATAAGCTTTCTGGCGGCCAGCAGCAGCGGGTGGCCATGGCCCGGGCCCTGGCCAACGAGCCCAAGGTTTTGCTGCTAGACGAACCCCTTAGCGCCCTAGACCTGAAGCTGCGCAAGGATATGCAGGTTGAGCTGAAAAAGATCCAGCAGCAAACCGGCATTACCTTTGTGTTTGTCACCCACGACCAGGAGGAAGCCCTCTCTATGTCGGACCGGGTGGTGGTTATGGATGGCGGCGTTATTCAGCAGATCGGTTCTCCAACCGATATCTACAATGAACCGGAAAACGCCTTTGTTGCCGATTTTATTGGGGAATCCAATATTCTGGACGGCCTGATGCTGGAGGACTTCCAGGTAAAATTTGCCGGTCACAAGTTTCAATGCCTGGATAAGGGCTTTGGCATCAATACCCCGGTGGATGTGGTTATCCGCCCAGAGGACATTGACGTGGTAGAGCCTGACTCCACCCATATTACCGGCGTGGTCACCAATGTAACCTTTAAAGGGGTACACTACGAGATTATTGTAGATGTGGCGGGCTTTAAGTGGATGATTCAATCTACCGACTACCGCCAGGCCGGGGACCGTATCGGCCTCTCCCTAACCCCAGATGATATCCATGTTATGGCCAAGTCCGCGTATTCCGGCATGTTCGGGGACTACAGCACCTTCTCCAACGAGATGGATGAGGACCTGAACGCCGGGGAAGAGGAGGGCCCAGGCAATGAAGAGTAACTCTAAGCTGCTTTCCTCCCCCTATACCGTATGGATGACCATTTTCATTGTGCTGCCTATGCTGCTGGTGGCCTGGTTCGCCTTTACAGACCGTACCGGGGCCTTTACCCTGGAGAATATCCTTAGCGTGGGCCAGTACTCCAACGTCTTCCTCCGATCCATCTGGCTGGGGGCTCTGGCCACCGCGATCTCTCTTATTTTAGGGTATCCCCTGGCTTACATCATTGCCAAGCTGCCTGCCAAGCGCCAAAGCATTATGGTAATGCTTGTGATGCTGCCTATGTGGATGAACTTTTTGCTGCGCACCTATGCCTGGATGACCCTTTTGGAAGACAACGGCCTAATCAACGCCGCCCTTTCCGCCCTGGGCCTGCCTCGGGTACATATGATCAACACTGCTGGGGCCGTGGTGCTGGGCATGGTTTACAATTATATCCCCTATATGATTCTGCCCCTCTACTCCGTGCTCACCAAAATCGACCCAAGCGTCATCGAGGCAGCCCAAGACCTGGGGGCAAACGACCAGAAGGTCTTTCTCAAAGTGGTGGTGCCTATGAGTATGCCTGGCATTATCTCTGGGGTAACCATGGTTTTTGTGCCCGCGGTAAGCACCTTTATTATTTCCAAAATGCTGGGGGGCGGCGGAAACCTGCTCATTGGCGACCTGATTGACATGCAGTTTCTGGGCAGCGCCTACAACCCCAACCTTGGCTCTGCCATCTCTTTGGTTCTTATGATCATCATCCTTATCTGCATGGGGATTATGAACCAGTTTGACGAGGGGGACGAGGCCAATGCGGGAGGAGGGATGCTGCTGTGAAAAAAGCTGTGGGAAGAATTTACACCTTTTTGATTTTTCTCTTTCTCTACGCCCCCATTCTGGTGCTTATCGTGTTTTCTTTTAACGACACGGAGACTGCCAGCCGTACAGTGTTCAGCGGCTTTTCCCTAAAGTGGTATGTTAAGCTCTTTGAAGACCGGCTGATCCTGGAGGCCCTGCGGAATACCCTAATCATCGCCATCGCGGCGGCGGCTGTCTCCACTGTGCTGGGCACCATGGCTGCCATTGGCATCAACTCCATGAAGCGCCTGCCCCGGCGGGTGATGATGAATATTACAAACTTTCCCATGGTAAACCCAGAGATCGTCACCGGCGTTTCCCTTATGCTGCTGTTTGTCTTTGCGGTAGGGCTGTTCGGGGGGCGCAGCCTGGGGCTGGCCTCTATTATTGCCTCCCACATCACCTTCTGCCTGCCCTATGTCATCCTTTCGGTGCTGCCTAAGCTGCGGCAAATGGATCCTGCCCTGTACGAGGCAGCCCAGGACCTGGGCTGCCCCCCGGCAAAGGCATTCTTTAAGGTGGTTATGCCAGAGATTATGCCTGGCATTGTCACCGGCATGATTATGGCCTTTACCCTTTCTATCGACGATTTTGTAATCAGCTACTTTACCAGCGGCACCACCCAAACCCTGCCTATCTATATTTACTCCATGACCCGCAAGCGGGTAAGCCCTGAGATCAACGCCCTTTCCACCGTGCTTTTTGCGGCGGTAATGGCCCTGCTGATTGTGGTAAACCTGCGCACTGCCAAGGCAAACCGGCAGCTTCAGGAAAAGGAGGGGGGAAATTGACCATGAAAAAAGCTCTGGCTCTTCTTGTAGCCCTTCTCACCCTCCTTAACCTTCCTCTGGCATCCGCAGCCCAGAAGGAAAATGCCCCAGAACAGAATGTCACCATCAATGTTTACAACTGGGGGGAGTATATTGCCAATGGCACCGATGACTCTATGGACGTGAATGCGGAGTTCACCCGGCGCACGGGAATCCGGGTAAACTATACAACCTTTGACAGCAATGAGTCCTTATACAGCAAGCTGGCCGGGGGCGGCGCGGACTATGATGTGATTATCCCCTCAGACTATATGGTGTCCAAGCTCATTGACCAAGACATGCTTGCCCCCTTGGATTTTGAGAATATCCCCAACTTCCAGTATATTGACGCCCAGTTTCAAAACCCGGATTACGACCCTGAAAACCTGTACTCTGTGCCCTATACCTGGGGGGTTGTGGGCGTGTTCTACAACACAGAGTTTGTAGAGGAGGTTACCAGCTGGGAAAGCCTGTGGGACGCCCGGTATGCGGGAAAAATCCTGATGTTCGACAACCCCAGAGACTCTTTTGCCATTGCCCAGTTTATGCTGGGCCAAAGCCTAAACACCACCGAAGCGGAAGACTGGAAAGCGGCGGCCGCCCTGCTTAAGGACCAAAAGCCCCTGGTCCAGGCCTATGTAATGGACCAAATTTTCGACAAAATGGAGAGCGGTGAGGCTTGGATTGCCCCTTATTACTCAGGGGACGCGGCTATTCTGGTAGATAACAACGACAGCATTGCTTTCGCTGTGCCAGAAGAGGGGACAAACTTCTTTGTAGACGCCATCTGCATTCCCAAAACCGCCAGCCACAAAAGGGAGGCAGAGGAATATATCAACTTCCTCTGCGACCCGGAAATCTCTGGGGCAAATATGGACTATGTGGGCTATTCCACCCCGGAAACCGCGGCCAAGGAGTACCTGGCCCCAGAGGTTGTTGCCAGCACCATGCACTACCCCACCCAGGAGACTGTGGCCAAAGCCCAGGTCTTTGTCAACCTGCCGGAGGACACCGCCAAGCTGGTGGACAGCCTTTGGGCAGAGGTAAAGATGGGCGGGCCAGGAGAATCGGCGGTGCTTGTGGCCATTATCCTGGGTTTCTTGGGAGTTTATATTGCGATTATTATCTACAAACGGCGAAAGCGGAAAAAGGAACTGGCATAAAAGGCCAGCCACCAAACCCCATCTGTGAAGAGACGTTTCACCTCTTCTGCACTGCCTTCACTATAAAAAAGAGCGGGACAGACCCCATTTGGGTTTGTCCCGCTTTTTTATCCTGTGCAAGCCTAAAACAGCCTGTGAGATTGCCCAAAGGCTGGCAGAGGTTGGAGGAAGGTTTCCCGCGCAGCCATAAGCCTCCCGTCTCATTCATCCTTTGCGGTATCGGTTCCATTCTTCTATGAGAAGGTCAAAAATATCATTCAGTCTCTGAATCACCTTTTGATTGACTGGAACTGTTTTGTCGAGAAATTGCATGCCTCTTTCTCCCATAAAATCCACACAGTACAGCAAGCAATAGAATAAAAACGCTTGGTACTCTATTGCATTCGGGCGAATCTCATCCAAGAGAAAATCAATATATTGGGTGTCCAAATCCATGTTGAGCAGCGCGACCCTTGTCATTGCCACAAAGGTAAGCATGTCTCCAAAGCCCATCCAATCTATATCAATTATCCCGGATAATTTCCCCTTATCAATCAACAAATTTTTCGTACTGATATCCTCCAGATATGGCGTTGGCGGAACTTGATCCAAATACTCTTGGATATCCTCCCTAAGGCCTCTTGT
>CAJUSM010000038.1 GCA_910588935.1 uncultured Oscillospiraceae bacterium
CTGCTGAAAGGCCCTGTATACCCCTGGCAGCTCGCTGAGGATAACCTGCCTGCCGGCGGTGGGGTTAATCAGCACCCGGACATCCCGGGGGCCTGAGCTTTTGCCCTGGCCTTTTTCAGGAAAAGAAAAGCGCTCCTGAGCCCGGCGGAACAGGTGTGGGGTAATCTCTGGGTAGGTTAGCTCTTGAGGCAGGGAATCGAACTGGCTGACCTGGGCCATCTCACTGTCCGGCAAGGGGCCAAGGGCAAAGATATCCGCAAAAAAGACCGCGCCATACTCGTTGCCAGCATAGTAGCAGCACAGGGGCTCCAGCGTAAACTCAGTTGCCCCGCTCTCCTCCCACAGCTCCCGGCGGGCGGCGTCCTCCAGGGTTTCGCCGGGCTCAATATGGCCGCCCTGGGTCTCCCAGGTTTGCCGTTCTCTATGGCGGCTGAGAAGCAGCTTGCCCTGAAAGCGGGAAATGATTACAACATATTTGCAGCTAAGGCTGTTGTCCCAGTCAAACACCTTACATTGGGTAATGCTCATTGAGAAACCTCCCTGATGAATATGTTTCTGAACAGTATAGCAAAGCTGGGGAAAAAAGTAAAGGCTGTGTGGAGGGCGATTCTAAAAGGAGACCGCCCTGAACCTGCTGAACCGCCAGGCAGGGCCGCAGCCCGCACAATCTTAAACCCAGCCCTTATTACTCCTGGCTTTTGGCACGCCCCGAAAAACCGTAAAATGGCAGCAGAAAGGGACTGGGCTTTTCTCTCCGCTTAGCGGAACAGCTCTGGGTGCATCCGGCTGTAGTGGAACAGGTATTGCTGGGCAATGCCTGCCCGAGGGCCAAAATCCTCTGGCCTTACCCCAGGCAGCAGCCGGGCCATAGCTCGCTTCATCCATACATCCATGGGGAAGCACTCTGTTTTGTGAAAGCCGTAGAGCAAGGCGCATTCTGCCACCTTTGGCCCTACGCCTGGGAGCCTGCGCAGCTCCTCCCGGCCATACTCTACAGGCTCCCGGGCAATGGCCTCCAGGTTCAGCCTGCCCTCTGCCACCTGCCTGGCCGCTGCCAGCACATAGGGGGCCCGGTATCCTGCCCGAAGCGGCGCCAGGTCCTCTTCATCCAGCCGAGCAATCCGTTCTGGCGGGGGAAAGGCCCGCCAGGCCGAACCGGGCACAGGATCGCCGAACAGGGTGCAAAACCGGCTGACCAAAGACTTAATTCGGAGAATATGATTGTTTTGGGACAGGATAAAGGTGCACAGGGCTTCCCAGGGATCTTGGCGGAGAATGCGGATGCCAGGGGCATAGGCGGCAGCTTGGGCCAGCACTGGGCTGATTTCCTCCAGCTCCTGGCGGATACGGCCATAGTCCTCGTCCAGGTCAAAATAGCGGCGCCAAAGCTCCTGGGCCTGCTCCTGGGTGCAGTTCAGCCGGAGTCCCCCTTCTTCTGGGGCCAGACAGAGGGCTTGGCCGAATGCCGCCCCTTCCCAGGCTGGGGAGCCCTGGCCTGCTGGCTGCCAGCGGAAGGCCTGGCCGCAGTCTAGGGTTTGGGCCAGGTCCAGGTCCTTGCAGGGGAGCCAGCTCATCGGTTTTTCTCGCTGGCGTTCTGTTGGGCAGTGGTGGGCCTGGCGGTAAGCCATTCCATGGCCCGTTCAATGGCATCCCGGGAGTTGCCCCAATCCCCGCCGGCGCTGCGGTAATCGAACATGCGGCAAAAATGGGTGACATCGCCGCTGAGCTCCTCCAGGTATGCCTTGGCCAGGCGGGTGGTTACCGCCTCGAAAGGGGCAAAGTTCTTTTTCGGCATTTTTTGTGCCGCCTGAATCACCAGGCCATAGTGGGGCAGGCAGATATGGGGCTGGGCAGCGTAAAGCTCCCGGAACTCCTGCTCGGCCTGCCACAGGGTAATGGTGCTGTCCAGCAGATGTTTCATATTCTTCTCAATATTTTCACAGATAAAACAATTTTCTTCCCGGCTATGTACAGCGGCAACCACCTTTTTAGCAGGGGTCTTTCCTTCGGGGAATACCTGCCCTTTTACCTCGGCCAACAGGCTTTCTAGGATAAGGGCCACAGAGAGGCGGCTGCCCCGGGCCAGGATTTGGTTAAAATGCTCGGCACAAAAGCCCAGCCGGTTGGTTTCCACCCGGACATCCGGCTCCATCATGGCGGCGCCGGTAATATAGGTGGCCATACGGTCCTCCAGCATATCCCGCATACGGCAGAAGGGGCAGCCGTCTTTGGGTTGGAACACTTCGTTAACGGGAATGGAACAGATATCTTCTCTCATAGCTTGCAGCGCCTCCGGTTTGGAATAATGAAAAAGGGAGCCAGTACGCATATATTTTAACATAAACTGTGAAAAAAAGATAGTGCAAAAAAATCCCCGGAGAGTTTCCTCTCTGGGGATTCCTTTGTGGTCTTCTATTTACCGCCTGTCATGATCCCTTCTAGAGGGTCTGCGGTCCCGGTCATGGTCCCGCCGGGGGGGCCTGTCGTTGGAGATGTCGTTTTCTGGCACAGCGCCGTCCAGATCAATTAGCGCGTCCCGCCGGGACAGGTTCAGCCTGCCCTTATCGTCAATCTCCAGCACCTTTACCTTTACCACATCGCCTACGTTTACCACGTCGGTTACCTTTTCTGTACGCCTGATATCCAGCCGGGAAATATGCACCAGGCCCTCTTTCCCTGGGGCAATCTCTACAAAGGCGCCAAAGTCCATCAGCCTTGTTACCCGGCCGTTGTAGTAAGAGCCAGGCTCCGGATCGTTGACAATAGTATCTACAATATCAATGGCCCGCTGGCATTTGGCCAGATCCAGGCCGGAAATATACACATGGCCGTCCTCTTCCACGTCCATGGTAATCTCGCACTCGGCGCAGATTTTCTGGATGACCTTGCCGCCAGAGCCAATAACCTCTCGGATTTTGTCTACAGGAATCTGCATGGAGAGCATTTTTGGCGCATAGGGCGAAAGCTCGGGGCGGACCTCTGGAATGGCCTTTAGGATGATTTCGTCAATGATATAATTCCTGGCCTTATGGGTTTTCTCTAAGGCCTCTTTCACCATTTCTGGAGTCAGGCCAGAGATTTTTAAATCCATCTGGATGGCGGTAATTCCCTTTTTAGTGCCGCCCACCTTAAAGTCCATATCGCCAAAAAAGTCCTCTAAGCCCTGGATGTCCACCATAGTCATCCAACGGTCTCCCTCGGTGATCAGGCCGCAGGAAATGCCGGCCACAGGGGCCTTAATAGGCACGCCAGCGTCCATCAGCGCCAAGGTAGAGCCGCAGATGGAGGCCTGGGATGTGGAGCCGTTGGAGGAAAGCACCTCGGACACCAGGCGGATGGTGTAGGGGAACTCGTCGGTGCTGGGAATTACCGGCGCCAGCGCCCGCTCGGCCAAAGCGCCGTGGCCAATTTCTCGCCGGCCCGGGCCCCGGCTAGGCCGGGTTTCGCCTACCGAGTAGGAGGGGAAGTTGTAGTGGTGAATGTACCGCTTGCTCTCCTCCTCGTCAATGCCGTCCAGCAGCTGGTTGTCCCGAATAGAGCCTAGGGTGGCTACGGTAAGCACCTGGGTTTGGCCCCGGGTAAACATGCCGGACCCATGGGTACGGGGCAGCAGGGAAACCTCTGCGGCCAGGGGGCGCATGTCGTCCATGCCCCGGCTGTCCACTCGCTTCTGTTCGTCCAGCAGCCACCGGCGGACCACATATTTTTGGGTTTTGTACATGCATTCGTCAATTTTTGCCTCTTGCTCCGGGTATTCCGGATCAAAGCGCGCATGGACCTTTTCGTAAACCGGCTTCAGCCGCTGGTCCCTTACATTTTTGTCATCGGTATCCAAAGCGGCCCGCACGTCCTCCTGAGCAAAGGCCTTAATGGCCTCAAACATCTCTGGTTCTGGCTCGTTGCTGGGATAGCTGAACTTTTCTTTGCCAATTTCCGCCTGAATGCCCTTAATGAACTCCAGAATTTTCTGGTTGGCCTCATGGCCGGCCATAATGCCGTTGAACATATCCTCATCGGAGACCTCGTTGGCGCCTGCCTCAATCATAGCAATACGCTGGGTGGTGGAGGCCACGGTAACGGCCATTTCGCTTACCTTGCGCTGGGCCGCGGTGGGATTGATGATAAATTCCCCGTCTATTAGGCCTACGGAAACCCCGGAAATCGGCCCGGCCCAGGGAATATCGGAAATGGTTAGGGCAATGGAGGTGCCTACCATGGCGGCAATTTCTGGAGAACAGTCCTGGTCCACAGACATTACAGTACACACTATGGCCACATCGTTGCGCATATCCTTGGGAAACAGGGGCCGGATGGGCCGGTCGATTACCCGGCAGACCAAAGTGGCCTTTTCGCTGGGCCTGCCCTCGCGCTTTAGGAAAGAGCCGGGAATCTTGCCTACAGAGTAGAGCTTTTCTTCAAAATCCACCGAAAGGGGGAAGAAGTCGATGCCGTCCCGGGGCTTGGCCGAGGCGGTGGCCGCCACATGCACCACGGTGTCGCCATAGCGCACCAGGCACTGGCCGTTGGCCAGCTGGGCCATTTTGCCTGTTTCTATTACCAGGGGGCGGCCGGCAAAGTCGGTCTCATAACGTTTAAAATTCTCAAACATATTATTTTTCCTTTCTCCCTTCTTTTGGGAAAACCAGCTTCCCGCCGGGGAATTTTCCGCGGGCCCTGTTTGACAAATAAACCGTCCCGGCAAAGGCCTGGGCCCGGCCGGTTTATTTGCAAAACAGGGTCCCGTCTATACTGAAACAGCCCTTCCAGACCCTTAGGCGCCGAAAGGGGGGACGGTCCTGTGCTGCAATAGAGTAAGCCGCAAAAGTATTGTACAGCCAAACAGCCGGCGGCAAAGTACCGCCGGCCCGGCAGCTGTACGCAGGCAAAGCCTGCTGTGTTTTGTGTGGGAAAAAATTACTTGCGGATGCCCAGCTCGGCAATAATGGCGCGGTACCGCTGGATGTCCACCTTAATCAGGTAGTTCAGCAGGCTGCGGCGCTGGCCGACCATCTTCAGCAGGCCCCGGCGGGAGTGGTGGTCCTTTTTGTTGGAGCGCAGGTGCTCGGTAAGGTCGTTGATGCGCTTTGTGAGCACAGCGATCTGGACCTCGGGAGAACCGGTATCTCCCTCGTGGAGGGCATACTTTTGGATGATCTCGGTTTTTTCAGCTTTTGTCATAATTTTTTCACCTTTTCTGCCTGGCCATGTAAAAGGCAGGCGTAGTAATATTCACCCGTTCCCACAGGCCAGGGTTGGTGGTTCCCAAAAGGGGGGCATAGCCCCGGCTATAGCCCGAGGGGAGGGTATCTAAGATATTTTAGCATACTCCGCAGGGTTTGTAAAGCCTGAGTTTGGGGAAAAATGTCCAAAATCAGGCGGTAAAAAGCCAATGCCCGGAGCTTAGCAAGCCCCTTAGCCAGGTGTTTTAGCAGACATAGAAAAGGATGCCCAGCTCTTAATTCCCTACCCTGGACATACTTTCTGTTTTTCTTGCTTTTCTCCTTTGCTTCCGCTATAATGAACCTGCAGTGCTCAGACCATGAAAGCAGGCTTTTTTAGGGTGTGGACTGTACTAACCACAGAAAGGATTTATTGATATGGAGAATCATCCCGTAAAAATAGCCATAATTGGGGTTGGCGCCATCAGCGGCATCTACCTGCAGAATATTACCCGTACCTTTCGGGAGGTAGAGCTGGTAGGCCTTTGCGACCTGATTCCAGAGCGGGCCGAAAAGGGCGCGGCCTATGTGAAGGAGGAGATTGAAAAGGGCGCCCAGGCTCCCCAGCCCAAGATCTACAAGGACATGTATGAGGCCTTTAACGACCCCCAGGTAGAGGTGATATTGAACCTGACCCGCCCCTACGAGCATTTCGAGGTTACCAAGCAGGCCCTGCTCCACGGCAAGCATGTGTACTCGGAGAAGCCTTTGGGCGTGGATATGGAAGAAGCCGGGGAGCTGATTGCCCTAGCAGAGGAAAAAGGGCTGCAAATTGGCGGCGCGCCGGATACCTTTATGGGCGCGGGCATTCAGACCGCCCGGCATCTTATTGACACAGGCATGATTGGGGAAGTGGTAGGGGCCAGCTGCGCCATGGCCTGCCACGGCCACGAAACCTGGCACCCCGACCCGGAATTCTACTACAAGCGGGGGGGCGGCCCTATGCTGGATATGGGCCCCTATTACATAACCGCCCTGGTACAGCTGCTGGGAGAGGCCAAGGGGCTTATGGGCATGACCACCCGCTCTTTTCCCCACAGGCTGATTACCTCTGAGCCCCATTTAGGGGAGACTATTGATGTGGATGTGGACACCTGGCTCTCTGGCAATATTGAGTTCAGCAGCGGGGCCATTGCCCAGGTATTTACCACTTTTGACGTACACTATACTGCCCAGTCCCGGTTTGAGGTATACGGCACCAAGGGCAGCCTAATGGTGCCAGATCCCAACACCTTTGGGGGGCCGGTGCTGCTCCTTCGGCCAGAGGACGCCGCCGCGGCGCCTAAAACCGACCCAGGCCTTCGCCGCCAGGGCGTGCCGGACTTTTATGCCGGCTGGAAGGAAATGCCTTTGCTTTACGATTACGCGGTGAACAGCCGGGGCCTGGGCCTGGCGGACATGGCAAAGGCCCTGCGCGCCGGCCGGGACCACCGGGCAAACTACCAGCAGCAGCGCCATGTGCTGGAGATTATGACCGGGTTCAGTAAATCTTGGGAACAGCGGAAGTATGTGGCCATGGAGACCAAATATACCCGCACCGCGCCCATGGAAAACAACCCTATGCACGGCGTGCTGGACTAAAGCGGGTAAGAGCAAGGAGCGGAAACAAAAAAGAAAGATGCCGGCGGGCAGGGCACGAAACCCCTGGCCCATGGAGGCGGCCTTGCCCTTGAAAAGGCGGCGTTTTAAAAAGAGCATGGTACAGCCTTTCCCAACCCGCTCAAGTTCAGAGTGCGCGCGCATGGGCGCCGCCAAAGATGCCGCCAGCAAAGTTCCTAAGCCTTTGGATTAGAGACTAGCCCTAAACGAAAAGGAGCCTCCAAGGGAAAGCAAACCTTTTTGGGAACAGATCTACGGCGACAAAGCCGCCTCAACCTTCTCCAAGGGCCCTGTCGTGGACATTCAGGAATTCCACGGCATTTTCCCGCCGCGCCGGACAACGCCCCCCTATATCCACAGCCTGTTCCAGGCGGGGGAGCTGCCGGAAAGGGAGATCGCCCATCATAGCGAGGGCGCTTTTACCGATTCCCATCCTGGCGGGATTCACCACGAACACGCTTGCGAAAGAATCATCGCGAAAAAATTTGAAAGGAAGATTGGACTATGAAAGCAGCATACACAGGCTGGACCTGGATACACGGCGATGCGGACATTGCCAAAAAGCAGCTGGAGCAAAGCTTTAAGGAGTGCAAATTTTTGGGCTACGACACGGTGGAGAACTTTGCCTTTATCCGGGACTACTATAAGGATGATCCCAGCGAGCTAAAGCGGCTGGCCGAGTCCTGCGGGGTAGAGCTGGTAAACCTGTACGGCCATTTTACCCTGGATGTGGAGGAATCTCTGAAAACCGCCATGGAGCAGGTGGATTTTCTCAGCGAAATTGGGGGCAAATGGTATAACTGCCAGCATGGCGGCTTTGGGGAGGCCCCCTACGAGCGGCCTACCGACCCTGCCATGATTGACAAGATCTGCGAGATTGTCAACCGGCTGGGCGAGTACGCGAAGGCGAAAGGGGTAACCGTGTGTTTTCATCCCCACTTTGGCACCTGCGTGTTTAGCCAAAGCGATATTGACTACTTTGCCGCCCATACCAAGCCGGAATATGTTTCATTTTGCCTAGACACCGCCCATACCACCCTGGCCGGCATGAATCCCGCCGCCCTCATCCGGCAGGTTGGGAACCGCATTGCCTACATGCACCTAAAGGATGTGGACAGCTACGCCCTTTCCAAGGCGGAGGGAAGAGAGAAAATGGCCTCGTTCCGGGCCCTTGGCCATGGTACGGTAAACTTTCCAGAGGTAAAAGCCGCCCTGGAAGAGGTGGGCTATGACGGCGTGCTCTGCGTAGAGCTGGACCGGCCGGAAGTCTGCAATTTCCACTCGGCAGAGGTTTCTCGGATCTATATGCGGGATGTTTTGGGAATTTAAGGCCATTCATCATAAAATTAAGATAAAAGGAGCAAAATTATGCAGGATAAATATCTCGGGCTCACTCCTCCTATGGGCTGGAATTCCTGGAATACCTTTACCTGGAACATTAACGAGGCCCTTATCCGGGAAACCGCCGACGCCATGGTTTCTTCCGGGCTAAAGGACGCTGGGTACCAGTATGTGGTAATTGATGACTGCTGGAGCCTGAAGCAGCGGGACCAGAACGGCTGCCTGGTGGCGGACCCAGAAAAGTTTCCCAACGGCATGAAGGCCGTGGCCGACTATGTTCATAGCAAGGGCTTAAAATTTGGCATGTATTCCTGCGACGGCACCCACACCTGTGCCGGGTATCCCGGCAGTTTTGAGCATGAGTTTCAGGATGCCGAAACCTTTGCCTCTTGGGGTGTGGACTACCTGAAGTACGACAACTGCTACAAGCCCAGGCATATGGAGGGGGAAATGCTCTACAAGCGCATGTCCCTTGCCCTGCGCAACTGCGGCCGGGACATCCTGTTTTCCGCCTGCAACTGGGGCGCGGACGGGGTGCATGGGTGGATTCAGGGCTCTGGGGCCCAGCTTTTCCGTTCTACCGGGGATATTCAGGACAATTGGGAATCTATAAAAAACCTGGCGCTCTCTCAGATGGATAAGATGGCCTATTCTGGGCCTTACTGCCACAACGACATTGATATGCTGGTGGTGGGAATGCATGGGGGCAGCAATAACGAGTTTATTGGCACGCTGGGCGGCTGCACAGACGAGGAGTACCGCACCCACTTCTCGCTGTGGGCCATTATGAACTCCCCGCTGATGATTGGCTGTGACATCCGTTCTATGAGCAGCATTACCAGAGAGACCCTGACAAACCCGGATATTATTGCCATTAACCAGGATATGGAGTGCAGAGGCCCCTATGTGGTGCCTGGCAACGACCCGGCGGCCATGATGTCGCTGGTGAAGCCTATGGGCGATGGAAGCCTGGCCATTGGCATGTTTAACCTGGGGGACAAGAAGGGCGAGCTCTCCCTGCAGTTTTGGGATATGGGCATTCCCGCGGCGGCGGGAATGGGCCTAGAGCTGTACGACTGCTGGGCCAGGAAAACCGAGGGCGTGTTTGACCAGCGCTATGCCGCCCAGATTGAACCCCATGGCTGCAGGATGTTCCGGGCAAAGCTGGTTAAGGTCCGGTGAGCAATTACCTTACCTGCAGGCGGTGCGGGGCAAAGCTTGGCCAGGACGACCGGGCAATTTACTGGAAACTGGTCAACCGGGGCGCGGAAGATTTCCTCTGCATTGGCTGTTTGGCGGAGTACTTTAAGTGCCCAAAAGAGGAGATTGAAAAGCGTATCCGGTATTACCGAGAGAGCGGAACCTGCACGCTGTTTCGGTAGGGCTGCGGCTAGCCGGGCCATTTTGCGGGGCAAAATGAGGGGGCCCCGAAAGGGGCTCCCAGTTTATTTCGCGGTTTTTGCGAAATAATTGCCCGGCGTCCCTTTTTATGCCGGGGGCAACAGGGGATTGCTTTACTGGGTGGGAAGAATGGGGTATAATGGGGAAAAACAAACAGAAGGAGCGATCCCATATGGAAGTCAAAGATATTATTCTGAAACTGAGGACAAAGCAGGGCCTTTCCCAAGACGAGCTGGCCCAAAAGGTTTTCGTAACCCGCCAAGCGGTAAGCCGCTGGGAAAACGGAGAAACCCAGCCCGGTACGGAAACCCTAAAGCTGCTCTCCAAGCTTTTCGATGTATCCATTAACACGCTGCTTGGCTCTCCCCGCCAGCTGATCTGCCAGTGCTGCGGGATGCCCCTGGAGGATAGCTCCATCAGCCGGGAGACGGATGGCAGCTTTAACGAGGAATACTGCAAATGGTGCTATACAGATGGCAAGTTTGTGTACAGCACTATGGACGAGCTGCTGGATTTTCTGGCGGATCATATGTCTAATGAAAGCTTTCCCTCCCACCAGGCCCGGGACTATTTTGCCCAGCAGCTGCCAAAGCTCCGGCACTGGGCAAAATAAACGCCCCAGCGTCCCCGTTGTTTTCGCCTGCCGGGAATAACCCGCCTGCAGTTCAATATAATAATACAGGAATGAAAAAAGAACTGCGCGAAAGGGTGAACGCGGATGTGTACCTGCATGACAATGAAGACCCAGGATGTTTACTTTGGGCGGACGCTGGATTTGGACTACCGGTTTGGAGAACGGGTGGTAATCACGCCCCGGAATTATTCCTTTGCCCTAAAATCAGGGGATTCCTTTGAAACCTGGTATGCCATGGTGGGCATGGCCACTGTGGCGGAGGGGTACCCTTTATATGCCGAGGCCACCAACGAAAAGGGCCTTTCCATGGCTGGTCTGTATTTTCCGGAAAACGCCTGGTATGGCCATATAGCCCCAGGTAAGCGGAATTTGGCGCCTTACGAGTTTATCCCCTGGGTGGTGGGCAGCTTTGCCCAAGTAAAAGAGCTGCGCCGGGAACTGGACCAGGTGTGGATTACCGATATGGCCTTTTCCCACAATATGCCGGTTGCCCCTCTTCATTGGATGGTCAGCGATGGCAGGGAGTCGGTGGTGGTAGAGCAAACCAGGGAGGGGCTGCATGTGTACGACAATCCTGCCGGGGTGCTAACCAATAACCCGGCCTTTCCCTACCACCAGATGAACCTAAACAACTATATGAACCTTACCTGTCAGCCTCCGCAAAACCGGTTTTCCAAGGTCCTGTCCTTAAAGGCCTATGGCAGCGGCATGGGGGCCATTGGCCTGCCAGGAGATGATTCTCCCAGCTCCCGCTTTGTAAAGGCCTGCTTTTTAAAGGCCAATTCCCAGTGCCAAGGGGACGACGAAAGCTCGGTGGCTCAATTTTTTCATATTTTAGACAGTGTCTCTGTGGTTAGGGGATCTTCTGTGGTACAGGACAAGGAGTGCAATATTACCACCTATGCCTGCTGTACCAACGCCACCCGAGGGGTATACTATTACAAAACCTACAGCAACAACCAGCTTACCGCTGTACGGATGACAGAGGAAAATAAAAACGCGGAAAAGCTTTCTATTTACGAGCTGGAGGAGCGCCAGCAGATCCACTATATGAATTAAGGGCTGTTCTCCCATATGGCTCCCCGGGCCAGGCCCTACCGAAATCGGCAATCACTGCCGTTAGAGCACTATAAAATCACTTGAACAATACCCCGCTTTGAAGGGCGGCTATAGTTCTATGCGACAGGAGTTTTTAAAATGCTCATTGATATGCACACCCATGCCTTTCCCCAAAAAATTGCGGCCTCTACGCTGGAAAAGCTAAGTGCCGCCAGCCACACCCGTCCCTTTACCAACGGCACCTCTGCCGGCCTAGAGGCCTCTATGCGCCGGGCTGGCCTGGATGTTTCCCTGGTGCTGCCTGTGGCTACCGCGGCCCGGCAGGTGGAGCATATCAACGACTCTGCCGCCCAGATGAACCAGGCCTTTGCCCAAACCGGCATTTTTTCCTTTGGCTGTATTCACCCCGACTTTGAAGGGTGGAGAGCAGAGCTGAAGCGGGTGAAGAGCCTGGGCCTAAAGGGCATTAAGCTCCACCCTGTGTACCAGAACGTGGATTTTGATGACCCCAGATACCTGCGCATTCTCTGCTATGCCGGAGAGCTGGGCCTTGTGGTTGTTACCCATGCCGGGCTGGATGTGGGATTTCCCGGGGTAGTGCGCTGCTCGCCGGCAATGGCCAGGCGGGCCCTGGCCCAAGCGGGCCCGGTAAAGCTGGTGCTGGCCCATATGGGCGGCTGGCGGTGCTGGGATGAGGTGCTGGAGCAGCTCCCGGGGACTGGCGCCTATATTGACACCAGCTTTTCTGTAGGGAAGATGTGCCCGCTGGAGGATGGGTATTATCGCCCGGAGGAGCTAGACCTTTTAGCCAGCCCGAGCTTTTTGAAGCTGGTAAGGGCCTTTGGGCCAGAGCGAGTGCTGTTTGGCAGCGACAGCCCCTGGAGCGGCCAAAAGGAGAGCCTGGCATGGGTAAGGGCTCAGCCTTTGGAGGCAGAGGAGAAAGCGGCGATTTTAGGCGGCAATGGGGAAAAGCTTTTGGGTTTATAGGAAAACAGTAAAAAATATGTTCCCGTGGGATGTATACCCAGATTTTTTAAGAGAACCTAGGAGGAATAGCCATCAGTTTAAAAGAAGCTTTGCTTTTTCTGAACTGCGTGAACTTATAACACGCCAAAAAAGAGCCTCTTATTGGAAACCAAGAGAGTGTGGGAAAGCTTTTAAAGTAACCCCAAAAAGTTCGACAAGGATTATCGCTAAAAAAGTTCAAGCATCCGAAAGGGCTTGTTGTCTGTGAAGCGCGGGCGGCAAGCCCTTCCGCTTTGCCTTGATACGGCGGTTGCTGTAGTAACAAGATATTCCAAGAGTTCCTTCTTGAAGTGTTCCATCGAATTGAACACATGGAGATAAAGCAGTTCACTTTTAAGAAGTTCAATCCTGCTCATGCCCAGATAATAATGCCAGCCCTGGTCGGAATGGAGAATCAGACCGGTTCTGTCCGGTATCTTCCCCAAAGCCTTGTCGGGCATAATCGTTATCATGCTCAGAACAGGCCGTCAGAGATCGTATAGAAGAGAAGATCCGGAGCAATCTTGCGGTTCAACGGTAGCCATAACATTCCTTGTTTTCGTGGTATATAGCCGTGACCTCTGCTTTTTCGGTTTCGTACTTGTCTAGACGGTCTATCCGTTTCAGATGGGAGAAGAAAGTTGCCCGAGGCAGATGAGCGATGGAAAGAAAATCTTCAGCTTGTGTTTTTGCCTCAGTTTTGAACTACCTGGGTGTTCCGCGCTAGCCTTGCTCGTCCTTCCAAAACCAAAGCTTGCAAGTTTTTCAGGTATTCGTTCTTTGCTTGCAGTCGCTGTACTTCAGCCAGTAAATCCTCTTCCACCACTTTCGGCGGCTTCTTTGGATGGTCTCTGAATAGCAAGCCCTTTCGGGCTTTCTCTCAGATAGATGCGGCCCGTGTTGAATTCCGGCGCGTATTTCTTGTTTGGAACTCCCTTTGGCATAAGAAATCACCCCATTTGTTAGTCAGCATACCATACTGCCTAACAAATGGGGCGCGGTTCACGGGGAATATCTTTTCATTTTATTTTTTTCTCTCTGGCTGAATTACCGACTCCATAAAACGCTCTGGCGGCTGTCTTTTTGTGATGGCCTTAGCCTGGGCCGCGTTCCGCCCAATTTCTTCTTTTAACTGACTGAGAGAAGAAAATTTTGTTTCTGGCCGAATGAATTCCAACAAAAACAGCCTGACCCGCTTGCCGTAAAGATCCCCGGAAAACTCCGGCATCCAGGTTTCTGCCAGCACCCGGTCTGAGCCCACCGTGGGCTTTACGCCAATATTACACACGCCATAGTGGTACTTTCCTCCAATGCGGCACCAGGCCGCGTATACCCCGAACCGGGGCAGTACAAAATCGCCTGGCAGCGCCTGGTTAATGGTAGGCGTGCCTAAGCCTGTGCCAATATGATTGCCATGGATAACCTCCAGGGAAAAGCCAAAGGGCCTGCCCAGCAGACGGTTGGCCAAGGGGATGTCCCCCTGTTCTACAGCCTGGCGGATGCGGGTGGAGCTGATCTTTTGTCCCTCCAGGTTTACAGGCGGAACAACGGCAAGGGAGACTTGCTGCTTTTGGCAAAGGGCAGAAAGGAGCGCCGTATCCCCGGCAGCCCCCTGGCCAAACCGGAAATCGCTACCGCAGCAGAGCTGCCGGGCATTTAGGGCAGAAAACAGGATTTTTTGTACAAATTCCTCTGCCCCCATATCCTTTAGGGTGGAAAAATCCGCTGCGTACATCCGGGCGATTCCGGCGGATTCCAGCAGCAGCCGTTTATCCCGGGGGGTAACCACTGCCGGACAGCCGGAAGGGCTTTGGGCAAAGGTGAACACGGCCGGCGTCAGGCCGGCGGCCTTTGCCCCGGTCACGGCTTGGCCTACCACTGCCATATGCCCCTGGTGGAGCCCGTCGAAGGTACCCAGCGCCAGGGAACAGGGCGGCTGGGGGGCAGAGAGGGTCGTGGGAATTTTCATAGGGGGGAAAGCGCTCCTTTCAGGGGGATTTTAGGGGGTAACGCTGTTTGTTCTTATTATTAGGGGCGCGGCAGGCTAAAACCTGCCCCATTTTCCCTTTTTAAAGGGAAGGGTTTAGAAAAGCTTTAGAAACCGGAGCTGCTTTGTCTCCCGCTCCACCTGGGCCAGCCCAAGAAACACCTGGTTAGGGTCATACACACAGAGCCTGGCGCCGTCTTCAGCTGGCTTTCCCAGCCGAATCCGCCCCAAATCCAAAGAGCCGCCATTGCAAAACCGCTGGGCCTGGGCCAAGGTAATGGTCACCTTGCCCAATTTTCGGAACAGAACCTCTACCGGCTGCACTGCTAAATCCAGCTGATTTTGTTCGGCCAGCTCCTGCAGCCGTTCCAGGCTCACGGCGTCCTGTTGGGTAAAGCCACAGGCGGCTGTGCGCCTAAGCCTGCACATTGTGCCGCAGGTTCCCAGGGTTCGGGCAATATCTTCTATAAGAACCCGGATATAGGTTCCCTTGGAGCAGGACACCACCAGGGTTCCCTGGCGGGCAATGGGATCGTAGCTTTCCAAAACCAAGGAGCGAATGGTTACCTGCCGGGCAGGCCGCTCCACCTCCAGCCCTTGCCTGGCCAGCTTGTAAAGCCTTTGGCCATTCACGGAAACCGCGGAGTACATGGGGGGAACCTGCATAATCTTCCCCCGAAAGCCCTCTAGGGCCTGTTCCAAGGCCTCCCGGCCAACCGGGGTAGAATCTTTTTCTAAAAGGGCGCCGGTAATATCCCCGGTATCAAAACGCTCTCCCAGCCGGAACCCGGCCCGGTACGCCTTATCCTCGTCCGGCAAAAGGCTGGCGGCTTTGGCGGCCCGGCCTAAGAGCAGAGGGAGCACGCCGGTAGCCATAGGATCTAGGGTGCCGGTATGGCCAATCTTTTTTTCTTTTGCAAGGCCCCGCGCTACGGCTACTGCATCGAAAGAGGTAAAACCGGAGGGCTTGTCGAGAATGATGACGCCGTTCATAGAAAGCTCCTTTCTTGGGAACGCGGCCCCTAAGCCAGGTTGGCCAAATAGGCCCGGCAGGCCGCAAGCATTGTTTGCCGGGCCTCTTCCATGGTCATTTCGGCCAGGGTACAGCCGGCGGCCCCCGCATGGCCGCCACCCCCAAATTTGCCGCAGATCTCCGCCGCGTTAGCCGGGGGATTGACCCGCACGCCAACCTTAATTTTTCCATCTGGTTTTTCCTTTAGGGTAACGCCCACCAAGACTCCCTCAACCTGCCGGGGCATGTCGGCAAGGGAGCCCAGCTCGTCCTCTGTAGCCCCGGTAGCCTTGTAGATGGAGAGAGGGATCTGGACAAGGGCCGCTTTGCCTTGGCAGGCAAACTCCATGCTTTCTGCTACCAGTCCCTCGGCCTGGATCTGGGCCCGGCTTTTGGTTCCAAATATTTTCTGGTTAATATCTCCGGCTTCCGCTCCCAGCTCCAGCATTTCGGCGGCGGTGCGCAGGGCGTGGGGGCTGGTGTTTCGGTGCCGGAAACAGCCGGTGTCTGTAGCAATGCCGGTATAAATGCTGTTGGCCAGCTCTTTGCTGGGGGCAGCCCGCAGCTTCTGCAGCAGCAGCCAGACCATTTCCGCGGTGGCGGCAAAGCTTGGGCACACCCAGCTGGTGGGGGAAAATGACTTGTGGGTGCTATGGTGGTCAATGGCAAGCTCGATTCCATGGCCGAATTTGTCCCAGGCATCCCCCAAAAGGCTGGGGTCGGCCACGTCTACGGTTACAATGTGGGCTGGGGAAAATTCCTGCTTTTCCATCCCTTCAAACAGGTAGGAGAACCGGGGGGGCACCGGGTCCCCACAGTACCAGGAGGCCCGTTTGCCTAAGGCCCGCAGCCCCCACACCAGGCCGGCCATGGAGCCTAAGGCGTCTCCGTCTGGGTTGGCGTGGCAGATGACCAAAATATCGTCCCAGCTTTTTAGCAGCTGGGCGGCCTGTATATAGCCAGGCCCCTTCTCAAATGTCAACTTCTTCCTCCTCCTCCGGCGGGGCCTCGGGAATATCCAGCTCGGCCAGTTTTTTGGAAATGTTCGCCCCGTATTCAATGGAATCCGTAGCTTTAAAAATCAGCTCCGGCGCGTGGCGGAGCTTGAGCCTGTGCCCCAGCTCCCGGCGAATATAGCCGGCGGCGGATTTCAAGCCCTTCACGGCCTCTTTGGAGCGGTCCAAGCCCTCCACGGTGCTTACATAGGCGGTGCAGTAGGAGAGGTCGTTGGTCACCTCCACCCGCACCACGCTCAAAAGGCAGCCGGTCACCCTGGGGTCCTTCAGCTCCCGCAGAATCGCCGTCAACTCCCGGCGCACGTCCTCTGTAATCCGTCCCAATTTATGTCCAGACATAGTGTCCTCCTTCAAAAGTCAAAACAACAGGTAGAAGAACAGGGCAGTTTCCGCTTTTACGTGGCGATGCCCCAGCATACGGTACCGCAGGGTGTTGACCCCTCCCAGCTGAAAGCCCTGCTTTAGGTAGAACCGGCAGGCCGCCAGATTGTAATCCTGGGTTTCCAGGCACAGGCCGGTAAGGTCCCGCTCTTTTGCCCAGCGAACGGCCTGGCCCATCAGCGCCGTGCCCACGCCCTTGCCCCGATGGGCGGTAAACACCTCTAGGTGGTCCACATAGCCGCAGCCAATATGGGTATGCTCCAGGGCAAGATATCCCAGGCAGGCGCCCTCCTCCCAGGCCAAGAAGATCACATTGCCGCCGCCCTGGGCGTATTCCTCCAATTCCTTCCGGGACAGGGCGGGGTTGGTTTCTGTCCGGGCGGGCTGGGAATACAGCTCCTCCTCATAACTCCAGACGCCCCGGGAAAGGACGGGGCAAAATTTACCCACAATGGGAAAGGGCTGGGGCGCAAGGTCCAGCCCCTCCAGAAGTTGGGGGGTCAGGGTTCGAATTTCCATGCAGGCACGCCTTCCTTTCTATTTCAATTCTCATAGGAAACTCCTGTCAGTCCCTGTACTCCTCCATCTCATAGGCCTCCAGGATATCTCCCTGCTTAATGTCCGCGAACTTCTCCAGAGTAATGCCGCAGTCGTAGCCATCGGCCACCTCCCGCACGTCGTCCTTGAAGCGGCGTAGGGAGGCAATCTTGTCGTCGGCCACAATAATGCCGTCCCGTACCACCCGGACCTGGGCGCTGCGGGTGATTTTGCCGCTGGTAACATGGCCGCCAATAACAATGCCCACATTGGAGATTTTGTAGGTCTCCCGGCACTCTGCCCGGCCCAGGGCCACCTCTCGAAACTTGGGGGCCAGCATACCCTTCATGGCGCTTTCAATTTCCTCAATGCAGTCGTAAATAATGCGGTACAGCCGCATATCCACCCCGTCCCGCTTGGCGTTTTCCTCTGCCACTGGGTCGGGGCGCACGTTAAAGCCTACAATAATGGCGTTGGAGGCATTGGCCAGCATTACGTCGCTTTCGCTGACCGCGCCTACGGCGCCGTGAATAATATGCACCCGTACCTCTTCGTTGGAAAGCTTTTCCAAAGACTGGCGCACTGCCTCCACCGAGCCCTGAACATCGGCCTTCACGATGATTTTCAGCTCCTTCATCTCACCCTCGCGCATCTGGTCAAAGAGGTTATCAAGGGTGACCTTGGTCTGAGCCCGGAAGGTCTCTTCCTTTTGTTCGTCCAGGCGCTGCTGCACCAGTTCTCGGGCCAGGCGTTCGTCGGAGACCGCGTTAAAGGTATCGCCGCCCACAGGCACATCGTTGAGGCCTGTAATCTCTACCGGCACAGAGGGGCCTGCCTCGGTAACTTTTCGGCCCTTGTCGTCCATCATAGACCGCACCCGGCCTACAGTGGCCCCGGCTACCAGGGTATCGCCAGCATGGAGGGTGCCGTTTTGCACCAGTACTGTGGCAATGGGGCCCATGCCCTTATCCAGCCTGGCCTCAATCACAGTGCCTCTGGCAGCCCGGTCCGGGTTGGCTTTCAGCTCCATCATATCAGCGGTAAGGATAATCATTTCCAGCAGGTCGGTGATACCCTCCTTGGTGTGGGCAGAAACCGGGATGCAGGGGGTGTCGCCGCCCCAGTCCTCTGGCACCAGCTCGTATTCGGTAAGCTGCTGCATAACCCGGTCTGGGTTTGCCCCTACCTTATCCATCTTGTTAATGGCTACAAGAATGCTGACCCCCGCTGCCTTGGCGTGGTTGATGGCCTCTACGGTTTGGGGCATAATGCCGTCGTCCGCGGCCACCACCAGCACGGCAATGTCGGTAACCTGGGCACCCCGGGCCCGCATGGTAGTAAAGGCGGCATGGCCAGGGGTGTCCAAGAAGGTGATGTCCCGGCCGCCTGCCTTAACCCGGTAAGCGCCAATGTGCTGGGTAATGCCGCCGGCCTCCCCTTCGGTAACATTGGAGTGGCGGATGACATCTAGAATAGAGGTTTTGCCGTGGTCAACATGGCCCATAACCACCACCACTGGGGCCCGGGAAACCAGGTTGGCCTCGTCGTCCTCGCTGTCATCGATAATCCGCTCCTCAATGGTGACCACCACTTCCTTTTCCACCCGGGCATGGAACTCGTCGGCCACCAGCACGGCGGTGTCAAAATCGATGGTATCATTGATGGCGGCAAAGACGCCCAGGCCCATAAGCTTTTTAATGATTTCCGGGGCAGAAACCTTTAGGCGCAGGGCAAAGTCCCCCACAGTAATCTCCTCTGGAACCTCGATGGTAATATGCTTTGCCTTGCGCTCCAAGGCAATGCGGCGCAAGCGCTCAGCCTCGGTCTCTCGCTTGCCCCGGCGCTGCTGGCCCCTTCGTTGCTGGTTGCGGTTGGTAAACTTTTGCTTTGTTACCACATTGTCCTGGCGGCTGACCTTTTGGTCGGCCAGGCGGTCATATTTCTCGTTGTACCGGTCAATGTTTACATTGCTGGACCGGGTGTCCACCACCCGGCGGGTGGGCTGCTTGGGCTCCTGCACGGCAACTGGTTGGGGCTTTTGCTCTTGGGGCTTTTGCTCCGGCGCTTTCTGTTCCTGGCCTTTTTGGTCCTGGGGCTGGCCTTGGCCGCCCTTGGCGGAGTCGCCCTTTGGGGGCTGGCTGGGCTTTCCTTGGCTGCCCCGGCCCTTTTGCGCCTGGGGCTGCTTAGGGGCCGGCTGGGCCTCGGGCTGGCGGGGGGCAGTGCGCTGGGCAAAATACTTGTCCAGATCCTCCATGTTCCGCTGCTGGGTAAAGGACTCCAGCACCACGTCCAGCTCAGCCTCCTCCAGGGCGGTCATATACTTTTTGGGCTCGGGGAAATACTTGGCTAGGGTGTCGATTACCTCTTTGTTGGGGATATTCAGATCCTTGGCCACTTCCCGCACTCTGTATTTTATCATCATATGGAATCTTCCTCCTTGTCTTCCGTCTCCTTGGGCAGGGCGCTCAGCACCGCGCCCGCGAAGCCCTTGTCCGTTAGGGCCACCACGCCGGCCCGAACCCCGCAGGCCCGGCCCAGCTGCTCCATATCCGCCTCTGGCAGCCGCAGGCTGGGAATTCCCGCCCGTTCTGCCTCGTATCGCAAATTTTTAAAGGTTTTTTCCGAAACATCCTTTGCCGCAATGAGCAGGGCCGCCCGCTTGGCCCGGGCTGCCCCGGCGCAGGCGTCAAACCCGGCCTCTAGCCGGCCTGCCCGCTTGGCCAGGCCCAGCAAAGAGAGCAGCTTATCCATGGCCCTCACGTCCTTCCTTAAAAAGCGGGGGGCCAGGCTGCTTTTGCTCCTGTTCCAGCCGTTCCTCCAGCTCTTGGTAAACCTGGTCTGGTATTTTACAGGAGAAAGCCCGCTCCAGCCGGCGGGCCTTTCTGGCCAAGCGCAAGCATTCTGGGTCTGGGCAAAGATAGGCCCCCCGGCCTGGCTTTTTCCCTGTAAGGTCTAGGCTGATCTCCGGGGGCAGGGGCTTGCCGCCCTCCTCCTGCTTTTCTGGGGCTTTTACCACCCGAACCAGCTCCTTTTTGGGCTTCATTTCGCCGCAGCCTGTGCACATGCGCATAGGCGTTTTCCTCTGGCGCACAGCTTTCCCTCCTTTCCGCACAGCGGTCCCTTATTCCTCGTCTTCGCCGTAGAACCCGCTTTCCGGCTTAATGTCAATTTTCCAGCCGGTAAGCCTGGCGGCCAGCCGGGCGTTTTGGCCCTTATTGCCAATGGCCAAAGAGAGCTGGCTGTCCGGCACGGTAACCCGGCAGGCCCTGGTTCCATCTTCCGCCGGCTCCACAGAGAGCACAGTGGCGGGGGAGAGGGCGGCGGCAATAAATTTTTGGGGATCCTCGCTATACTCCACAATATCGATTTTTTCCCCTCGCAGCTCCTCCACAATCTCGTTCACCCTGGCGCCCCTGGCGCCAATGCAGGCGCCTACCGCGTCCACATCTGGGTTGTGGCTGATAACCGCCAGCTTGGTGCGGGAGCCGGCCTCCCGGGAGACAGCCTTAATCTCTACGGTGCCATCGTAGATCTCGGGAACCTCGGTTTCAAACATCCGCTTTACCAGGTCAGGATGGGTGCGGGAGATAATGGCCTTGGGCCCTTTTTCCGTATCCCGCACATCTACCACATAGACCTTAATATAGTCCCCTTCCTTAACAGGCTCCTCGCCGATCTGCTCGTTTTTGGGCAGCACGGCCTCAGCCTTGCCAATGCGCAGGGAGAGCGCGCCGGTTTTGGGGTCTACCCGCTCTACCAGGCCGCTGACCAGCTCTTGGTGCTTGCTCTGGAATTCCTGCATCAGCTGGCCCCTCTCGCTGTCCCGTATGCCCTGGCGGATAATGTTCCGGGCGGTTTGGGCAGCTACCCGGCCAAACTGCTTGGTGTCCAGCCGGATGCCCACGGTGTTCTCCAGCTCGGCCATGGGGGAGATTTGGCGGGCGGCGTCCAAAAGGATTTCTCTGTCTGGGTTTTCTATCTCCTCCACCACAATTTTCCGCAGGAATACCTCAAATTTTCCTGTTTTTGGGTCCACCTCAATATCCACGTCCTCATTGCCGTAGTTGTTTTTGCAGGCGGTGGCAATGGCCTTTTTAATTTTATCCAGCATAAAATCCACAGGAATGCCCTTTTCCTTTTCCAGCAGGGCCAAGGCCAAAAACAGCTCCTCGTTTCCTTGCTGCTCGGGCTCCTTTTTCTTTTTGCGTACCATTTTTCCTAACCACTCCTTTTGTGAAATATGGCAAGTGCATGTTCTGGCGGGGCAAAAGGGGCCCCTTGCCTATGTTTTCCCAATCAGCGCGCTATGGCCGTCCCCAGGGCGGCCGGGGCCAAAAGGGGACGTGCCGCCGCGCTTACAAAACCGTAAAGTCTGTCCATTCTACATGGTTATACACCATAATATCTTCTGTTTTCCTCATCCCAATTTTTTCATAAAAGGGGATGGCATTTTCATTTGGGCAGGTATACATAATAATATTTTCCTCCCCGCCTGCCGTTTCCAAAGCCTTTTTCACCAGCGCCCCGCCCAGGCCTTGGCCGGTCCAGTCCCGGACCACGCCTAGGTCGGTAAGAAAAAGCCAGTAGGCAAAGTCTGTAATACCAAAGCAAACGCCCACCAGCCGGCCGGCCCGGTCTCTGGCCGCCAGGCTTACCGGCGCCTTTGCCGTTAGGGTTTGAATCCGTTTTTCAAACCGTTCCTTTGGGTACTGGGAGCCCAGGTCTGTCTGTTTTAAAAAATTCACATACTCCTCTGGTGTAAGCCTTTCCTCCTGAATGGAGTATTCCATAGGGCTTTCCCTCCTTCTGCTGGGCCGCTTAGGGCTTAAAAATCCTCATCGTCCAGTGCGCAAACCCAGGCCAGCTCTTTCTTTTCCAGGGTAACGCTGGTGTCCTCGTCCAGCTGAAGCTCCAGCTGGTCGCTGTCCGCCTCCAGCAGCAGGCCCTCCAGCTCCCGGGTGCCGTCCTCCAGGGGACGGATGAGCCGGGCCCGCACAGGCTCGCCCAAATAGGCCTGGAAGTGGCTGGGGCGGTGAAGCTTACGGTTTAGCCCAGGGGAAGAGACCTCCAGCACATATTCCTGGGGCACCGGGTCCTCTTGGTCCAATACGGGATCAATGGCATGGGTCATATCCACACAGTCGTCAATGCCCACGCCCCCTTCCTTATCAATATAAATGCGCAGCACCCATTCGGCCCCTTCTTTTTGGTATTGCACATCCCAAAGCTTTAGCCCCAGCTCCTGGGCCAGGGGCTGGGCCAGCGCCAGAACCCGGGGGGCCACGCCGCCCTTTGGTTTTTCAGAAGAACCCATTCTTAATCCCGACCTTTCCTTAACAAACGGAAAGAGCGGGTCGCCCCACTCTTTCATCATCCTAACTATTCACTGTAATAATTATATCACCGGACGCCTGGAAAATCAAGGCTTTTTCTTTATTTTGTCCGTTTTTTACGACTCTAGCTGGCGCGAGAGGAACATGGCGGCAGCCTTTACATTTTCCGCGGCTTCCCCGCTCAGCCTGGGGGAGGATTTTTCCCCTTTCAGCAGCATGACTGCCCCCATGGGGTCGCCAGAGGACACCACTGGGAACACCGCGATAGCCGCGGCGGGGGGATTTTGGGCAGCCAGCACCGTGGCCTCAGAGTCGGTGACAAAGTGCCTGCGGCCCTGAACCAGCTCCTCCAGCTGAGAGCTTAAAGGCTTGTGAAGCAGGTCCTTTTTGGCCGGGCCGGCCACGGCGATAATTTGCTCGGTGTCGCACACCGCGGCCCCAAGACCAGTAAGGTTTACCAGTGCCTCGGCATAAGATTGGGCCAGCTGGGACATCTCTCCCACTGGGGAATACTTTTTCAGGATGACCTCGCCGGAAACATCGGTAAAAATTTCCATAGGCATCCCCTCCCGGATTTTTAGGGTGCGGCGGATCTCTTTGGGAATGACCACCCGGCCCAAATCGTCGATTCGACGGACGATACCAGTAGCTTTCATAATTTCATTCCTTTCACGCAAATACTATAGTAAAATAGAGATATCAGGGTTTCCGGGCCAGGTACGCGCTGGGCAATCCCCCTGAAAATCCATTCCCATTCCAAATGGATTTTTTTCTTGGGTTGCCACCTGGCCCGGGCCGGTCTGGAGAATAGTATTTGCCGCTTTTTGCGTCTTATCCTTTTTTCTGGATGGGAAGTATTGAGCCAAAAAACGGCGGCTGGATATGCCGGGTTTTCCAAGGCTTGATTCTTTTTTGCGTTTTTTATCCATAGGGGATTTGTTTTATTCTATACTATACTGCGCGAAAGAGCCGGTATCACGGCGGCGCCCGGGTAAAACCGCCAGGCACTCAAAACAAATAAAGGGAAAAAGGCTGTGCGTCTTAGAACGCGCGGCCTTTTTGGCAATAAAATTTATAAGAGAAAAAAGGGGGGGTGAGGCGTTCACAGCTGGTATTTCCCTGCCCGCAGCCCGGTTTGGATCAACCGGACGCTTTCCTCTAGGCTCTGCCCGGTGGTATCCACCACATGGCGCTCATACTCTCCCAGATTCTGGAAAAGCTCCCACATCTTTACAATATTTTCTTCCAGCAGGGGGAAATCCTTTCTTTTCTCCCGCTTCATTGCCCGGGCCACAGTTTCCTGGCGGCTGGGACGCAGTACCACATATCGAATATCCAGGCCCTTTTTTCCTAAGTTTTTCCAGTTTTCCAGGAACCAGGGGCCAATCACCCCATCCATGTAGACCTGGTACCCCCCTAGGGCGTACTGCTCCGCGCAGGCCGCCGCTGCCCGAATCACAATTTCATTTTGGTCGCCGGAATCATCCTGCCAGGGCGGGATATAGCCCTTGCGGATGTATTGATAAAAGTTGTCGCTGTGTATATGCACTGCCAGGCGGCAGGGAGACTCTTTTGCCAAGACTTGAGAAACACTGGTTTTCCCCGAGCCGCATGGGCCGGAGACTAGCACGATTGTCACTTTAAACAGCTCCTTTGCTTTCTGAAAGGAATGAGCGGGGGCACGGGAGGGAGGAGCGCCCAAAAAGAGACGGGGTTTTGGCACAGCGGCCCTCTTTCCCCCTCTGGAAATGCGGCCCCAACTATGCTATACTATTTCTGCTGGCCCTGTTTCCCTTTTGGCCGGCGGAAAAGGAGGCATCCCATGAGCCCTGTTATCTATCAGCGGGAGGTCCACTATTATGAGACCGACCGCATGGACTGTGTCCACCATTCCAACTATATCCGCTGGTTCGAGGAGGCCAGGATTTACTTTATGCAGGAATCCGGCTTTCCTTACCAGGACCTGGAGGCCGGGGGCATTGTGAGCCCAGTGCGCAGCGTGCAGGCCGAATACCAGGCAATGTGCCGTTTTGGGGATACTGTGGAAATTCTGACCGCCATAGAGAGCTACACCTCTACCCGCATTGCCTTTTGCTACCAGGTGCGGGACAAGGCTACCGGCCAGCCCCGATGCAGCGGCCGGAGCTGCCACTGCTTTATTAACGCCGGCGGCCGGCCGGTTTCCCTGAAAAAGGCGATGCCCCAATACCACCTGCGTATAGAAGAATACCTGGCCAAGGTTCAAAAGGAGGAAAACTAAATGGCAAAAGTAATCCTAAATTTGTGGCAGGCTGGCCAGCCGGTTCCAAGAGCCGGGGCCTGGGGAAATGGACGTAATCTATTGCCGGGAGAGCTGAACGCCAGGCCTTAGTCTTCCCAGGCGCCCCGCATTCCCTCCCGGATTTCCTCGTAGCTGTAGCCGTGCCGCTGTAAAGCGCTATATGCCCGGCGCTTCAGCTTTTCGTCTTCTTGCCAGCCGGCGTACTTTTTCTCCAGGATCCGCCGGATATTCTCCACCGCCTGGTCCTCTCCGCCAAACTCCTCCAGCAGCTCCTCAATGAGTTCTGCTTGAATTCCCTTAAGCCGCAGCTCGTGCTTTACCCGCCTGGCGCCATAGCCCCTTTGCTGGAACAGCTCTTTGGCCAGGTTCCGGCCATAGGCCTGGTCGTCAATCAGCCCCAGCTCTTCCATCCGGTCTGCCGCGGCCTGGGCTGCCTCTCGGCCAGCCGTTGTTCGGGTGATCTTTTCAATGAGCTCCTTTTTAGAGTGGCTCCGATGCCCCAGAAGATACAGGGCCTTTTCCTTGGCCCGCCGGGCGTCCGAGGCCTGGATGAGCTGGCGGAGCTGGGTGTCGTCCAGCTGGTCCCCAGGCCCCAGCCCAGAAACCAAAAAGGTCTCCCGGTCCAGTTTGACAGCCGGTTCTCCATCTAGGTAGAGCTGAACCAGCCCTTTTCGCCGGGGCTCTACCGCTGTAATCTCCATCACTCGTCATCCACCACAATTTCAATATTCTTATCCTGCTCGTCGTCTGCCTGAGAGAAAAATACCTCTTGGGCCGGCTCTGCCGCCTTGGCGGGCTGGGCTGGGGCGGCGGCCGGGGCCGGTTCTGGCTTGGCGTTTAGGGAGGCCATATGCTCCCGAACCTTGACCTCTATCTCGGCGGCCAGCTCCTTGTTGGCGGTAAGGTATTCCTTTACCTTTTCCCGGCCCTGGCCAATGCGCGCGCCGTTGTAGGAGAACCAAGAGCCGCTTTTCTGAATAATATCCTGCTCCGCGGCAATCTCAATCAGCTCGCCCATCCGGCTAATCCCCTTGCCGTAAAGCACATCAAACTCTGCCACCCGAAACGGGGGGGCAACCTTGTTTTTTACCACCTTGGCTTTGGTGTGGGCCCCAATGACATCGCTGCCGTTTTTCAGCACCTCTCCCTTGCGCACATCGATGCGCACGGTAGAGTAAAACTTAAGGGCCCGGCCCCCGGGGGTTACCTCTGGGTTGCCATACATGACCCCCACCTTTTCCCGAAGCTGGTTAATAAAAATAGCCACGCAATTGGATTTGGAGATAGCGCCGGCCAGCTTGCGCAGGGCCTGGCTCATCAGCCTGGCCTGCAGGCCCACATGGCTGTCTCCCATTTCTCCCTCAATTTCCGCCTTTGGCACCAGGGCGGCAACAGAGTCTACCACAATAATATCGATGGCATTGGAGCGCACCAGGGCCTCGGTAATCTCCAAGGCCTGCTCGCCGGTATCCGGCTGGGAAACCAGCAGGCTGTCCACCTGAACCCCCAGGTTGGCCGCGTAGGTGGGATCTAAAGCGTGCTCCACATCGATAAAGGCGGCGTTCCCGTTCATTTTCTGGGCCTCTGCCACACAGTGGAGGGCAAGGGTGGTTTTGCCGGAGGACTCCGGCCCGTATATTTCCACAATACGGCCTCTGGGCAGCCCGCCAACCCCCAGGGCCAGGTCTAGGGTAAGGGAGCCTGTGGGGATCACCTCTACATTAAGGGCGGATTCCTGGCCCAAACGCATCACCGCCCCCTCGCCAAACTGCTTTTTAATGCGGGAAAGGGCGCTTTCCAGGGCCTGGGCCTTACCCTCGACGGGGACCTCCCGCTTTAGCTTGATCGCCGCCTGCTTTTTTTCCGCCATCTAGCTTTCCTCCTTGTCATTCGCGATAATGGTACCATTATATAAGAAACAGGGGGTAAAAGCAAGGTGTTTCTAAAGGGGGAGGGGGAGCGGTAACGACTTTTCTGCGCACCGAAACGGTTATAAGCGCGAACGAAAACAGTAAGAACGGCCTGAAGGTTTTCCAGCTTTC
>CAJUSM010000039.1:0-17550 GCA_910588935.1 uncultured Oscillospiraceae bacterium
AAACTACATTTTTTCCTCGGCGTTTTCTTTCATTTTATCATCGGCGCTGACACCCCTTAAAGGTATATTTTGAAATATAAAACCTTAGTGGGAGAAGTACAGGGGATTTTAGCACATGGAGAAAAGCAGCGTCAATAAATACTATATATGATCTGACTGATGTAAAAATATATTCGTAGAGAGTAAATTTAGGTGGGCCAACCCAAATGGGTTGGCCCACCTAAATTTCACTTTAACTTAATTATATATGGCTTATTGTATGCCGAATTCGCTCTAAAACAGCACGCAGGGGATGGTATAGAATCAGCATTAACAAGAAATTGCCCACGGCATGAATTCCGTCAAAGGGCAGCCCGCTTACCGCCCAAGTGAACATCATAGGAATACCGCCTACTGGCAAATAAGCAAAGGAACAAAGCGTTCCAAATGCTAGGCCAAACATCCCGGAGAATAGCGCCCACTGCCAAGCCCGATTCATCCAATGGAACAACCAAGTGAGCAGCGCCAACAACGGCCAAATATACAGATACATGACCCACCAGGTGCCAAAACCGTAAAGCAGCCCTTCCAGCATTAAAAATACCCCTACCGCCCCCCAAACCAGGGGGCCACAGGTTAGGGTAAAAAGAATGATCAATAAGCTGACTGGCTCGAAATTAGGGAGAAAGGCCATAACCTCTTTGCTAACAACCAATAGCACTCCCATCATCGGCATAGCACATAGAGAAGCAATTCTAACTCGGTTTGAGCCTCTCATAGTCTTAATAGCCGGTGGTTAGGGTAAATTCATACTGCGCTCCATCCTCCACTGGGGTAGAATCTACTCCGGTAGTAACAGCTTCGCCGCCTTTTGTAAGGCACCACCATTGCTGCTTACCGCTGTCAGCAGCTTCGCCGTCTACACTGGTGACAAATAGGCCAAATTCCCCTTCATCGCCTTCAATGAGTTTTTCATCTAGCAAAGCGGCGCCTAGCATTTTCTGTTCTGTTTCAATTGAGAAGTCCTTTGAGGCACCATCCTCGTGCACAACAGTTAGGGTAATGGTTTTTGCCTCTTTTTCTTCTGTGGATGAGCTTTCCGTCTCACTGCAGCCGCCTAGGATAACAGCAACAGTAAGCAGTGCCAGCATAAGTACCAGCGCTGGCTTCTGACGTTTTTTTTGCATTGTGCAACCTCCTAAAAAATAGTAGGGGTTGGCTATTCCGGTATTGCCGGAATAAGGGGGAGGCTTACTGTCAAAAAAGCTTCTCCCTGCGCAATTTGCCAATTACCCGTGGCAATCGCGCGGCCCTCCGGGCAAGTCTTCCGACTGAGACGTTTCGAGACGGCAATTCAGCTGTCCCTGCGTTTCTGCCAGCCTTCCCAGCCATATTCTCTACCTTAAGAATATCAGCCAGTGACATCAATAGGCAGAAACTTCGTCAACACGGCGACGGGATCGTCCAGGATTTTCACACCTGCCGCAGCGGTACGGCAGGCAAGAGCCGTAAAGATGTGTTTGGCTCTTCTGGTTCCTATGTTCGGCCAAGTTCTGTAAGCACCCCGCTGCTAGCTAAAGAGGCGGGGGCTTTGGGCACCACGGAGTCCCACGGGAGTAAAGATAGCACATATGTGTTTTTTTGTCAATAAAAAGAGAGGAATAGAGTGCCTACAACAAAACCACAAGAATTCTCTGAGTTTTTTTTCTGCTTTGCTGTATTCTCGAGTAGCCTGGCTAGTGTACTGGTTTACGTAGGTTTTTTCTGAAGATTATGGTTGATATACAGAATGGTGTTGCTAGATCCACAAATAATATTTTGCGCTAATCGGAGATCGTTTCTCTTAGCATAAACCACAATAGCTTTCAATAATCTCCTTAGGCAGGCTCTCTTGGATAAACTGGCTGTTTCTGGCAGTTTCCTTGGCTGCTTGTAGGTTTTCTGGTAGTGGGCGGTATTGGGCAAGAGCTTGTGGCATGGCTTTATACAGATTAAAATCAGCTCCCATTGGCAGTTCATTGGTGTGAGAGATGCCATGCAGTCCCGCCTTAAGGACCAGCGCAAAGGCCAAATAGGGGTTAGCAGTGGGGTCCGGGGAAAGAAGTTCTGTCCGGTGATTGGTACCGGTAATGGTTGGAATTCGGATCATCTGGGAGCAGTTTTCATTGGACCAAGATACGGATTTGAGAGCTTTAGCCTGGCCAAAGCGGGTGTAAGAGTTTTCGGTAGGATTAAGAAAGGCAGTCATGCTCCCAATGCGTTCTAGAATGCCGGCAACTAAATAGCACATTTTTTGAGAGTTCTGGGTAGAGGCAATAGATATATTGATGTAAAATCCATTACCTGGGTAGTTTTCTAAAGGCATGGGAGAAAAATCGGCAGCCAGACCATTACACTGGGCAATACTTCTTGCCACGGCGCGGAATGTCAAGGCATTGTCTGCCGCAGTCAAAGGGTCAGAAAATCGAAGTTTGATTACGTTTTGGCCTGGGCCTTCTGCATGGTAAGCGCGTTCCGGCTGAATGCCCATCTGCTTTAGAGCCAGGCAAATCTCCCGGCGGATATTCTCTCCCCGGTCGTCAGGTGCAATATCCATGTATCCTGCCTGGTCGTAGGGGGTTCTAGTAGGCCTGCCGCTTTCATCCAAAGTGAAAAGATAGAACTCCTGCTCAGTACCAAATGAAAAGCGGAGGCCAGCACTTTGCATGCCATCCTCTATGGTTTTTGCCAGGAGCAGTCGGGTGTCCCAAGGAAATCCTCGACCATCGGAAAAACGAATTGCGCTGAGCATGCGTACTTCCTTTCCATTTTCTAAGCGGCAAGGCAGTACCACAAAGGTACTAGGGTCTGGGTGAAGAAACAGATCAGGATAGGCCTTGTCTCCAAGGCCGGCAATGGCCGAGCCATCAAACGATATGCCCAGGCGGAAAGCATTCGGCAGTTCCTCGGGCATTATGGAGATGCTCTTTTGCTTTCCAAACACATCGCAAAAGGCCAGGTGAATGAATTTTACATTTTCTTCCCGCACAAATCGCATTACTTCATTGACAGAATAGCGCATATTGCCAACATCCTTTCTGGTTTTTACACATAAGTCGCATATCCAATACAATGATTAAGAAGGGGTTCATTAGTGCCGGTTAGTCTTTTGGCAGTGGAATTCAGTTCGATTGATTATGTCCATTATACCACACCCAGGCGTGTTATTATTTCAGTTCAAGAAGTAATGGGGAACATCATTTTTTTGTAGCGCAAAACAGGGTGGTTCTCAATGCGTGAGGAGACAACCTTTGACTCAGGTTTCATCTTGTATCTGAACTTATTCCTTGCCTGCAACTCACTTTGGATAGGGCTAGTCCAATATTGGACGATTACAACGAATGGGCATGAGTATATTGAGGGACTAAGAAGATCAGGCGGGCATTTTCCAGCTACTAAAACCAACAGCCTATCAAAAAATCTTGCAAGTAATCTGGGAGACTGTTATAATAATACGTGAAACAACAAAAAAGTACGGAATTAACCAATCGTGGGGAGAGAAATAAATGCATCAAGTAAAATATGGTTCTGCCCTTGCTGGGGGAAGGGTAACTGTTCCTCCCAGCAAAAGCGCTGCTATTCGCGCGTTGCTTTGCGCAGCCTTGTCCGGCGGTGGTACAACTTTATATAATATGGAGCCCAGTGAAGATATTTTAGCTACCCTTGGTGCTATTCGTGCCTTGGGCCTGGAAACCCAGCTGGACGAAGAAGGGAAAGCGGTTTATACCCAAACAAGCGCTCTCGGATTCGCCTCTGGAGGAGAGATCGACTGCCGGGAATCTGGATCTTTGGTTCGCTTTATTATTCCAATTGCCGCGGCTTTGGGAGGCTGTTGGCGCTTTCGTGGTCGCGGCAGGCTGCCTAAGCGTCCCTTGGGAGTATATGCCGACCTGCTGCCAAAGCATGGTGTGGAATTTAACAGCCAGGGTGGACTCCCTTTGGAGATCCGCGGGAAACTGACGCCTGGGGAGTTTTCTATGCCGGGCAATATCAGCTCGCAGTTTGTTACTGGGCTGTTGTTTGCTCTCCCCCTGTTGGCAGGGGATAGCAAAATCCAGCTTACCTCTCCTTTAGAATCCCGAGGCTATGTGGATATGACACTGAGCATTCTTCGGGATTTTGGCGTGAACATTACTCCCAATTCTTCAGGATGGTATATACCCGGTGGCCAGAAATATCTAGCAAGGACGTATACAGTAGAGGGGGACTGGTCTCACGCCGCTTTTTTTCTGAATCTGGCGGCCTTGGCTGCTGGCGGTCCAGAAATCCGGATTATTGGTTTAGATCCGGATTCCCTCCAGGGGGATCGGGCCTGCCTGGAGGTATTTGGCCATTTTGGTCTGCACACCCATTGGGAAGAGGAAGAGTTGGTTGCCAAAAACCCCCATTCCCACAAGCCCTTTGGAGGTCTGACAGGACAGACGATTGATGTTTCTCAAATTACGGATATGGTGCCCGCCGCATCCGTATGTGCCGCTTTAAGTCAGGGAGAAACTCGATTTGTCAACGCGGGCCGCCTGCGCTTAAAAGAAAGCGACCGTATTATGGCTATGGAAAACGCTATTAACGCTTTAGGCGGCCGGGCAAGCTCGAAAGAAGATGAGCTGATTATCCAGGGCGTGGAGCGTTTTTCCGGCGGTATAGCGGAGGGCTGTAATGACCATCGGGTGGTTATGGCTTTGGCTGGCGCAGGCTTGCGCAGTGGGGCTCCAGTACTGGTCAGTGATGCCTGGAGTATACAAAAGACCTATCCACAATTTTTCGATGATCTGAAACGGTTAGGAGGGGAAGCGGATGTCATCCAGTTGGGGTGAGAGAATTCGGATTTCTATTTTTGGCGGAAGCCATACTCAAGGGATTGGGGTGAATATAGACGGCTTGCCGGCAGGAGAGGAGATTGACTGGCAGCGGGTGCTGGACCAGATGACCCGTCGTGCGCCTGGCCAAGACCCTACCGCCACGGCTAGAAGAGAGGCCGACCAACCCAAGGTTCTGTGCGGCTTGCTAGACGGGATGACTACGGGAGCTCCCCTTTGTGCGGTAATTGAGAATACCAACCAGCGTTCTAAGGATTATGGCCAATTAAGGGTCTTGCCACGGCCAGGGCATGCTGATTACACCGCCCATGTCAAATATAGGGGTTATAATGACGTTCGAGGTGGTGGCCACTTTTCTGGCCGGCTTACCGCGCCGTTGGTGTTTGCGGGAGCTGTAGCCAGGCAGCTGCTGGCTAGGCGGGGAATTGCAGTGGGTTCTCATGTGATGGCCATTGGGGGAGTAAAAGATGAACCTTTTGATTCTGTCAACCTTTCCTCTAAGCTGCTTAACCGGCTAAATCAGTTGTATTTTCCAGTGATCAACCTGCAGGCCCAAGAGGCTATGCGGGGTGAGGTGGAGCGGGCTCGTATGGCCCAGGATAGTGTGGGCGGTATTGTGGAATGTGGGATAATTGGTCTGCCAGTGGGTGTAGGGAATCCTATGTTCGACGGAGTAGAGAATCTTATCGCCTCTATCGTGTTTGGCATCCCGGCGGTGAAGGGCATTGAATTTGGCGCGGGATTTTCTGTGGCGGAACTATTGGGCAGTGAAAACAACGACGAAATGTATATATGTGAAGATGGAAGGGTGCGTGGTGTCTCTAACAATGCTGGAGGTATCCTGGGAGGCATTACAAATGGGATGCCCCTAGTGTTTCGAACAGCTTTTAAGCCTACGCCTTCAATCGCTAAGGAACAGGATACAGTGGATTTGCGGACTATGACCAACGCTAGGCTGTCTATAACCGGACGGCATGATCCTTGTATTGTGCCTCGGGCAGCAGCTGCGGTAGAAGCAGCTGCATGCCTAGCGGCACTGGAGCTGCTGGCACAGAGTGGGATGCTGTAGCCTGCCGGCCTTTGAAATCTATAAAGAGGAGAGCCCTTACAATAAACAGGGAGGTTGCTATGAAGGACAAAGATTTTAGAGAGAGTCTAAATAGGGAGCGGGAGCTGATTGACCGCATTGATGCCCAACTGCTTCCCTTATTTATCCAGCGGATGCAGTGTAGCGAACGGGTAGCAGAAATTAAAGGGGCAGCGGGTCTGCCTGTGCTTAATGCTCAGCGTGAGCAAGAAATTTTAGATCGCGTCAATAAAGAAGCAGGGGATTATGGCGGCAGTGCGGCTGCCCTTTTCCAGTCTATTATGGCGATTAGCCGGGCTAGGCAGCATCAAATGCTGGATCAGAACCTTGCTTTACGGGATTTAGAGCGCCAGGCCCAGCGGGAATTTCCTCATAGTCCTAGACGGCTTGTGTGTCAGGGAGTACGGGGAGCTTATTCTCACCGAGCGGCCCGCAGCCTCTTTGGTGAAGAGACTGAAATCCAGTTTGTTCCTGATTTTGACCAGGTGTTCCAGGAAGTTGATACCGGGGCGCTGGGAGTGCTGCCAGTAGAAAACTCAGCGGCGGGTTCTGTTACCGCGGTGTACGATTTAATCCTGCAATATCGTTTCTTCATTATAGGCGCGGTAGATATCAAGGTAGAGCATTGCCTTGCCGCAACAGAGGAAAACGATACGATATGTACAGTTCTTTCTCACCCTCATGCCCTGGCCCAGTGCTCAGACTATATTGGTGTCCATAAGCTTCAAAGCCAAGAGTTTTCCAACACCGCTGCGGCAGCACAGTATGTAGCCCAGTCTGAGGAAAAAGGCTTGGCGGCCATCTGCTCTAAAGAGGCCGCTCAGCGGTATGGTCTGGTTATTTTGAAGCAGGGAATCCAGAACACTAAGAATAACACCACCCGTTTTGTGGCCATTTCCAAAGAGGCGATTTTTCCCCAAGAGGCGAACAAGATCAGCCTCTGTTTCTCGATTCCCCATACTACAGGTTCTCTATACAATGTTCTCCAGCGTTTTGCTGTGGGGGGGCTGAACCTAACTAAGATAGAGTCGCGACCTATCCCAGACAGGAATTTTGAGTACGATTTCTATTTGGACTTTACTGGTAGTATCCATCACTCCGGCACTTTAGACTTGATTTGTGCCCTAAATTCTGAGCTGCCAAGATTTTCCTTTCTGGGCAACTATAGCGAGTTTAGAGCGAAGGCGGAATAGAAGGAGCCGGTGAATAGATTGTGCGGAACAGTGCTGGTACACATAGCGCATAGTCAGATTCAACCAGAGTTTCCTGAAAAATAGAGAAGGAAGGCGAAATATTGAAGGTCGAGCTGAAAAAAGTGGAATCAGACGAGATTTCCGCCATGTGTAAAGTGGCGGAGAAAGCCTGGCATATTACCTACGACCAGTTGTTACCTCCTGGTCAGGTAGACTATATGGTAGAGAGGTTCCAGTCGCCCAAAGCGGTAAAGGAACAGATAAACCAAGAGAATTATGTATACTATATGGTGCTTGCTGATGGGACGCCTAAGGGTTTTGCAGGGTTTGCGCCCCAGTACCAAGGACGGGAGGAAATCTTTTTAAGCAAAGTGTATCTGTTGCCAGAAGTCCAAGGGCAGGGTGCGGCAGGAAAAGTGTTCCGGCTGGTGGAGTCGGAGGCTCAGCGTCAAGGCTTATCAGCTATCAGGCTTACGGTGAACAAGCAGAATACCCACGCAATCGAAGTATACCAGCACTATGGATTTAAAATCATTGATTCTGTAATAACAGATATTGGTGAAGGCTATGTGATGGATGATTATATTATGCTAAAAAAAATATAGGTTTTGTGTCAGGGGAAAATCACGTCTACTCCAAATATGCTGGACTTTTATAGGAGATCATGCTATAATGAAATTGTACAAACTCACGGCATATTGACGATGGTTATTTGGCTCTTTTCGATATTCTCTCGAATGTGCCGAACATAATTATAAGGAGTGGCTGCAGATGGACATTAAAAATTTGGTTTCACAGATGACGCTGGAAGAAAAGGCCAGATTTTGTTCTGGCGCCGATTTTTGGCATGTAGAGGGTTTGGAACGCCTGGGGATCCCTTCCGTAATGGTTACGGATGGACCTTGTGGCTTGCGCAAGCAGGCGGGGGAGAGCGATCATTTAGGGTTGAATGCTTCTGTTACTGCCGTAAGCTATCCAACTGGTTCTTGTGTGGCTTGTTCCTTTGACCGCCAGTTGATCCGGGAATCTGGGGAGGTGCTGGGTGAGGAGTGCCAGGCTGAGGACGTGGCCGTACTGCTGGGCCCGGCAGTGAACATTAAGCGCTCGCCTCTCTGCGGCCGGAACTTTGAGTATTTTTCCGAGGATCCCTATTTGGCAGGAGAGATGTCTGTCGCCTATATCAAGGGAGTACAGAGCAAGCATGTAGGTACCAGCCTAAAACATTTTGCTGCCAATAGTATGGAGCATCGCCGTATGAGCAGCGACAGTGTGGTGGATGAGCGCACGCTACGGGAGATCTATCTCCCAGCCTTTGAAAAGTCGGTAAAGGAGGCTCAGCCCTGGACTGTGATGTGTTCTTACAACCGGTTTAATGGAGAGTTTGCCTCGCAGAACCATCGGCTCCTTACGGAAATTCTGCGGGATGAATGGGGATTCCAGGGCGCTGTAGTTAGCGACTGGGGAGCGGTGTCCGACAGGGTCAAAGGCGTGCCTGCTGGTATGGACCTGGAGATGCCTGGCCCGGGCATAGGAAATACAGAAAAGCTGGTTCAAGCGGTGAAAGATGGCAGAATAGCCGAAAAGGATATAGATATCGCTGTAGAGCGTATTTTGGATTTCGTTTATAAATACGCTGAAAACCGCCAGCCTGATACCAAGTTTGATCATGAGAGGGATCATGCCAAGGCCCGTCAAATGGCCGCTGAGTCTATGGTACTACTTAAAAATGATGGTATTCTGCCCTTGGATAAAGCTGCTAAAGTAGCCTTTATCGGTAAATTTGCCAATGCTCCCCGGTTCCAGGGAGGAGGTAGTTCCCATGTAAGCTGCTATAAGGTTTCTGGTTCCGTAGAGGCTGCCAAGGCGTACGGCGTGACCTATGCCCAAGGTTACAATACCAAAACCCAGGAACCAGACGATGAAATGATCATTCAAGCAGTAGAGACTGCTAAGGCTGCCGAGGTAGCGGTGTTGTTTATTGGGATTACAGATGCCATGGAGAGCGAGGGCTTCGACCGGAAAGATATGAAGATCCCGGCTTGCCAGCAGAAACTGATCGAAGAGGTTCTGAAGGTCCAGAGGAACACAGTAATTGTAGTAGAATGCGGCAGTGCCATTGAAATGCCCTGGATCGACGATGTTCGGGGCGTCCTTTACGCCTATTTGGGCGGCGAAGCAGTGGGTCCCGCTATTGTGGACATCCTTTACGGCGATGTGAACCCCAGTGGTAAGCTAGCCGAGACCTTTCCTGTGCGTCTGGAAGACAATCCCTCTTATCTATACTATTTTGGCGAGGCTGACCGCGCAGAGTACCGGGAAGGCATTTTTGTGGGGTATCGTTACTATGATAAAAAGGATATGCCAGTGCTGTTCCCCTTTGGCTTTGGCCTGAGCTATACCCAGTTTGCATACAGTGATCTGGTTTTAGATAAAACCGAAATGAAGGATACAGACCAGCTCACGGCTGTGGTGAGGGTAAAAAACATCGGCGACCGGGCAGGCAAAGAGATTGTGCAGCTATATGTGGCTGATGATGAGAGCACAGTAATCCGCCCTGTGAAGGAGTTAAAGGGCTTTGAAAAGGTAGAGCTGGCCCCTGGTGAGGAGAAAACCCTAAAATTTACTCTGGATAAGCGCTCTTTTGCCTACTACAACACAGAGATTGCCGACTGGCATGTGGAGACCGGTGATTTTACTGTAATGGTAGGCAAGTCCAGCCGGGACATCCAGCTGTGTGCTAAGGTAAAGGTAGAGAGCACCCAGCCAATCAAAAAAGTATACTCAATGGACAGCATTCTAGGCGATATAATGGCCAACCCCAAGGGCGCGGATATGGTGAATGCGATGATGCAAAATATGAATCCTTTCGGTGGGGCAGAGGCTCCGGAGGACGACAGCGAGGCGATTATGGCAGGAGATGCTATGCAGGCCATGATGGGTTATATGCCTTTACGGGGCCTAGTGATGTTTGCAGGCGGCAGCCCTGAGGTAGAGCGGCAGATGCAGCAGATAGTTGACGCTCTCAACGCATAAAAACGCAGACGCAAGGCAATGCAATGACAACTATGGGGCTCTCCTATCTATGGGAAGCCCCATTCCGTTGCAAATATGATAATAAGCAAGCAAGACACAATTTACGGAGGCCATTTATGAAGAGAATTGCAAGTTTTACTGTAGACCACGATAAATTGGAAAAAGGGATGTACGTTTCCAGGACAGACGGCGATGTGATTACCTATGATATCCGTATGAAAAAGCCAAACAAGGGTGATTACCTGAACAATGGCGCGCTGCATACTTTCGAGCATCTTTTTGCTACATATACTCGGAACTCACCTTTATCAGACAGTGTAATCTATGTAGGCCCTATGGGCTGCCGGACTGGGTTTTACTTTCTATTACGGGACAATGTAAGCGGCGAGGAAGCAATCCGTTTAGTTCAGGAGTCTTTCCAGTTTATTTCCGGCTTTGAGGGTGAAATTCCTGGAAGTAAACGGAAGGAATGTGGAAATTACCTAGAGCATGACTTGCCTGGAGCCAAAGCTGTGGCAATAGACATGGTAAAAATTTTGGAAAACTGGACGAAAGAAAAGCTTTCCTACGAAAGCTGACAAAAGCCCGACTGGGCTGACACCAGGCTTCGCGAGAATTCGAGGCCAAGCTAGTGCTAGAATATGAGCCATTGATCTTGATTGGGAGATTTTGGATAAGCTGGGAATATTTTTCTAATCTCTTGCCTATACTCAAGATCAAAATATCTAGGGCGGGACAAAATTTACCTGCCCTCATAGAAAGGAACGTGCTCATATTCATGAAGAAGTTCTTATCTTTGCTGCTGGTTGCTGCTCTGCTGACTGCGCCTGCTCTTACCCTTTCTGCATCTGCTAAAGGACTTTCCGACTATATTACTCTGACTGGTTACGATCCCAAACTGGACTATATGGCGGAAATGCGCAGAGCCTTAAAAGACGGTGGAACCTATGCCCTTCAGGTTGGCGCCATTTATGAGCAGCAGCGCAATCTAAAGATCGACAGGTTAAAGTTGGACTATCCCCATACCTCCTACTTTACCGATTACACCACAGCCAAAGAGATACTAAAGGCTATGGAAGACGATGCCAAGCCAAAGTATACAGAAGAAGACTTGGATCTCTTGGCCCGGATAATTAATGCGGAGGCCGGGTGCAGTTGGATTCCAGACTGGGTGCAGCAGATGGTAGGCAGCGTGGTGCTAAACCGGGTGAACAGTAGCCTTTTCCCAAACACCATTCGAGACGTAATCTACCAGCCAGGACAATACGGCCCAGTATGGAACGGTTCTATCAACAAAAAACCCAGCCAGCGGGTGATTAACAACGCTCGGTATATTTTGGAGAATGGCAGTGTGTGTCCTTCAAATGTAACAGGACAGAACGGCATCATTACAGGTGGTGGCCTTTACACCAGCTATTACGACTCTATTCTTGGTACTACAATTTACTTTTGCTACACCTAAGAGAAAGGCTTTCCTCTTCCGTGGAAGGGGAAAGCCTTTCTCGTTTTTTGGAAAGCCTCCTGAAACACTGTCAAACAAAGTACTTGTCACAAAAGCGATAGGATAGCCATTTGAAAGGAACAAACAGATGATATGCTGTTATTCTCTGCGTGATATGAGGAAGAGCACATAAAAAATGTTGCTCCAAATCTCGGAAGGCATAAAGAGGCTTTACACCGTTGACTCTTTTCCTGAAACCTGTTACACTATTCTTAGAGAATATTATCTTTCTCCTTTCAACATAAATCGAAGGAAGTGTACGTTTTATGACCATTGATATGACGAAGGGCCCCGTGATCCCATCTATGCTTCGCTTTGCTGCTCCTATGGTTGCAGGCAATCTTCTTCAGCAGTGCTATAATATCGCGGATACTCTAATTGTTGGTAAGTTTTTGGGGCCCAATGCCTTGGCTGCGGTAGGTTCCTCCTTTACACTAATGACTTTTCTTACTTCCATTCTTCTTGGACTCTGCATGGGTAGCGGCACACTTTTTTCCATTCGCTTTGGCCAGCGGGATCCCCAAGCTCTGGCAGAAAGTGTAAGGACTTCCTTCCTAATGATTGCGAGCTTTACCGTTGTGTTAAACGGGGTAGCTTTTCTGTTTTTGAGAGGCCTTCAAGGCTTTATGCAAGTGCCAAGTGTAGTCTGGCCAATGATGCGGGAGTATTTGGCTGTTATTTTCTGTGGTATTGCGGCTACTTTTTTCTATAATTTCTTTGCTTCACTCCTTCGTTCTGTAGGTAATTCTGGGACGCCTTTGATTTTCCTTGCTGTGTCTGCTGTTTTAAACATTGTTTTGGATCTTTGGTTTGTGGTAGGCATGGATTTAGGCGTTGCCGGGGCAGCGTGGGCTACAGTAATTGCCCAATATGTTTCTGGCGTGGGAATTGCGCTCTACTCTGTGCTATGCCTGCCTTGCTTAAAAACTAAGCTGCCAGGGTTTCGTCTGCGTTGGGACAGAATGAAGGAGCTGGCAAGCTTTTCGCTGCTTACTTGTGTGCAGCAATCCGTGATGAATTTGGGAATCCTTTTAGTTCAGGGAATTGTAAATGGCTTTGGCCCTGCTGTAATGGCAGCATTTGCCGCCGCAGTGAAAATTGACGCATTTGCCTATATGCCAGTTCAAGATTTTGGAAACGCCTTTTCTACATATATCGCTCAGAATTATGGCGCCAGCGAAAAAGGCCGTATCCGTACTGGATTTCGAGGCGCTTTGATTGCCACATTGGCTTTTGGCGGCGCGGTATCTCTTGGGGTGTGCTTGTTCGCGAAATCCTTGATGCTGATCTTTGTTGAGCCCACTGAAGCAACGATTATTGCCGCAGGTGTTCAGTATTTAAGGATAGAAGGCGCCTTTTATTGGGGGATTGGATGTCTGTTTTTGCTGTACGGGCTTTATCGTGCACTGGGTCGCCCAGGTATGTCTGTAGTGCTTACTGTTATCTCTCTGGGGCTTCGGGTATTGCTGTCCTATTTCCTTTCGGGAATCCCCGCTGTTGGCGTACTGGGAATTTGGTGGTCGGTACCTACAGGATGGCTATTGGCAGACGGGGTTGGGCTAGGCTGGTACTTATTTCGAAGAAAAAAACTGTTACCAGCGGGTCCGAATGATGGAGCCGGTTAACCCTTTCAATCGCTTATCATAAGATGGGGAGGGAAAGGAGGCTGTGTTATGCCGATACGTATATTTGTAGATCAGGGCCATAATCCCCAAGGGGCTAATGCCGGTGCAGAGGGGAACGGCCTACGTGAGCAGGATGTAACCTATAATGTGGGGGTATACCTGGCCCAGATGCTGAATGATGATTCCCGCTTTGAGGCCAGGCTATCTCGGAATAGCCCTCAGGACTCTCTGGGAACAAGTAATGCCACTAGCCTGCAGGCTCGGGTTTCCATGGCAAACTCCTGGCCGGCCAATTATTTCATTAGCATTCATTGCAATGCCAATCCAAATCCAGTGATTAACGGCAGCGAGGTCTATGTTTATCAGGCTGGTACCCAGTCTTACTGGTTAGCTCAACATATCCTCAATTCCATAGTGGAGCAAGCAGGCACCAGAGATAATGGCGTAAGGGTGAATTCATCGCTCTATGTGCTTAGGCGTACCCGGATGCCTGCAGTGCTGGTAGAATTGGGTTATTTAACCAATTCCGCCGATGCTATGAAGCTGCGGGATGACCAATGGGGCTTTGCGCGGGGAATCTATTACGGCCTGCTAAGCTATTTCGGCTTTTCACCTATGTGATTATTTTGATCATCCAGTAGTATGACTAATTCATAGCGGCTTCTTTGAGGCGAGGATGAAAAAATATTTTAAAATTTAGTCCTTGAATTTTGAAATATTTCTTGCGGGTATGTTGACTTTTCTACTAAAGTGGGTAATAATAGAGAAAAGCTCTGAAAAAGAAAAGGAGGCTCAATATGCCAGAATTGAAAGGCTCGAAAACCGAAGCAAATCTGCTCACCGCTTTTGCCGGCGAATCTCAGGCCAGAAACAAGTACACCTATTTTGCATCCAAAGCACGGAAAGATGGCTATGTACAGATTGCCGAAATCTTTCAGGAGACAGCTGATAACGAGAAAGAGCATGCAAAAATGTGGTTTAAGCTGCTTAACGGAGTCATAGGAGATACCCTAGATAATCTGAAAGCGGCTGCCGACGGTGAAAACTACGAGTGGACAGACATGTATGCGGGCTTTGCAAAAACCGCTAAGGAAGAGGGCTTTGACCAGATTGCCGCACTGTTTGAGGGCGTAGCCAAGATAGAGAAAGAGCATGAAGAGCGTTACCGTAAGTTGGCTAAAAACCTGGAAGAGGGTCTGGTATTCTCTAAGGACGGCGATGCTGTATGGCAGTGCATAAACTGTGGCCATATTTGCATTGGCAAAAAGGCGCCTCAGGTTTGTCCTGTCTGTGCTCATCCTCAGTCTTATTTTCAGGTAAAGCCAGAGAATTACTGATCAGTCGCCTGTTGGCATAGGGTCTGTACGGGGTTTTCCCTCTTTCTTCAGCGATAGAAGTCCTGTGGAAGTCAGACTCTGGAACACATAGATCAAATTGTAGCGGTGCTTTCCCAAGGCAGAAGCTATGGGGAAGCACCGCTAATACATATTTTTGGAGGAGCCGCATGGAAAAGAATAAGATAATTGCCTTGCGTATGGAGCGCCAGTGCCTTTCTCACAAAGCTGGAGAGAAGGAATATCTGGAGCTTTATCGAGACCTGCAGCCTGGTCAAAACGTATACTGGAACGGTTTTGGTCAACCTCCCACGCTGAGTTTTCGGGCTGATTTTGATGATCTGGAGTTCAACCGTATCCGCCAGCGGGAACGCGAGCTGATTAAGGGCCGTTTTGGAGGAGGAAATCTGGGCTGGATTGTGCCGGAGGACTTGGAACTGTTTGCTGCCATTTATCGCAAACCCTTGGTCTCGCCCAACCCGCATCAGCAGTTAATTTTGGATTTAATTACCGGCCAAGGGGCAATGACGATCCAGCAGATCAAGCAGGAGACAGGTTTGCTGGTAAAGGAGATCACTCCAGCTCTTCATCGTTTGCAAGAGGCATTTCTTATTTACGAGGATCAGTACGATGGGGAGTGGGATCGAGGCTGGTGCCTGTTTCCAGAGCTTTTTCCCCATGCTTGCTTAGAGCGGGTTCCTCGGTCTCAGGCTTTGTCTCAGTTGCTCCTCCGTTTTGCTCGCCGAATGGTTTGGTTTGACACAAAAATGGCCAAGTCCTATTATAGGCTTCCAGAGAAGGAAATTAAGCAGACGGTTGCCTGCCTAGTGCAAGATGGACAGCTTGTCTCTTTGGACGGTGGTTTTATCCGAGCAGAAGACCATGAACTTTTAACTGCCCCTACGCCACAGATTCCCCACTTTGTGTACGCAATCCATCGCAACGATGTGCTGTATAAGACTTGTGAAGGAGAGCTAAAAGCTTGGATAGAGCCAATGATTCGGGAACTGGAATATGATCATGAGCCCCTTCAGTACTTACTAATTGACGGTAAATTTCGAGGAGCAGTGGTGGGACATTTTCGGAACGGCCCCTATGATCTGAATGATGTGGTATGTGATCTGGAAGATCGAGAGGCTCGAAAGGATGAGATACTGGAAGCGGTAAAGACAGTAAACTGGGGACAGGCCCCCAAGCGGGTATTTGGGCGCTTGCAATAATTCATTTACAATGAGATGAACACAAACTGCAAAAGCGAGCCGGCAGCAATTGCTGCCGGCTCGCTTTCAATTACGTTTCGGTGTCTTCTTGTTCAGATTTCGCTGTTTTTTCATCCAGTTCGATGAATCGGAAAGCATCCTCGCTATAATCGCATCGGTACTTTTTGCCGGCAGCCAACTGGCCTTCCAACAATTTTTCTGAAGCTAGGTCCTCAATCCGACTTTGGATTACTCGGCGCAGAGGTCGGGCTCCATATAATGGGTCATATCCAAGCTTTGCCACCTGATTTATGGATGCTTCGGTAAACTCCATCTCTACATTCATATCCATGAGTTTGCCACGCAGAGTTTCCAGCAGCTTACCAGCAATCTCTACTGTATGCTCTTCGGTTAGTTTATGGAACACAATAATGTCATCTACACGGTTTAGAAACTCGGGTTTGCATAGTTTCTTCAGCTCACCCATTACCAATTCCTTGGTTTTTTCAAAGTCCTGAACACGGTTGTTCCCGCCATTCCCAAAGCCCAAGGAAGACTGCTTTTCTGTAATGAGTCTCGCGCCAACATTGGAAGTCATAATGATTACCGCATTCTTAAAGTCAACAGTTTTCCCTTGGGAGTCAGTAAGCCGCCCATCTTCCAGAATTTGAAGCAAAATATTAAAAACGTCAGGATGCGCTTTTTCGATTTCATCAAATAAAACCACAGAGTAGGGTTTTCTGCGCAAAGCCTCTGTCAGTTGTCCTCCTTCGTCAAAGCCAACATAACCTGGAGGAGAACCGACCAACCGGGATGCGGTGTGCTTTTCCATATATTCCGACATATCAAAACGAACCATTGCCTTTTCATCTCCGAACATTGCTTGAGCCAGAGCTTTGCATAGTTCGGTTTTTCCTACACCTGTGGGCCCCAAAAAGATAAATGAGCCAATGGGCCGATTTTTATCTTTTAGACCTACTCGTCCCCTACGGATGGCCTTAGCAATAGCAGTAACTGCCTCGTCTTGACCTACTACGCGCTTATGCAGGGTTTCTTCCAAATGCAGCAAGCGCTGGCTTTCTTCCTGCGTAAGCTGGGTAACAGGTACTCCTGTCCACATGGATACGATGTCCGCAATGTCCTCTGGACGTACAACGCTGTTGCTTCGCTCGTTTTTTGCGGCCCACTGATCTCTTGCTGTTTCCACCTGATTTTGCAATTCTTTCTGTTTATCCCGTAGAGCAGCCGCCCGTTCAAAATCTTGGGCGTTTACTGCTGCGGCTTTATCGCCTTCCAAGTCCTTAATCTGTTTTTCCAATTCCTGCAGGCTATTGGGGGCAGTAAAGGCCCGCAGCCTTACTCGCGATGCAGCTTCATCTACCAGGTCGATGGCTTTATCTGGTAGGTAACGGTCTGAAATATACCGGGAGGAAAGCCGGACAGCAGCGTCAATGGCCTCATCGGTAATTGTGACTTTGTGATGGGCTTCATATCGGTCCTTTAGCCCCTTTAGTATATCTACAGCCTCATCCTGACTGGGTTCGCCAACATTCACCGGTTGAAACCGACGCTCTAGGGCAGCATCTTTTTCAATGTGTTTGCGGTATTCGTTAATAGTAGTTGCCCCAATTACTTGAAAATCGCCTCGCGCTAAAGCGGGTTTTAGAATATTGGCGGCATCTGCCGATCCTTCCGCCGACCCTGCCCCGATAATGGTGTGGAGTTCGTCAATAAAGAGAATGA
>CAJUSM010000039.1:17560-26345 GCA_910588935.1 uncultured Oscillospiraceae bacterium
ATCCGTTCCTCAAAGTCCCCCCGGTATTTGGTTCCGGCTACCATGCCCGTGAGATCCAGAGCAACTAGCCGCTTGCTTTTTAAAATTTCCGGCACATCCCCAGTGTGAATTTTTAGAGCTAAGCCTTCGGCAACAGCGGTTTTGCCTACACCGGGCTCGCCAATGAGTACAGGGTTATTCTTTGTACGGCGGGAAAGGATTTGGATTACTCGCTGGATCTCTTCTTGTCGTCCAATCACAGGGTCAATTTTACCTTGGGCAGCCATCTGGGTCAAATCCCGCCCGAACTGCTCTAAGGTTTTGCCCCCCTTGCTGGGCGCTGTTTCGTTTTCAGCTGCTCCAGTAAAGGCTGCGCTGCTTACCATAGAGGAAAGCTCCCTTGCCACCCGATCTGGCTGGATCCCCATAATTTTCAGAAACCGCATGGCGTAACAGCTTTCATCTTGAAGAATGGCAATGAGGATATGCTCGGTACCTACATACTTATTGTTCATGCTGCTGCCAGCCATAGAAGCTATTTGGAGAATCTGTTTTGTTCGGGGAGTAAAACTGTTAGGAGTCAGGCTGGTGAGCTGACCATAGCCAATGCGTTCCCGCAGCAGCTTTTCATAGGCCTCGGCAGTAATGCCCAGCTTATTCAATAGAGTATAAGCCACGCCGCTGCCCTCTTTTAATAGCCCTAGCATGAGATGCTCGCTGCCCACATAATCATGGCCCAGTTCTTGGGCAGACTCTAGGGCCAGATTCAGGGCGGCATTAGCCTTTTCTGTAAAACCATTGAATCTATACATAAATATACCTTCCTTTCGTTTGTATTGCTTATCCTTCCCGTAAAGCGGCACAGGATTCCCGAACCAGCTTTGCCCGGAGTTGGTCTCTCTGTTCTTGGTTGAGATTCTGTTCCGTGCTGCTTGCCAGCGTGGCGGGCTGCACTCTTACACCTAGGCCGCTAAGCTCTCCCGGTTCCATGCCTTGGAGAGTTCCTTGGCAGACTCCTAATCTGGCCAGGGAGAGCAGTTGGTCTGCTTCACTGCTTGAGAGCAGCCGGGCACTTTTCAGGGTACCGGCAGCCCTTGTAATTTTGTCTTGCCAAGCCAAGCTTTCTAGAAACTCGTGGCGGAGCTTTCTCTCCTCTTCTATGAGCTGGTTGGCAATGGCCGAGAGATTTTCAATGGCCTGCCCTTCGCTAAGGCCCAGCGTAATCTGGTTGGAAAGCTGGAACATATCACCTACAGCTCGGCTTCCTTCTCCAAAAGCTCCCCGTAAAGTGAGGCCTAACTTGGCTAGGTTCGCGGCGATTCTCGGCATAGCGCCACTTTCGTTAAGGCAGGGGAGATGGAGCATGAGAGAAGCTCGCATTCCTGTGCCAAGATTAGTAGGACATTGGGTCAAGTAGCCAAAATCTTTGTCAAAGGCAAAGTTGAGAGTTTCGCCTAATAAAGTGTCAATGCGGTCGGCGGTTTCGGCGGCTTCTTTTAAAGCTATGCCTTCTCGCAGTACCTGGATGCGTATATGGTCCTCCTCATTAATCATAATGGAGAGGCTTTCATCTAAGGAGGCCAGGATGGCTTTACCCTGCCGATTGGAAAGAAACGCTGGACTAACAAGTCTGCGTTCCAGCATAGAAGCAGCCGCTTGGTCTGTTAGCCCATCCATAGGCAAAAATTGAAACTCCTGAGAGATAACGCTGTTGCTGTTTATCAAAGCTTCTTTAACCTGTTGGGCAATTTGTTCTTTTTGCTCCAGGCTGGCTCTGCTAGGAAACGGAAAATTACCCAGATTTCTGGCCAACCTTACTCGAGTGCTGCATGCCACATCTCCGCTGGGACCGGTTTTTTCGTACCATTTTAAGTTATCCATTTTCTTCCATCTCCTTTATCTGGTCTCTCAATATGGCGGCCTCTTCAAAATTTTGGGTTTCAATTGCTCTTTTTAGCAACCGCTTTTTTTCATCAAGTGGGGACTCTTTTACTGTGGCTAACTGGCGGTTGGGATTGTTGATCCGCAGAGCAGAGTTTCCTGGAGCTTTCCCTTTGTGAAAGGCTGCACCATGGATGCGCTGGATTACCGGTAGTAGCTGGTTACGAAAGGTTTTGTAGCACTGTGCGCAGCCTATCTGTCCAGATTTGGATATCTCTTTAAAGCTTGCCCCGCAATTTGGGCAACGCTTGATCTCTTGAGAAGGCGTTTCTCCTAGCAAGCCTCCTAACAAACTGCTAAAACCGCCCCAATCGCTGAGCATATGATTGTATCCTTGTTTTTTGGCACATTCTGTGCATAGATGGGTTTCGCTAAGCTGTCCGTTTACCATAGATTTAATGTGAGTGGTCGCGGTCCTCAGGCCGCATGCTTGGCACAACATATGAATTCCTCCTTAAAATCTTCATTCCTTGTTAGCTATCCTTTTGTCTTTTTCATTCTGGATGTCCTCCAGATATTGCCGCAGATACTCAGCGTAGTCATCATAACTATACTCTCGCTCCCAGCTAATATTGTCTCCAGGCGGAGCAATGTAGAACCGAGCAAGATGCTCCTCACCATAAGCCATAAAATTTCCAGAAAAAGTGAAACTTAGATTTTCCTCGCAGCCAGTAGCCTCCTGAAACTTCTGGAACAGCAAATCAAAGCGCTCTTTGGTCCAATCTACCGCCTCTACCGCTTGTTGTAACCGTTGGGGATCCTCCAAGCTGCCAAAGGTATAATGAAAATGACGGCTATAGTGGTTATAGTTTTCATATTCCCAAGAAAAGCCTAAGGCGGCCACCTGTTCCTCCAAATCGCTATAAAACCCCTGGTCAGTCAGCCATTCTTCTAAGTAATAGCTGATAATTTGAAAGTTCCCTTTGCTGCCAGGAGCAGTCCACGCAGGGAAGTCTGTACCATCAGAGGCGGAAACGTTGTGTACGGCGCCCTGTGTCTGACCGGTACAAGTAAATTCCATTTTTGGGTAGCGTTCTGCTAATTTTTCAAGCAAAGCCTGGTCCTGACTTTCATGAAAGCCTTTAAACACCAAACCGCCGCCGCGACAGCCACCTAAAAACAGGAGAAGGATAAACAGAAAGAATGCAATTCCTTTTTTCAAGGCCTGCCTCCCAGAGTTCTGGTAACCAGCAGTAAATTCTTACAAATCATGGCTCGTACAGTGTCTCGCAACTCCTTAGGTACCGCGCTCAAGGACTTTTCGGATATAGCTGCCTGTATCAGTTCTGTCGAAGTCTGGTCTAGAACGCCACTTTGTAGCATGTTGGCCAACATAGCCCGGGCGGTTGCGGCATCTAGAGTATCGCCGATTCCATTAACCATATGCATAATCATATCGGCAGTAGATAGATGCAACCGGGTAATTCGGATAAAGCCCCCGCCTCCTCGGCGGCTTTCTACTAGATAACCTTGTTCTGGAGTAAACCGAGAGGTGATCACGTAGTTTATCTGGCTGGGAACACAGCCTAGAAGGCTGGCTAATTCATTCCGTTGGATCTCTGCAATGCCATTGGCTTGGTTCAACAGCTCTAGGATGTAGTTGGCAACACTATCGCTGATTCTCATATGGCTCATCTCCCAAAATAGTCTTTGACTTTCTTTGACTTTCTTTGACTTTAGTTTACTCACTTTTCATCTTCTGGTCAAGTTCAATTAAGTCCAAAAAAGAGAGTGAATTCCGGAATTAGTGAATATAGCTGTGTTTTTCTTTAGATTTCTCTCGAATACTCCATTTTTAAAAATTCAGAAACATTGTCACAGTTTTTTCCAGAGGGAATAGTATGGGATGTAAACGAAAGGAGGCGTTACCAAATGTGTAACAACGGTTGTTCTTGGATCATCATCATCGTTCTGCTTCTGCTGTGCTGCGGTGGCTGCGGAGGTACCGGGTTCAGCGGCTGTGGCAACTGCAACGGCGGTTGCGGCAACGACTGTGGCTGCAACAATGGCTGCTGCTAAGTGAAGCTGCATGCGTTTGGCGAAGAGCCAGGCGCCAAAAAGGAAGGGTGCTGCCTTAGGGCAGCACCCTTTCTTTTTGTTTTTTCTGGGGCTTGTTTGAAAATAGAGGAAATGACGAATTTCTGCCTAGAAGGGGTCCATTTCAAAGGAAAAAACCACAAGTCAATCATTCCCGATTGGCGAGGATTTTTGACGCGAAAAGAGGCTGCTTATGGGCCCAAAGACGGCTTTTTTGATTTTTCAAACAAAACCTAAGTGAAAGGCAGAAAATTTTGGCTTTTAAACTGCGGCGGTCATCAGGGCTTCTTCTAAAGCTTTTGCTAGCTGATCTGGACAAGAGGTACCCTTTGAGCCGCAGCGAATGCCCTTGCAGCGACTAAGGTATTCCTGAACCGTCATACCGGTTGCCAAAGCAGCAACGCCTTGAGTATTACCGTGGCATCCCCCGGTAAACTTTACGGATTTGATTACATCGTTCTCTACCACAATATCAATTTGTCTGCTGCAAACGCCCTTTGGGGAGTAATGGATTTCCATACAGATCGCACTCCTTTACAATTTGTGATCATAATGTAGCAGATTTTCTTCTGTCTGTCAAGGGTTCCGTAAAAGGAAAGGCAAGCTCCTATTTCGAAAAATGAAAGGTTAAAGGGGAAAGAGTGTGTTTTAAATAGTAATATACTTGACCTTTATATGCGTATTAATCCAACAACAAACGGGTTAGCCATGCCCATAATGGTCATGACTTTTGTTAAGAAGAATTATTCTAGAGTACATCACTGTGTTTTGCCATGCCAGACATTTTCACCATAGATCGAGTGTATGGTTAGAAGTTGGTATGGGGTTACTGGTTCCACGCTTCTTCCAACCAATTCTGGATCGCCTCTAAGCCTTTTTCGTTTAGAAGAAAACGCTTTTCTTCCTTTTCATTTGCCGCTTCAAAACACTTGTCGTTCCGCCAGTAATAGGCAACAAGTTCATCTTCTTCAGGCTTTACTCGATACCGTAATAGCTTTTTGCCTTCGCTACGACTGCCGGTAAAAGTGTTACCTTCTGTAAAAAATGTTAGTTTCTGCAGGTCAAACATTGTGTTCCTCCGCTTCAGTTTTTTGTAAAGCTCTGGCAGTTTCCTACATATGATGTCTTGCGGCAGTTTCTCCTGCCGAAATTCTCATATGGAGGCAAATACTCATGATAATTTACACGGTGCAGCCTGGAGATTCTTTGGCATCCATTACCCGACGCTTCGGGGTTTCACCACAGAGGGTGATTATGGATAATGCTTTAGGCAGCCCCAACCAGTTAGTGGTAGGCCAGTCTTTGTTGCTGCTTACCCCTGCTGTTTCCTACACTGTAAAATCAGGAGACACGCTAAGCAGTATTGCCCAACGTTTTGGTCTCACTGCGGTTAGCCTGCTCCAGAACAATCCCCAGCTTATTGCGGCCCCGCTCCTGCGACCAGGCCAAGAAATTGTAGTACATTTTACGGCTGGGAAACGTCGGAAAATAGCAGTAAATGGCTATGCATATGATTTTATTGACCGCACTATTTTACGTCGTGCCCTGCCATATCTGACATATCTTACAGTTTTTGGGTATGGATTTACTTCAGATGGCGACCTAATTTCTCCCAATGACCTTCCACTGATCTCTATGGCTAGAGATTACTCAACTCTGCCCGTTATGCTTTTATCCTCTCTTACTGTTGAGGGTAATTTTAACGGTGGAATAGCCAGCCGGCTATTCCGCGAGTCAGCTCTGCAAAAAAAGGTAATGGACAATGTGCTGAAGGCAATAGAGCAGAAAGGCTATATAGGCTTGGACATGGATTTTGAGTATATCTCTGGTACAGACCAAGAGTATTTTATGGAATTTTTAAGTTACGCCGCCGGGCGATTAAGAAAACAAGGATATTCTCTTCATGTGGATTTGGCTCCGAAATTTTCCGATGGACAGAAAGGCTTACTATACGAATCTCACGATTACCAGGCAGTGGGGGAGATTGCTGATTCTGTTCTCTTAATGACTTACGAATGGGGCTATACCTATGGGCCGCCTATGGCGATAGCGCCTTTCAACCAAGTACAGCGAGTGGCTAAGTACGCAACCTCTGTTGTTCCTTCTAAAAAGATTATGCTAGGCCTGCCGAATTATGGCTACGACTGGATTCTTCCCTATGAGCGGGGGATTACCCGAGCTACTGCCATTGGAAACCAATATGCGATAGAGATTGCCCAACGGGTGGGTACGGATATCCAATTCGATCCAAATGCGCAATCGCCCTGGTTTGAGTACCGCCGAGATGGATTAGGACATGTGGTATGGTTTGAGGACGTGCGGAGCATGGAGCAGAAATTTAACCTTGTGGACGAATTGACTCTTCATGGAGTGGGATATTGGAACCTGATGCGGCCTTTTCAACAAAATTGGTCTTTTCTTGCGGCCAGATATGTCATTGAGAAAAAAGGATGATCTAACCTGGTTATCCTCTCAGCTTTTTGGGACACAGACTTGGTATATATAGGCTCGCCCTTTGGTGCCAATTTGTGTGATAGCCCCTAATTCTCGGGCAGCTAATAGGGCCATAGAGCCAGCCATTTGAGAGAATCGACCTAGCCGGTAAAAATCTTTAGCAGTAAACTTTTCCGGCAGCCCAGCAGGTAAAAGTTTCGATAGGTCCGCTTTTTTCTTTATCCAGACCTCGTCCAGCAAACGTACAGGCATTCGTTCCCAGCGGGTATAGCCCCGACGACTTTGGCCACCCTTCAGCCGGTATTCTTCCACCTCCAGCACTGGTACACAGAAGCTAAGCCTTGGCTGGGTAAGCAGGGGCCGGATACGGTAAAGCTCAGGCAAAATCTCCCAGGGCCCACCGGGCTTCGGGCTGCGTCGGGGTGGTGAGACACTGCCGTTTTCTGTCACAGTGATTAAGCGCTTGACACCTGCTGACGGATATACAATAGTTACAGGAGAACTCTCTAAGAAGAAACTCAGTTTATTGCGCAGTTTATCAAACCCAGCGGTTTGTATTTCTAAAATTCCCTGTTCGTTGACGATATCTGCTATATAGCGACCTACCGTTACCTCGCGGTGCAACTCCCGTGGCTCTAAGTACAGTTTGAGAGCCGCATGAAGGGACTTTTCTCCCAAGGTGCCGATCCCAGCCTTTTGCCGGGACTCCATTACCTGACGGCAGGCAGCTAAAAATCGGGTTTGATCCATATTTAGTATTCCTCGCTTTTTGGCAAGCGGAACAGGTTGGCAAAAGTATCGTACAGTATGGTTTGATTTTCCTTTTCGGTTAAACCAAGAGAAAAAAATGTCTCAAGTTCATTTTCTATATTCCACATAGGAAAATCTGTACCAAACATTACGTGGTCTACGCCAAAATGGGCGATGCTCTCCAGAGCCTCCTTTTTGGGGATAAAGCCAAGAGAACTGGAAGTATCTACATACAGATTCATTCCGGACAGACACTGTCGTGCCTCATGCCATTGGGTATATCCACCTAGATGGGCGGCTATACAGGTCAATTCCGGCAGTTTGTCCAGTACATGAGCCAACTGCAAAGGAGAAGAAAAATGTTTTCGATTGTCTCCTGTGTGAAATAAAATAGGCAAACCCCGGCGTTGAACAGCCTGGTAAAAGGGAAACATTTTGGGGTCGTCAATAGCAAATTCTTGAAAATCGGGGTGGAGTTTGATGCCTTTCAGCCCGCGGTTCTGGATGTCATCCAATTCGGCCTCTAGTTGTGTAATATCCGGATGCCAAGCGGCTAATCCCACAAACTGAGGATATTGGGCGCAAGCCTGTTGAATAAAGGTGTTAATTGTACGCACCTGCTCCACTTTTGTGGCTACAGAACACACCAGAAAGCGATCGAAGCCGGCTTGTCCGCCTGTTTGAGACAGGATCTGGGGCAGTCCAATATGCTCCATAGGGATGCCGTAGAAATTTCCCACCGAAGCAGTGGCTTTTTCCGCGATCTTTTCTGGGTAAATGTGGGCGTGAGCGTCAGCAGCCAGATATTGGTGCCCATGATAGGTAACCGGCATTTTAAAAATCATCCTTTCCATTGGGAACTTCTGCCTTTTTCTGTTCCCGTTCAGCTTTAGAGTAAACGCAGCCACAGTAGTCTTGACGGTATAGTTCATACTCTCGGGAAAGGGCTAAGGAACGCTTGTAACCATCCTTCTTTTTAAAATCGGCAGGAAGATGTTTTACACCATACTTTTTTTCCAGCTCATTTCCAATCCGGTTGATTAGAGCCGCGTCTTTTAAGGGACTGATCGTAAGAGTGGTGGTAAAGTATTCTAAACCATGTGCTTGGGCGGTTCTGGCAGCCTCTTCTAGCCGTAGTCGGAAACAAAGATGGCATCGGGCGCCGCCTTCCGGTTCTTGCTCTTGGCCTTGGGCAATTTGGCGGAAGGCCTGGGAGTCGTACTTACATGGGATCAAATGAACCGGGTTATTAAAAGGCATTTGGCTGATTAGGCGCTGGAGCTCTGCAAGACGTCTCTGGTACTCATTCTCAGGGGAAATATTGGGATTATAATACAACAAAAAAATAGAGAAATATTGGCTAAGGTATTCTAAAACTGCGCTGGAGCAGGGAGCACAGCACGCATGGAGGAGTAGAGTGGGAACGTGATCTAGACAGTCAATAAGAGTAGAGAGCTGGCGGCTAAAATTATTTGAGGTGTGACGATTGGCCATAGAGGGACCTCCTAAAGCGTTATTAATACTGATTTTAGCATAGGAAGGATTGAATTGCAAGTAAGGAAAGATACAGGGGAGTGTGCAAACGAGGAGATAAAGGTAAGCTAGAGAAGAAAGAACCCAGCTC